>JAMPAW010000255.1 GCA_023666975.1 Clostridium sp.
ATAACTTTTAGACATGATGTCCAAAAGTGAAAAGCCCTGCATATTTATCATACACAGAGCCTTTCTAATCTTTTTTCGCCCGCTACATAGAGCATTTTCTTTTCTTAAAACTTATTTTATAGAGTTATACCCGCCTTGTTTGCAAAGTCGGATTTTCTCCCGATAATTGCCGACTGTTTTTCTGTTGTAATTTGATTGACTCTATTGTATAAAAATGCCCTCTCGTTATCCATATATAACAAGGAGGGCATTAAAACCATATCGTGCTGGTGCTTCTCAAAAATCATCATTCTTAGTAAAATCTTAGTAAAACAATCCTTCATGGTTCAAATCATACCGTAAAATCAGCATTTCCGGCCTTTCTTAACATTACTGCCGTGGCAGATGAATAATATTTTAATCATATCTTTTATATCCCTTCATAAGCCTACAAGCCTTGATTTTTCAGGCTTTTTGGCACTTTTTTCATTTTTGGTTTTTACTCTTAGTCTGCGTAATCCATTATAAATCTACGCAGATTTACGGGCAAATGGTGTAGTAATTGAATATCAAAATCATTGGTATAGTCCTTGTATGTCCCAAGGCATCAATATCCATTTCCCGTTGTTTCTCCACGGAAGACCAACCTGTTCGGTATTACTTTCATAAAAACAGCCTAACGTTAGGACCGCTTCCTTTTTATAATTATCAATATTCCACCAAACTTTGACTACTACTTTTGATAACGCACATGCACGTTCTTCAATTTCAATTATTTCAAAAGTATCCAACATCTTTTTTTCAAAAAATCTTCGACACTCACCTGCTCTTTTTTTATCTGAAATATTTGAAGAAAACATCTTTCGCATGTACATTGATAATTTTCCATAGTTTCTCTCTTTCCAAGCAAGCAACATTTCAACGACCACTACAATATATGGATATTTACTATAATCCTCTGCCATTCCATTAACAAGAATATCCTTTCCGATAACCACCGTTTTCCTTTCCCATTCTGAAATTTCCTTTTTAATTTGTCGGTTTTCTTTCATGCGCGCAAAAAATTCAAATCGCGAGCATGTATAATTCCATTACGGTATGGAACTTTAATCATCTCTATATTAGTTTTTGTACGTTTCTGATTAAAATATTTTTCAAATTTGATAATCCATCACTACACCCAACTAAACAATCCCATGCATCAACCTCCGTTCCCTCTGCAAAAAAGCCTATACTTTTTGTATAATCGTTAACTGCACCATCTACTATAATCAACCCCAGTAGAACACTTGCATGATAACGTCCTGCGAAATGGTCTTCAAAAAACGTTGTATTAGATCATATCTCACAGTAAAAGCTTCTGAACTATTTGCTATCCAATAAGTAATTTTGCTAACTTCTGACTTATAATAGTTAATCAAAATTTGTTCTGCAGCTTCTAATTCATTCTGTTCAAATACTGAATTTACATCTTCCATGAGCAAAAACTCATACTATCGTATGCACACCAGCCAAGTGGAGAAAATCTATCATTAAAATTTCTTGTTTGAACAATCATATTTTCCATCTGTTTTTCCATATCTTTCAATTGTTTTCTTTGTTCCGGTTTAAGAAATATTGAAATAATTTTCATCGCTTTTATATCATCTTTTAATTTATTTAATGAAACAAGGTTAGAGTTCACTATTTTTTCACCGCCTTAAAAATTTACTTCATCATCTATTTCCATTTTTATAAGACTATCCGCCAACTGCTCAACCACATCACACGCATCTTCAAATGCAATATCTATCGCATATTCAAAATCTCTTTGATAATTTTCCCACTGTTTCTGCATGATCTCACTGTTCCTGACTGTGTCCAAAATTTTACGATAATCTTTAACCACTACTATCGAACCACGTTTCTGTGCTGTTACGTTCAATGCCGCCTTTAATGCATTGAATTCTATGTTTGAATATTGCAGCTTAGCCAATATGTATATATCGTAATAATCTCTCGGTCTTGTATTCTGGTCGCCTCTGGATATTACCGTTTCCAATTTTTCCGCCATTATTGTTTCTAAGTTGTAAGCAAGCACCGAAATACTTCTGTCTTCCAAAAGAAGTTTGAACTGATATTCGATTTCTTTTGGAGTTATCTTATCCCCTATGGTTATATCCAGCTTCAAAGGGACTGCCATTGGTGGATAATTTGCAGATAATGAAACTCGATAGCCGTTATATTCATCTCCCTCACGAATTTCACCAATACTACGAAAACTAAACGTCACATCGTCATTTAATTCTATTTTACAGATTTCTTCAAACATTTCCCGAACAGTCTGCTCATTTAAAGGTAAACCTTTTATTGTCGCATCCATATCCATAGTTGCTCTAGTGTCAAGACCAACCATTGCTGCAATCAAAAAACCGCCCTTCAGAATAAAATTTTTCCGATATGTTGAAACGGATATTCGTTCCAACAATCTTTCTAACATAAAATTCTGCATTACAAGCTGTGCTGATATGTGTTTTTCCTTTGCAATATTTTTAATGATCGCCTTTAGCTGCATTGCATTCTTCATAACAGCACCTCCAGATATGATCTGAGTTTTGCTTCAACCTTTAATATTTTTGCATACTCTGACAAGATAGGAATATTTTTATTAGTTCCTGTTGCATAATGCTTAAACGCTTCCGTCACTACCTGAATATCTACATGGTTGCGAGGTCTTAATAAATCGCAAAGAGTCCGCTCCACATTATAAGCTTTTACGATATTTCCTCCCGGGGTAGATACCTCTGATATTCCCAAATCATATAATTCTTTTTTACACTGTATACATCGGATATTCTCCTCTTTTGGCTTTGTCATATTATAATTCATCGGAAAAGTCATATGATACTTATTTGGAGTTCTATCTGTTAAATCCCATAGAAACAATGCTGTTTCATGAGAATAAATTCCTCTTTTAAATCGATTCTGCAAATTGAAAATTTCATCATCCCAGAATTGTGGCAAAATATATACACCTCTGGCAGATTTCTCAATCACACCTTTATCAACAAGATATTTGATATTCCCACGAGAAAAACCTGCTGCAACCACCATTGCAGTAGTAACTGTTCCATTATTCTTTTTTGCCATTTTAATAATTTCTTCAGTTACTCCCACAATAATCCCCTACTTTCTATTGACTTTCGTGCTTATCATTATACGATTACAAAGCATAAAAGTCAATATGTATGCATCTTCTTAGAATACTCGGAACCAACCTCAGGAATTCCAGAAATATTCACTACTTCTGATAACAGATGAGTTGTAATAAATCCCGTTCCAAACTTTCCACTTCTTCTCTCACTACCATCATTACGATCCTTAGAAGATGCCTGATTTATAAGCGACAATATATTATCCAGTGAAAAGGCTTTACCATTGTGTCTGAAAAACACCTTTCTTTGTCCTTTATCAAAATCAATACTTATTTTTACTTTTCCACTAGAATTGCAGACATCTTTTGCATTTTGGCACAACTCCCATCCCCATCGTTTGGCACTATTCTCATTATTACTTTAACGCTGTTTCTATAAAAGCTGTACAATACGATTTGCAACGCCAATTCTTAACGAATTATTGTCTGCCTCTTTTATACTCATGTTAAACTTCTGCTTATCCATCTGTATACTCCCTTTCTTGTATAATTTCCATCATCTTCGCTGGCGTAACAATAAAATCTCTAATCGGATAATATTTCTGATTTCCTGTCACTAAATACGCATCATCATTCCGCTTTTCCATAGCCACTTCATAGAAAATCAAAACTTCCACACCAAACTCTTTAACCGCCGTTAGCACCATCTGTATAGACGATTCCTTAAAATGAAATTTTTCTCTATGCAGCACCTCATCATACTCAGCCAAAATCTCATTGTGATACAAAGGCACAATCCTGCCATCAAGAATTGCCCGCAAAACTTGTACCGTTGCAGCATCACTATTTTTTGAAAGAAGAGCAGATATAAATACATTTGTGTCTATTACTGCATAATACGTCATGCTGTTACCTCTTTTTTCTTTCTGCTCTTGCCGCCGATATTTCAGCATTGATTTCTTCCAGTGTCATCTCTGGAAGATCACTTGCCTGCGCACGCAGATCCTCAAAAGCTCTCATTGCCTCAGCCCTTGTAACTGTATTCTCTGGAAGCCTTACATCAAACGGAACTCCCTTGACCATCTTACTTTTATTCATAAACATGCGCAATGCTGTGGGTAAATCCATCCCAAGAGATTCGTAAATTTCTGTCACCTCCT
>JAMPAW010000256.1 GCA_023666975.1 Clostridium sp.
GCCATGACGGTATCGTGCATATGAATATCATTGATTTTCTGCTGAGGAGAAAGGATCTGGTGGTGACTTGAAAAATGATGTATGGAGTTTAATGTTATCTCGCGCCTATCTTGATGTGAGGGAAGAGATTGATTTTGTTTGCAGTTAAGATTATAATTATAGCATCTTGTTTTTGTAGAAAATGGAAATAAGATATGGGGTGTTTATCGATATGTCAAATAACGAAAAATATAGGATTCTGTTTGTAAAATATATATTTTAGAGGAGAAGAGCAGTGATGAAGCATGTATATGCAATACTTTGGAGGAACATTAATCAAGCTACTTTTGATACTTTGTCAGGAATATCAAAAGGACAATATGATATCAGGTTAGGCTCAAAAGCAGACTATTCATCATTTTTCAAAGATGAAAAAAGGGATAATATTACAACGTTGAATGGATTTGATATTATGATAAATATTCAGCCATACGGAAATGAGGGGGATTCTGACTTTGTAGACGTATCGCAATTATGTGTCAGGTATATGGGTGATGGTTCTGCGCGTAAAGATTGGAATATTCCTTCTCAAAGGCCTGCAACTGCATACCCATTGTGGATAGAAGCAGGACGTTTTCCATCGGCGAAAGATGAAAAAAGTTACGTAATGTTGATTCGTACAACGGACGATTTGTATTATGGACGAATTCTTTTGGGAACAGAAGTACCAAATCTTCCTCCAGTGCTACGGACAGAAATACTGAAAAGTGAAATGGGAATGTTTTGCCTGGATGCAGTGAAAACTTCAAGTGAAGCGGAAAGAATATATGATGAATTAATGGAGAATACCAATTTATTGATGTATGGGCCTCCCGGAACAGGGAAAACGACATTAATGCAGGAGGTAGTATCGATTTTTGAACATGGCGGTTCCGGCGAGATTTTGTTTGACGAGAAGAAAAAGAGTGATTATTTTTATGAGGAGGATATGATTGAAAATTCTAAAGTCGAATGGACAACTTTTCATCAAAGCTATTCATATGAAGAATTTATTATTGGTATGACGACAGATGGCGCCAGTTCAAAACTTCTTGAGATAAAGCCATGGCCAGGAAAGTTGATAGAATTATGTGAATATGCACGAATTAATGGAAATAGAGCACTTCTTGTAATTGACGAATTAAATAGAGCAAATGTATCAAAAGTGTTTGGTGAATTTATTACGGTTATTGAACCTGATAAAAGGTTGAAATCAGACGGCACAAAATCATCGGGAACAGTGGAACTGAATCTGCCATATTTAAGTTTTGGAGAGAAACTGACATTTGAAAACAAAAACGGAAAATTTGAGTTAACAAATCCATTTACAATGCCATATCATGTATATATTATAGCAAGTATGAATTCTGTGGATAAATCAATTTTTCCTTTGGATAGTGCCTTGCGGAGAAGATTTTTCAGACACGACCTTTATTGAAACCATACAGACCTTGAAATGCACTTTGGCATAACAGGTATGAAATATGTACCGACAGTTTCTTCTGAAATTGATGATTATGATGTGAAAATGTTAAAAGTTTTAGTGAAAAATGTGGTAGACACTATTAATTCAAAAATCAAGATTTTTTTGGGGAAAGATTATACATTAGGAGGATCTTATGTATGGAATCTCGCGGAAGCGGATAATTCCCAAAGGTTGATAGGTGCATTCAGAAAAAGTTTATCTGAGCAGATATACCCTCAATTGGAAGAAATATTTAGGAATAAAGAGGAGCAGCTTATGTATATTTTGGGCTGTGATGATGGAAAGGCAGGTCCATGTGAGATAATCGAGCCTACGGATGGTGAGTTGGAGTTGGGAGCGTTTACGTCCATTATTTTTAATGACAAAAAATTAAATGACTTACAATTTATTGAGTGGTTACAAAGAATTTCAGGTTAGAAGGAATAAGCTTTCATGAAGCCTATAGAAGTCAAAGAACTGGTAGAATATGAAATAAGTTCGTTGTTTGGAAAGGACAATACTTTAAAAACAATAGAATTATTGGAGAGAAAAAATACGGAATTGTGCAAAAATCTGAGATTACATAGTGATGCTATAAAAATTTATAAAAAGAATAAGAAGCAAATGGTTCAATTCTCAGGTATATCTGGTGTTATTTCATATTCTAATGTTGAAATAGAGATTATGCCTAAGTTTTTGAATGCAGGTATTGAATGGCGGGAAAGTCTTTTTAATATGATATGCATTGCAGGCAGTAGAAGGATATTTGCGCAGCAATCCAGCCATATGGCAAAGAAACAGTTGACTTTTTATGATCATGTCGCAATTATGTTCATAGATGAAATGGTAAAAGCATTAGGTCAGGATACAATACACACATATCGCGACGAAGAAGACAGTTCGAGATTTTTGCGTGGAAGACTGTTAATGTATGCACAATTAGAACATATTATCACGAATGCAGGTACTTTATACTATGAACATGATGTTTTTGACACCGAAAACGAATTTAATTACATATTAAAGTGGTGTGCTCAGTCCTTGGAGGCAAAAGTAAAAAACAATGATATCAGGAATAAGTTGCGGGAAATCGGAGAAGAACTTCCTAAAGTATCCGGTACATATAGAATTCCGGTAGATGCAAAGCTTCCGCCTCAATATAGTCATTATTTAAAAGCTTTGGAAATAGCGAATAATCTGGCGAGCGGATATGGTTCTGCTTTTCAGAAAGCGGAAGGCAGGGGGATGAGTTATATTGTGCCCATGGAAGTGATATATGAAAAGTTTATTGAGAAGATTTTGAAATCATTAGTGTCAGAAAAATATTCAATAAAATCCGAGGCACAAAGTAGTGTGTTATTTGCTAAGGCAGAATATACAGATATGAAATCTTATTACACGAGACCGGATAACAAAATTGTAATAAACGGGAAACCGATGCTGCTTATAGATGCGAAATACAAAAATAATTTTGTAAACAATCGCGTGAAAAAACCGATTAACACTGATGTGTATCAAATATTTGCATCCATGGTCAGCCATGGATGTATGAAAGGTATATTAATTAGTCCATGTGAATCTACAGAATCTATGTACAGCAGGCATTGGACAATTGAAGACAATGGGAAAAAATATACGATATATTCTTTGATGTTGAATATAAGCGATATATCTACTGTAAGCAAGATCAGAGAATTAAAAAGAAATATTTTGTGCTTTATTGAAAAAGAATTGGAAATATAGAGGTGGCTGATGAGCATAGAGTTTTTGGGAAACAAAAGACAGCTTGCTGCTTTTATAGAAGAAAATATACGAAGATATACTAAAGAGTGCAGAAGTTGTATGGATTTGTTTTCGGGCAGTGGAAGCGCATCTGTTATATTTAAAAGAATGGGTTATCAAGTTTATGCAAATGACTTCTTATATTTTTCAACCATTTTAACAAAGGCCGTTTTATTGAATAATGAGCCTCCAGCATTTGAAAGTATCGGAATGGATTTTAATGGTAAATCTAATGCCGAAAGATATCGGCAAGTATTAGATTTTTTGAATAATCTGGAGGGCAAAAGGGGCTTTATTTTTGAGCATTATTCTCCAGCAGCGATAGAGACTGATGGCGTAGAAAGAATGTATTTTACAAAAGAAAATGCTAAAAAAATTGATGTCATGCGGCAGCAGATTGATGATTGGAAAAATGATTTGACTGATAATGAATTTGCATTGTTATTATCTGATTTGTTAAAAGCTGTTGCTCCTGTAAGCAATATTGCGGGAACATATGGATGTTATATGAAATATTGGAAAAAGAGAGCAATCAATCCGATCAGATTAAATCCAGCCCCATTTTTTGATGGTTGTAAAGCAAAGGCTGCTGATATTTTTTGTGAGAGAGCAGAAAAACTGGCAGGAAAATTTTATTGCGATATCGTGTATGCGGACCCTCCTTATACTAAAAGACAATATGGTGCATATTATCACTTGCTGGAAACCATTGCACAGAATGACACGCCGAAAATATCCGGCACTACAGGATTGCGCGATTGGGCTGAAAAGTCATCTGATTTTTGTTATAAGAAAAGGGCTCTGGGAGCGTTGGAATTGATATTAAGCAGGGTCAAATGTAAATATTTTGTTATGAGTTATAACAATGAAGGTCAGATGATTCATGAAAAGATTGTAGAACTTATGTCAAAATATGGAAACTTGGAAATATGTGAAACTAATTATAAAAAATACAAAAGTAATAATGCGGTTAAGGAAAGCAAAGT
>JAMPAW010000257.1 GCA_023666975.1 Clostridium sp.
CGTACTTACGGTTGAATTTATCAATACGACCGCGAGCCTGTGCAGCCTTCTGCTGACCGGTATAGAAAGAATGACATTTAGAACAAATCTCTACATGAATCTCTTCTTTTGTCGAACCGGTTACAAACTCGTTACCACAGTTACAAACCACTTTTGCCTGATAATAATTTGGATGAATTCCTTCTTTCATTCCTTTTCACCTCTCTATAAATATTGGCAGATTCCAACCCGCCTAAACAACTTCTACAGTTTAGCATAATCTATCAGGGATTGCAAGCACTTTCAGGGAAATTATTTTATCTGCTGACGGACGAACAAATAGAATCAGCCGGTAAAACCATATTTTAGATAGGCAATCAATTTCGTTCGCGAGTATAACATGACGAGCCAGAGCGCAGAAATTGATTTATCGAAACTTTGATAGCGATAAAAAATATTAAGCGATTGCCCTGACAGGGAAAATTTGATAGAATAGTGTATATCAATTAGTAGAAAATGCTTGGATGTCCGCAATATGGGGTATAAGCGGAATTTCTAACCGGCATTTTTACGGAAAAAGGAGGAGTTAAAAATGAGAAAAAGCAGTAAACTGATGAAGCGGTGCTTTGCCACACTGCTCACAGCAGTTATGGTGGTACCTGTATTACCGGCAAATCTTGTACAGGCTGCAGAAGTGAATTATGATGAGGAAGCCGGCGCTTGGGGAGAAATGAAGAATCAGACCGATTATACTAGTAACGGTTGGCGTGTAGCTCCTGACGAAGATGAACCTATGCCTGCAGAGTATCCAATCGTAGATGTACGTTTTAATGCAGTCAACAGCACTGCAGGGAGTTGGTTTCACATCTTTTATAAACAGGTGGGACAAAATTATCTCATTGATGTTTACCATGAAGACGAGGGAGGCGAATTTCTACTTACGGGTAAAAATTCTAACAATCTGAGGGTAGACGTTGATGCACCGGGTGCCCGTTTCCTATTGGATAACGGCATTCTTTATTGGCTGAACGGAGATAGGATTAAAATAGATGAAATCAATGTCAAATACAAGGATTTAACCCATAACATTCAAACAGTAGGCAATTCAGGCAATCCAACAATTACAAGATCAGGTGATACCTATAAAGTTGAAGTCTCTAAGAACGGCTCCATTTTACTAGACGGCGAGCAAAAAGGAGAGGGTATCTATTACATCCCCGAAAGCGGCAAGGAGAACGAAAAACAGGCCGCAAAGGATGAGGTCAGCAAGGCTGCCGAAACCGCCAAGCAGAAAGTGGACAGCATTCCTAATCTGAGCGATATGGAAAAAGCGGACGCAAAGAAGGAAATCACAGGTGCAGCGGATAGCGCCGGCACAAAGATTGATTCGGCAACAACGAAAATAGAAGTCAATACTGCTGTTTCCGAGGCGGATAAAGCCATGAATGATACCGTTGCCAAAGCGGAACAGCTTGCCAAGGACAAGGCGGCAAAAGAAGAGCAGAACAAGCAGGCCGCCGATTCTTTCATTAAGGACAATTTGACCGATGCAGACGGCAACCTGATTACGACCGTAACAGAGAAAAACATTATCAATATTCTCAATGCAAAGGAAAAATGGGACACCTTAACGCAGGAAGTCAAGGATATGATTAACCAGCTCTTACAGGCGGCAGGCGGCCAGCCTTATGACGCATTGTACAATGCAGCTGCAGCCCAGAGCCAGAAGCTGGATAAGGATTTATATGACAACTTTGATACCGGTACAATCGTGGCAACTGTTACATCCAGCACCACCTCCGCCAAATTGAAATGGAAAAAGGTAGCCGGCGCAGACGGATATTTTGTATATACCAATATATGCAATGCAAACGAGAAGAAAAATAAGTTGAAGAAGGTAAAGGATATTACCTCTGCTTCCAAGACAAGCTATAAGAAAACAAAGCTCAAGAAAAATAAATGGTACAAATACCGCATTGTAGCCTACAAAATCGTCAACGGACAGAAAATGGCAATCGGGCAGAGCCTGCTGCTGCATTCCTATACCGGAGCCAAGACGGACAGTTATTCCAACCCATCCAAAATCACCGTCAAGAAAAAGACCATTACGGTTAAGGTTGGCAAGACAGCAAAAATGAATGCCAAAATGGTTATGCCAAAAGGGAAAAAATTAAAGAGGCACACAGACAAAGTCCGTTATATTGTTTCCGACAAGGATATTGTCACCGTGAATAAGAAAGGCAAAATCAAAGCCAAGAAAAAAGGGACCTGCACAGTGTATGCCTGCGCACAGAATGGCGTATACAAAGCAGTTAAGGTCAAAGTGAAATAATCCGTTTTAGTGGGAAACATTCTCTAAAAACAGAAAACCGCTGTAATCCTGATTTACCAATATCAAGGATTGCAGCGGTTTTTATTTTATCATGAATATTATCTGCGGTTAATGCCAAAGCTTATCCACTCTACTTTCTCAGCAGTGACCGTTTAATCAAATCCAGAAATTCCTGATTATTTTTGGTGCGCAGGAATAACCGCAATACCTCTTCAATCGACTCCTCGGCACGATTGCCGGAAAACTCCTTGTGCATTGCATAAACAGCCTCCTGCTCCAATGCAGTCAGCAAAAGGTCATCTCTTCTTGTTCCTGATTTGGCCACATCAATCGCCGGGAATATCCTCTTTTCTGACAGCTTTCTGTCTAACACAAGCTCCATATTACCGGTTCCCTTAAATTCTTCAAACACTACATCGTCCATCTTTGAGCCAGTCTCCACCAAAGCAGTTGCCAATACCGTCAACGAACCGCCTTCCCGCATATTGCGGGCAGCGCCAAAAAATTTCTTTGGCATGTGAAGCGCTGCGGGGTCCAAGCCACCGGTCAGCGTCCTTCCGCTCGGCGGAACAGTCAGATTATATGCCCTCGCCAGTCTGGTAATGGAGTCCAGCAGAATCACCACATCTTCCTTGTGCTCCACCAGACGCTTCGCACGTTCCAATACCATTTCCGATACCCGCTTATGATGTTCGGGAAGCTCATCAAACGTAGAATAAATCACCTCGACATTCGGGCCTTCAATAGACTCGCGAATATCCGTAACCTCCTCCGGCCGTTCGTCAATCAGCAGGACAATCAGATGCATATTTCGATATGTCCGGCTGATACTGATTGCAATCTGCTTTAACAGGGTAGTCTTTCCCGCTTTTGGCGGTGCCACAATCATTCCTCTCTGTCCTTTGCCTATCGGTGCCAAAAGGTCCATAATACGCATGGAAACCCCTCTGGCATTTTCATTTTCCAGCTTAATCCTCTCATCCGGAAAAATCGGTGTCAGGTCCTCAAAATTCTTGCGCTTCATCGCTTCCTCCAGCGGATAGCCATTAATGGTTTTGATATAGAGAAGTGCGGCAAATTTCTCCTTCTCCGTCTTCACTTTCTGATTGCCGACAATGATATCCCCTGTCTTCAAATTAAATCGCTTAATCTGCGCAGGTGACACATAGATATCATTCTCTCCTGGAAGATAATTTGCACACCGGATAAAACCGAATCCGTCTGCCATGACTTCCAGAATCCCGTTCGCTTCCTTGCCGCTGTCGAGATTATTATCCACAGGCGTATTATTTTCCCGCCGGCCTTCTGCTTCACTTCTATTCTCCGCCATGCGCCGACCCTCCGGCTCACCTCTGCCCTCCGCCATGCGCCGGCCCTCTGCTTCACTTCTGCTTTCCGTCATGCGCCGGCCCTCTGCTTCACTTCTGCCCTCAGTCATGCGCCGGCTCTCTGCTTCACCTCTGTTTTCCGCCGCCTGTCTGCCTGTGTCCACTCTCTTCCTTATTGCACTTTCTCTCTTTTCCGCAGCCTGTCCACCGTCTGCAATACGCCTGTTTGCAGACTCCTTTTTTCTCACGGGCTTCTTAGACATCTCCTGTTTCTGCGCATTGTTCAAAAGCTCCAGCAACTCGGCCTTCTTCATGGCAGTAACACCCTTCATTCCCATTTCCTTTGCAGCCAGCTTCAACTCCTGCAAAGTCATACTATTGTAATTCATAAAATCTCCTTTTTAATCATTAATCTACTGGATAAATTAATCTACTGAATAAAATTTGAAATATAGATTATAGATATGTAACTCTTCTGATTATAACACACTTTCGACGAAAGTAAACCCTTAAATTCATCTTATCCCAAATATTCTCCCTGTTTTTTTCTCAACCTGCACTTGCACATCCCCATTGTAAATGATAAAATCAATACTACA
>JAMPAW010000258.1 GCA_023666975.1 Clostridium sp.
CAAATGGCTGAAATAAAGGCTTTTTTGTGCAAAATATATAAGAAAGTATAGAGAGTTGGAGGATCAGGGATTAGAATATGAATTTCATGATGGAGATATTATCGTTCCATCTATTTCAGAAGATGTATGTAAAAGATTGAATGAATTGAATGCGTTTTTGAAGGAGAGAGGCGCAACCATGTTGATCGCCGCGTATCCAATTGCGGGAAACGAATATACGCCCGACTTAGAATTATATGAAACGTTTCAAACGCAATTAGCACAGAAATTAAATGCGCCGGTTATTTCAGATTATACAGATTATATTTATGATGAGAAATATTTTTATGACACTGTGTTTCACTTGAATAGCGAGGGAAGAAAGCTAAGAACGAATCAATTGATAGAAGATTTAAAAAATTACCTATCCGGTGAATGAAAGCCCTAATCCCCCAGCTATGCTGGGGAGAATAGAGTGAAGCAGGGGCGATACGGATAACAGAAAAAGCCTCCTAGGATACAATGAGCATGGTGTCGCAAGCCAACTCAAAGAATAGGAGGCGATCCAAATGGACAATAAAAGTTTATCACATACGGGATGGAAATGCTAGTATCATATCGTATTCATCCCGAAGTATAGAAAAAAGCAGTTGTACGGACAGGTACGAGCCGATGTAAGGGAGATAATTGCCACACTCTGTAAATACAAAGGGATTGAGATTGTGGAAGGAGCAGTGTGTACGGACCATGTGCATCTCTGTGTAAGTGTACCACCAAAGATAAGTATCTCCAGTTTTATGGTATATCTGAAAGGGAAAAGTACCTTAATGATATATGACAGGTATCCGGAATTGCAAAGCAAGTGGAACAAAGCATTTTGGGCAAGGGGCTACTATGTCGCAACAGTAGGAAATATCACCGAAGAAGCGATAAAGAAGTATATACAAGAGTAGTCGGAAGACTCAAAAAAAGAAGATGGTGAGGGAGCCTCTTTTTAGAGGCAGCCAGTAACGATGCTTGCGACACCCGCCTTTTAGGCGCGCAAGTAACACAGACCTCTTGGGGGGCAAACCTAACCACCACTTGAAGTGGTGGTTGGTGGCGTGGTGTAGTTATCAAAAAAAGAGGTGTAACGGCGGATGAAAGAATATTCCTTTTATGGCTGGGAACATGCGGATGTGCCCGCTGCTGCAGATGAATACAAGCAGATTCAGAATCCCAGACAGCTCTACGACCTGCTTTCGGAGATCTGGTGTGCGGATACCTGCGCGCCAAGAATGAGGAACAGCTGGACGAAGGAGAATAAGACGTTGGGACAGTGCTCCGTCACCGCCTTCCTTGCGCAGGATGTTTTTGGCGGGGATGTTTATGGCATATTGCGGCCCGACGGAAATTATCATTGTTATAATGTGGTGGGGGATTGTGTATTTGATCTGACAAGCGAGCAGTTTGGAGCGGAGGCGCTTTCTTATGAGAAAAACCCCGTTCAGTCACGGGAAGTACATTTTGCAAAAGAAGAAAAACGCTGCAGGTATGAATATTTGAAAGAAGAGTTGAAAAAGAAACAAGGCTCTCTTACCGGAGAACAGTTTGGTGCGGAAATGGAAAAAGGCATGGCTGACGTAAAAGCGGACAGAGTTTATTCGGCAGATACCATGTAAATATTGTCCGAATTATGTATGACGGAAGAGATATACGCAGACATTCCAGTGAAACGGTTTTATAATTTTCACATTACGTTTATACGTTTCTGTTTATGGGTGATATACCGAAGGATGTGCCAAGAACGGAGAAAATCATTTAAGAGATTTTTTGGATTCATAAGCGGAACCCTTCCATAAGTTTCGGTTTACTTATGCCGAACAGGCGCAAGTTGTAGAAAAGAAAATATTACACTATCCTGATAAAATCCAACGATTTACTTTTAAGCCTTACTATGCATACTGACATAGCTGTTAAGGCTTTTTATATGGATACCTGCATGAAAGAGAAACCAAAGGAGATATAAAATGAAATTAGGCATCGTATTTAGGGGGCTGTTTCATGGAAAACCATATATCTCCATAAAACGGTTTAAAAGTTGATAAATACTAGGACTGAGGGCAATTTGATTTCTATGTAAGTCTTTATATCTTCATAAGGTTTTATGGGAAATTGGTACGCAATTGGTACATGGATATGTTATTTCATAACAAGAAATTAGAAACTATAGGTTGAGCCTTAATATCAAGTAATATAAGGATTGCTTGGAAGGAAGGGATGCTGATTTTTATACGGATGTGAGGATACTATTGATTAGATAATAGATGAGAAGGAATTACAAAAGTGTTGAAACAAAGGAGCTTTTTGCCAAGAAATTTTATATATGCCACAATTTGTGGCACAATTAGATAATGGTGAAATTAGTCCACAACTTGTGGATGAATTGTGTTCCATTCCTAGGGGACATCACAGATGTATTATTGACAAATGTAAGAGAATGCGAAGAAAGCACTTTTTATGTCAGAAGGACAATTGAAAAACAGAACGATAGAAAATAAAGCAGAAAGTGTGAAAAATGATGGAATTTGATATCAGTAAATTTGATGAATATAGAGAAAATAACCGTTTAGAAGCAAAAAAGGCAAAAGGTGGTCTGCCGAACAGTCTGTGGGAGACTTATTCATCTATGTCCAATTGCTATGGTGGAATGATCCTTTTGGGTGTGATCGAGCAGAGTGACGGAAGTTTTGTAACAACAGGACTTAAAGATGTAGAAAAGTTGCGGAAGGACTTCTGGAATACAATTAATAACAGCAAGAAGGTCAGTGCTAATCTGCTGACAGATGAGGATGTAACATCGTATGACATAAATGGGGATATTGTGTTAGCCATCAATGTTCCCAGAGCAAAACGGGAGGACAAGCCAATCTATATCAATGATGATCTGTTCGGCGGTACATTTCGCAGAAACGGTGAGGGCGACTATCATTGTACCAAAAGTGAGGTTCGGGCAATGCTCCGCGATCAGACGGAAGATAGTTCCGACATGAAAGTGCTTGAAGATTTTGAAATCAGTGATCTTAATATGGATACGGTTCATGCATATCGTAACAGACACACCTCATACAGACCGGAGCATGTATGGGATGGTTTGACAGATGAGGAATTTCTGGAAAGGATCGGTGCGGCTAAAAGGGGAAAGAAAGATCGGAAAATTCATCCCACAGCGGCTGGTCTTTTGATGTTTGGTGAAGAGTTCCGGATTCTGTATGAATATCCGGAATACTTCTTGGATTATCGTGAGATGCTGGATCCCACGATTCGCTGGACAGACAGATTACAGTCCAGTTCCGGCGACTGGACAGGCAATTTGTTTGATTTTTTCTTTCGTGTATATCCCAAGCTGGTAAAGGATATGAAGATTCCATTTAAGTTGGAAGGGATTACCCGAATTGATGATACACCTGTCCATAAGGCGCTTCGAGAGGCTCTTGCCAATTGTCTGGTGAATACAGATTTCTTTCTTGCCAGAGGAGTGGTGATTAAAAAAGATATGGATGAGATTATTATGGAAAATCCGGGATGTATCCGCACAGGTAAAGATCAAATGTTAAAGGGTGGGATTTCCGATCCCAGAAACAAAACTCTGATGAAGATGTTTAATATGATCGGTATCGGTGAACGCGCTGGGAGCGGTGTGCCGGATATCTATGCAGTGTGGGACTCACAAGGGTGGAAAGAACCGACTGTCGTGGAGCAGTATAATCCGGATCGAACAATATTGAAACTCTCTTTAGACAAAAAACGAGCAGAAAAAGCAAGCGGAAAAAAAGTGGCGAAAAAAAGTGGCGAAAAAAAAGTGGCGAAAAAAAGTGGCGAAAAAAAAGTAACAAGAAAGACAATGGAAAATTACAATACCATCTTGGATGCCATGCAGCCTAATGTGTGGTATAAAGCCGCAGATTTCAAGGATTTTGTGCAAGTGAAAGAATCACGTGTTAAAGAACTTTTGGCTGAATTAGTAGAACTTGGAAAAGTGGAAAGTACAGGAAGTACAAAAGGTAAGAAGTATAAAAAAGTGGGGAGTTAAACGGAAGATATTTCAGGCAGGGAAATGAAAGTGCTAAATTGCCTATTTTCTAATTGTATATATCATGGCTGGAAGTAAATGTTTGCCGCTGCTGATGGTGCGGGGTATGAGTGATTCAGTTCGTAAATGATGCCACTTGCTATACAGGTGGGGTATAAATGGTATAG
>JAMPAW010000259.1 GCA_023666975.1 Clostridium sp.
GATGATGGCACGGTAATCATCGGATTCACTCCTTCCGGGGCAGAGAAAGCCGGGGGCAGCATCAAGGCACTTTATACAAAGCTGAATCCCGATGGTGTAACCTATGAGGACATCATCGGCGGCTACAATGTTTCCACACGCACGAAAAAAGGGGCGGAGGTTATCGGGGATATTTTCCCGAAACTTGGCATTGTTCCGGGTACGCTGATAGCCCCCGGATTTTCCCATATCCCGGCGGTAAATACTACGTTGACGGCGAAATCTAACCTTATCTACAGCCTGTTTTCCTGTAAAGTGGTATCAGACATTGATTCATCCGGCGATGGGGCGGATGCCATCGACAAGGTAAAGGAATGGAAGAACAAGAACGCCTATTCCGACCGTCGGACTTTTGCCGTATGGCCGAAGGTGAATGTGGACGGCTATGAGTACTATTTTTCCGCACAGCTTGCTGCCCTTTTGCAGAGGTTGGCAGCAGATAACGGCGGTGTGCCATCCGAATCGTGTGACAATAAGGGATTAAAAATCAGTGGGCTTGTTCTGGAGGATGGCACGGAAGTCATGTTCGACATGGACGAAGCCAACGATTATCTTAATGCAAATGGTGTAATAACGGCTGTGAACATTGACGGCTTCCTTGCATGGGGTAATAATACGTCTGTTTTTCCTCAGTCAACGGATGTTGTGGATAGATGGGTAACATCCGTGATGATGTTTGACTATATTGAGAACAATTTTAAGCGCAGTTTCTTTTCCAAGGTTGGTAACAAGACCAATTACCGGGAGATTGAGGATGTCGTATTGTCCGAAAATTTATCTCTTAATGGCTTGAAAGGTTCGGATGATATTGCCGGGGGCGAAATTTCCTTCAGTATGGAGGATAACCCCATCACGCAGATGCTTAGCGGCAAGATACTCTTTAAGGAGCGGCTTGCCACTTATCCGCCGATGGAGGACATTGAAAATGAATTTGAGTTTGACCCGACCATTTTACAGGCGGCACTGGAAGGAGGTAACAGCTAATGGGAAGTCCGTATGAATTACCCGACAAAATAAATAATTTCAACGTGTATGATGGAAAGACAAAGCTGATTGGCATTTCGTCTGAAATCACAATCCCGCCTTTCGACCCGTTGACCGACACGCTGAATGTGGCCGGCATGGCCGGGGAAATCGAAAGTGAAGTCATAGGTTCTTATGGTTCTATGAAAATTGAAATCCCTTTTGAAAACCTTTCGGATGATTTCTTCGCTTTCGCACGAAGCACGAATCCGATTGTGCTTCGTGGCGCAATGGAGATTTTCAACACGCAATCACAGGCAAAGTCTACCATCCCTATTGTCGTGACTGTCAAGGGGCGCACAATGAACATCAATCCGGGAGTGCTGAAAAAAGGCGGAAAGGGACAGCCGAGTATCACAAAGGAGATTACCTATATCAAGATTACCATGAACGGCAGCACACAGGTAGAACTTGACAAGCTGAATAATATCTGCATCATGGGCGGCGTGGATTTGCTTGCGAAAATCAGAAGCCAGATATAAGGCGATGCAGACAGGAAAATAAAAGAAAGAGAGGAAAGAAATCATGAAAGCAGCGGATGAAATGGGCGTAGATTTGACCGCCGAGGGCGGAGAGGAAAAAAAGGTTATCCCGATGGAGCAGCCGGAGGGCAAGAGCGGCAAGGCGGCGGAGAATTCCGGGGAAGAAGCCGATGATGAAGTGGATATGTATGTGAAATTCTCAAAGCCTTATGTGTTTGAGGATGATACATACAACGGGCTTGATATGTCATGCCTTGAAAATCTCACAACGGACGATTTGACCGAGATTGAGAAGAAATTTTACAAGCAGGGCGTCGCCAGCTTCAACCCGGAGAACACGGCCACTTATGCAAAGATTGTCGCATGGAAAGCGACCGGGCTTCCTATTGAGTTTTTCAACCAGATGCCTGTCAAGGATATGCTGAAAATTAAAAGCCGGGTAGTGAATTTTTTCTACAACTAGGAATCAGAGCAAAGGACGGACGGGACTTCAAAAAGGTTGCCGTCCGTCTTTCAATGGCCACGAATACAGGGATGAATTTCTTTTACGGGCTTGCGCTATCTGATTTCATGGATGTTGCGAAGGAAGTGGTGGAATATGGCAAGCAGCAAAAAAACAGAATACGAAATAGCAATACAAGTCGGGGGAAAAGTAGCAGCATCCTTCGGTAACAGCATGAAGGAAGTGAACAATGGTTTTGATTCGATGGTAAACATGGCAAAATCAGCCGCTAAAATGGTTGCCGTTGCCTTTTCCGCTGTGAAAGTCGGAAAATTTGTCACGGATGCCGTGGAAGTGTATTCCGAGTTTGAACAATCTATGGCGAACACGGCCGCCGTGGCGAATGCCACGCAACACGAATATGAGCAGCTAGAGGAAGCGGCCCGTGAAATGGGGAAAGCCACGACAAAGACGGCGGCGGAAGCGTCCGATGCGCTTGGCTATATGATGCTTGCCGGGTGGGATGTGAATGATGCCATTTCGGGGCTTGAGCCTGTACTTCGGCTTTCGGAAGCCACACAGATGGATTTGGCAACTTGTTCCGACTTGGTAACGGATTCCATGTCAGCCCTTGGCCTATCGGTGGAGGATTTGACCGAGTATCTGGATATATGCACGGCGGCGAACAATAACGCAAATACATCCGCCGAAGCCCTTATGGAAGCATTCATCGGATGCGGCGGCACGGCACGGACAGCCGGGGCAAGCCTTAACGACACAGCTACAGCCCTTGGAATCCTTGCGAATAACGGCACGAAAGGGGCGGCAGCAGGAACTGCGCTAAACTCTATGCTTGTGCGTATGACATCAAAGGATGTTGCTATAAACGCAATGAAAGATTTGGGCGTGGCGGTGTTCAACGATGCCGGGGAGTTTCGGGGGCTGCAGACCGTGATTGTGGATGTACAGGAAGCTCTTTCCGGCTTGACAGCCGAAGAACAATCTTCTTATATGGCATCCATCGCTGGAACGAACTACTATACGGAAATGAGTTATCTGTTAGCGGCGGTTGCTGATAATACGGACGAAGCAGCAGCATCCTTACACGCCGCCGGACTAGAGGGAGAGAAATTTGAAGCCGCAATGGCCGCCGCTGCAAGCGAAAGTATGTCCGCATGGGATGAATTGTCGGTATCGTTGGAAAACTCAGATGGCGCATTGATGAACATGGCAAGCACTGTCACGGACACGCTGCAAGGTGCATTTTCCCGGCTTAATTCAGCGGCGGACGATGCAAAGATAAGCCTTGCGGACGCCTTTTCGGACGATTTGAAAGGCTCAATCAACGGATTAGCCGAGTATATACCGACATTGACACAGAAATTTATTGATTTTTCCACGAAATCCGGGCCGAAAATCTCAAAGGCTTTTCGGACTATCCAGAAAGGGGCTGGGGATGCGTGGGAAGTCATTTCGAGTATCGGCGGAGGTATTATTAATAATTGGGGAATGGTAGAGACGGTGATTTCCGGGATTGGGAGCGCCATTATTACTTATAAAGTCATAAGTGGATTAGTTGGTTCCGCAAATGCAATCAAAGCGGTTTCGACAGCAATTAAAGCCATGACAATAACAAATCCCTGGCTTCTGGGGATAACGGCAGCCATTACAGCCATTGTTGGAATAACCACAGCAGTCAAGAATGCCGAGAAACAGGCGGCAAAAAGCAATTTGGCGGCGCATTTCGGAGATATAGCCCTTTCGATGGAGGATATTTCCGAAGCGGCGGAACATATCATTGCAAGCGACAATTTGACAAAGATACATGAATCAATGACATCTTTTGATGAATTGGACGGCATTGCGGACAGTATGCAAGACAGCATCAACGCCATAAATAAAATGAATTGGAAGGTGTCCATAGGGATGGGATTATCTGCGGATGATAAGGATTCCTATGTGGCGGAAATCCAGAACTACATCGAACAGGCGCAAAGCTATGTGGAGCAAGAACGCTATGCGCTGAATCTCAATCTTGCCCTGTTTGCGGATGGGGATTTGGAGCGGCAAAACATTGTCACACAGCTAGATACTTTCTATGCGGATAAATACAACGAACTGCAAGACCTTGGCACAAAGCTAAATGAAGCCGTAACAGAAGCCTTTAATGATGGACTTTTAGACCCGGATGAAGTAGAGGTAATTACACAGATACAGGCGGACATG
>JAMPAW010000025.1:0-7612 GCA_023666975.1 Clostridium sp.
GTGCCGTGCTTGCACGAGCATTTGGCGAATGCCGCGAGGGTCAATACCCCGCTGCAAGCAACGGGGTATTGACTCCAGGCCGTCAGATGTATATCTGATGACCGGAAGAACAATAAATATACAGATATTTTACGGATATCTGTGAGCATTTTCTATGTAAGGAGGAGCAGTATGATGGGTAATTGTACACGGAAACAGCAAAAATACAGGCACAGCCTGAATATGCCAAGGGGACGGAGGAGAAAGACAACGGTACGGCAGACCTTAAGTCTGATGCTGGCAGCAATCATGATTTTCTTACCGCCAGTGGAGTCATTGGCGGTTAGTTCCACTGATAACAGTCGGTTTACAGTGGACAAGGTAATCTATGAGATTATCAGTGAATCGGACAAGACCTGCCGGCTGGTCGGCTATGAGAACGGTTTGATAAATGTGGAACTGTTAAGCGGTGATGGAGATAATCGCGAAACGGACGTTCAACCGAATGGCTATTCCGTAACGGAAGTGGCTGACGAAGCATTTAAGGACTGTATAACGCTTGAAAATGTTTATTTTCCCTCAACCATTTTACAATTTGGCAGTAATGTCTTTGAGGGGTGTACTAAAATTAGCTTTATCCAAAATGGCTCAACAGCTGTATTGACGCTTCCGGATTTTGCCGACAAAAACTGGTATAACAGTGCCAGTAAGCTTGTTACCAGTATCGCTCAGGGTAAAGCAGTAACAATTGGTGTCGATACATACTACACTGTACAGATTAAAAAGGAGTCTGGACTGGATGCAGAAGTTTTGGAAACGCAAAAAGTGAAAAAATACGGTACGGTGAAAAAACCGGCGCAGGCCCCTGAAAAAGAGGGATATACTTTCCTGTATTGGAGCAAAAATAATAGCACTGAGTACGATTTTACGACACTGGTAGAGAGTGACTTTACGCTGGTTCCTATATATAAAGAGATAAAGACAGAACCCGAGTGTACGCCATTGACTGCCAATTATACAGAAACGATAGCGGAACTTTTTACAGATAAGACGAAAGGTAAATGGTATTCTTTTGAACCCGATAAGGCGGGGACTTTTGCATTTAAAATTGCCAAAGGTGTAGAGTTAACCGATTTCGGAACGGCTTGGGATGAAGCAGGTGTGCTTGCAGCATCAGCGCAAAGCGGTACAAAAACATATACGAACTCCGTTGAGGCCGGAAAGAAGTATTATTTTAGATTACATGCATATAAACCTAGTAATTCGCCTCTTGTACGTGTAACGGATAAGGAAATCACCTTTACGTTTACCCCCGAAGGGGGCGTCGAGCCTGCTGCCAAGACACAGATAAAGACCTTGAGCGGCAGCATGACTTTAGAGTATACATCGACGACGTATACCGGAAAATGGATTACACCGAAGGTGGTGGTAAAGGACGGCAGTTATACGCTGGTCGAGGGAACCGACTATACGCTCTCTTATAGGGAGAACAGAAATGCAGGTAAGGCGACGGTAAAGGTTGAGGCTGCGTCGGATTCTGAAAAGTATGAGGGATCGTATGAAATGAATTTTACGATTACCAAAGCGTCCAACCCGCCTAATCTGCCTGCTTCCAAGCGCGAGGTGGCAAGTAATGTGACGAAAGTAAGCGATGTGTCTTTATCCGGCAGCTGGCAATGGAGCACAGCAGACCGTGATAAAACCATAAATGCAGAGACAGCGGTAGAAGCCACGGCAGAATATACCGGGACGGACAAGGCCAATTATACCAATACGACGGTGAAAGTTTCCATTATCAGAAACAGGGCTTATGTGACATCATTTTCATTAAAGCAGGGCAGTCTGGCACTTAAGGGAAAAGAGAGAGGTCAATTGGAAATAACCAATATTTTGCCGGCCAATCCGGACGCTTATACGGTAGCGTGGACCAGTGATAATGAAAAGGTAGCGTCTGTTGCAGGAAACGGTGATTCCTGTACGGTGACGGCAGGACAGAGCGGCAGTGCCGTGGTGACGGCCGAGATTAACGGAATCCGCAAAACCTGTACCGTGACCGTGACAAATCCGCTGACGGGATTTACGTTGAACA
Source organism: Clostridium sp. (assembly GCA_023666975.1). Next base: position 2,069 of record JAMPAW010000025.1, read on the forward strand.
GCAGTCAGGAAAACATTGTCGCTGGCAACAGTACGATATTGAGCATTGCGGCGACGACACCGGAGGAACCGGACGCTTATACTGTGACATGGAAAAGCAGTAATGAAAGCGTGGCAGCGGTTAAGGCTGCAGAGAATAAAAACAGTGGAAAAGTGACCGCTGTCAGTCCGGGAACGGCAACGATCAGTGCGGCGGTTGTCAGTGGAGGAACCACATATACACAAAGCTGTTCGATCACAGTGAGTGCTGCAGAGGCTCAATTGACGAATATTACCATCAACCCGACGGAGATGAATCTGGAAAGAGGCGTCGGGGAAAATATCGATGTGAAACCTGTACCGGAAAAAGCTTCACTTGGGACAATAACCTTTGTGTCAAGTAATCCGGATATTGCCAGCGTGGACGAGGACGGAAGAGTTACTGCCGGCAATTCAGGAACTGCCGTGATAACCGTTTCGGCAGGCAGTTATTCTAAAACGTGTACAGTAACGGTAAGCAATGCAATTACCTCTTTTGAACTGGATAAGACAGCAGCGGCGATGAAATCCGGCGAGCAAATAAAGTTGTCTGTTACCTCGGTAAAACCGGATAATCCTGATGAATACACAGTGGCATGGTCTTCTGACAATACGGATGTCGTGACAGTAGACGATGAGGGTAATGTAGCGGCGCTTAAGACCGGAACGGCAACGGTTACCGCATCGGTTAATGAGATCACAAGAAGCTGCGTGGTAACGGTGGCAACTCCGGCAACCGGCTTCAGTCTTGACACAGACAATATCACCTTGACGGAAGGCGCAAGTCAGGGCATTGGCTATACAACCATTCCGGAAAATGCAGATAAGACCTATTCGATGAGATGGAGCAGCAGTGATGAGGATGTTGCGACGGTTGCGGCAGGATTGATTACCGCTCAGGCAGAAGGAGAGGCAGATATTACAGCATACATGACCGTGGGTGGACAGGAATATGAGAAAACCTGCCATGTAACGGTAAAGGCGGTCAAAACAGAAATTGCGCTAACGGGTATTGCGATTACTCCTGAGGCGATGACGCTGAAAATAGGGGAACAGAAATGGATTAATGTTAAGCCGGTACCGGAAGATGCAGTAATCGGTAAGATTACCTATACGTCCGGCAATGAAAATATTGTACAGGTGGATGAAGAAGGTCAGGTTACGGCGAAAGGAAGCGGCCAGACGACAGTAACGGTTGTTGTTGGCGAATTTACGAAAACCTGTACTGTTACGGTGGAAAAGAGCAATCCGTCACTTTGTACCGTGATCTATATGGACGATGAGGGCAAAGAGACGGACAGGGTAGAAGATGTGGCACCGAATGGCAAGATTACTTTGCCGGATATTGCTAAACGGGACGGCTGTATACTGAAGTGGCAAGATAAGGAGAGCGGAGCACTTTATGAACCGCAGGCGGAGATTACTGTGGAAAAGGATATGACGTTTGTTATTGACGTCCAACATATATCAGTTAACAGCCTTTCGCTGGCTGTCTCTGCGAAAACGATCAAGGCAGGAGAGAACTTTACTTTGTCCGTTACAGTCCAGCCGGAAGATGCATTTGACAAAGGCATTGCATGGAGCAGCAGCAATACCAGTGTTGCCACAGTGGATGCTTCAGGAAAAGTAACCGGCGTAGCTGCCGGTCAGGCAGAGATTACCGCAGCTGCAAAGGACGGAAGCGGAAAAACAGCAGTCTGCAAGGTGACGGTTACGGCAGCGCAGACGGGAGACAAAGATACAGGCAATGAAGGCACAGGAAACACAGGCACGGGAAAAGTAAGTGTGGCGAGCATTAAGATTACCGGTCCGACAAAGAAAGTGGCACCGGGAAAGAAGATTGCGTTGGCGGCTGCGGTATATCCGGACAATGCCACAGACAAACAGGTTACATGGTCTGTTAGCGACAGCAAATATGCTTCGGTAAACAGCAGTGGCGTGGTGACAACCACCAAGGCAGGAAAAGGAAAGAGCGTAGTCGTTACCGCTGCCTCCAAGGACGGTACAGTGAAAGCGACATACAAAATTTCCATCATGAAAAATGCGGTCAAAAAGGTGAAGATTACCGGAAAGAAGAGCCTGAAAGTGGGTAAGTCCACCAAGCTTAAGGTGAAGCTTACACCGAATAAGAATGTCAGCAAGGAAGTGGCATGGAGTTCAAGCAAGCCAAATGTGGCAACGGTTTCGTCGAGCGGCAAGGTTGTTGCCAAGAAGAAGGGTAAGACGAAGATTACTGCAACGGCGAAAGACGGCAGTGGAAAGAAAGCAACGATAACCATTACGGTAAAATAAAATGCTGCAAACGGGAGACGTTTTCCTGCATGGCAGATAAAAGAAAAAGTCTGGAGAAATTCTTCGGACTTTTTCTTTTTATTTTCATCTTTTTTCTTGACAAAAGGATAGCGTGGTGGTACTCTATATGAAGATGTTAGCACTCGGATATATTGAGTGCTAATAATTGGAGAGGCTGTCCGATTGTCGCTCTATGGCGAAAGGAGTATGATGCATGGAATTGGATGAGCGGAAACTGAAGATTTTGAAGGCAATCATTTCTAATTATTTAGAGACGGGTGAGCCTGTCGGTTCAAGGACCATTTCCAAATATACGGATTTGAATCTAAGCTCGGCGACGATCCGTAATGAGATGGCAGATTTAGAGGAGTTAGGCTTGATTATGCAGCCTCATACGTCGGCAGGGCGAATTCCCACCGATAAGGGATACCGCCTGTATGTAGACAGGATGATGACGGAAAAGGATACGGAAATGGAGGAGATGAAGACACAGCTTTTGGAGCGGGTGGATAAGATGGAGTCTCTTCTTAAGCAGGTTGCCAGAGTGTTGGCCTATAATACGAATTATGCAACGCTGGTTACCGCTCCGCAGTATCAGAACTCCAAGCTCAAGTTTATCCAGTTGTCCCAGGTGGATGAGAATCAGCTGCTGGCAGTCATTGTGGTAGACGGCAATGTCATTAAGAATAAATTAATGCGGGTTCAGCGAATGCTTGGAAATGACGAGGTGCTGAAACTGAATGTGCTGCTGAATACATTTCTTCAGGGCGCATCATTGCAGGATATCAATCTGGAGATGATTCAGACCATTAAGAAACAGGCCGGTGAATTTGCTGATATTATGGAGAACATTTTTCAGGGAATTGCAGAGGCGATTCACGAGGCAGACGAAGTGGAGATATATACGAGCGGCACGACCAATATGCTGAAATATCCGGAGCTTGGCAATATTGAACAGACAACAAAGCTGTTGGAGGCTTTGGAAGACCGGCAGGGGCTGGATGAACTGATTGACGAGTCGATACACAGTGAAAACGGTACCGGTATACAGGTATATATCGGAGAGGAGGCGCCTGTTTCCAATATGAAGGATTGCAGTATTGTTACCGCAACCTATGAGCTGGCGGAGGGAGCCAAAGGGACGATCGGAATCATCGGACCGAAGCGGATGGATTATAAAAAGGTTGTCAGCACCCTTAAGAATCTTACGGGTGAATTAGATACAATATTTAAGAAGAAAGATTAGAGGTGTCAAAGTGGAAGAAAAGAAGAAGAGTAATGCGAACAAAAATGCGAGCAAAAAAAGCAATCCTGCCGGCAAAAAGCCTGTGAACGAAAAGGTCGAGGATGTAGCGGTAGAATCCACTGAAGAGACAGAAGTTGAAGCAAAAGAGACCAAGGAGACAGAGGATGCTGCAAAGAAACCTGTAAAAGGAAAAAAGGGAACCAGACGAGGTGGTGGCAACAATAAGGCACTGGAAATGGAGCTGGAAAAACAGAAAGAATTGCTGGAAGAAGCCGGTGACCGATATAAGCGTCTGCTGGCAGAATTTGAAAATGCAAGAAACCGCAATGAGAAGGAATCAAAGCGCATGTACGATATCGGCGCAAAGGATGTGCTGGAAAAATTACTTCCGGTAGTGGATAATTTCGAGAGGGCGCTGCAGGCAATCCCGGACGAGGATAAGGAACGGGCATTCGAGCAGGGCGTAGACAAAATCTATAAACAGATGATGGTTTCATTAGAAGAAATCGGGGTGACACCGATGAATGCAGAGGGAACACAGTTCGACCCCGACCTTCATAATGCCGTGCTGCATGTCGAGGACGATACAGTCGGAGAAAATGTGGTAACGGAAGAACTGCAGAAAGGTTATATGTATAAGGAAGAGGTGTTGCGGCATAGTATGGTTAAGGTGGCAAATTAGTATGCTGTAATCCGTGATATGCGGGACGGACCTGTGACAATGCTTATTATGTAATTTATATATTATTTAGGAGGACAAAACAATGGGAAAAATTATAGGAATTGACTTAGGTACAACAAATTCATGTGTTGCTGTTATGGAAGGTGGTAAGCCGGTGGTAATTACCAATGCGGAAGGCGCAAGAACAACACCTTCGGTTGTGGCATTTACGAAAACCGGTGAGCGTGTTGTCGGTGAACCGGCAAAGCGTCAGGCAGTAACGAATGCAGACAAAACCATTTCGTCTATCAAGCGGCATATGGGGTCTGATTATAAGGTGGCTATTGACGATAAGAAATATTCTCCGCAGGAGATTTCGGCTATGGTGCTTCAGAAATTGAAAGCAGATGCGGAAAGTTACCTTGGCGAGAAAGTAACTGAGGCTGTAATTACGGTTCCTGCATACTTTTCCGATTCACAAAGACAGGCAACGAAGGATTCCGGGCGAATTGCCGGATTAGATGTAAAACGTATCATTAACGAGCCGACTGCTGCAGCGTTATCTTATGGATTGGATAACGAAAACGAGCAGAGAATCATGGTATATGACTTGGGTGGTGGTACATTCGATGTATCGATTATCGAGATTGGCGACGGTGTCATTGAAGTATTGGCAACTGCCGGTGATAACCAGCTCGGTGGTGATGATTTTGATAATGTTATCACCAACTATATGTTAGAAGAGTTTAAGAAGCAGGAAGGCGTTGATTTATCTACGGATAAAATGGCAATGCAGAGATTGAAAGAGGCAGCAGAGAAGGCAAAGAAAGAGCTTTCTGCCTCTACAACAACCAATATCAACCTTCCGTTCATTACGGCTACAGCAGAAGGTCCTAAGCATTTTGACATGGATTTAAGCAGAGCCAAATTTGACGAACTGACGGCACATTTGGTAGAGAGAACGGCTACTCCGGTACAGACAGCATTAAAGGATGCAGGCCTTTCTGCATCAGAGCTTGACAAAGTGCTTTTGGTTGGTGGTTCAACCCGTATTATCGCTGTTCAGGAAAAAGTAAAACAGCTGACAGGCAAAGACCCGTTTAAGGGAATTAATCCGGATGAGTGTGTGGCAATCGGAGCTTCCGTTCAGGGTGGTAAGTTAGCCGGTGATGCCGGTGCCGGTGAAATCCTGCTGTTGGATGTAACACCGCTTTCCCTTTCTATTGAGACGATGGGCGGCGTTGCGACAAGACTGATTGAGAGAAATACAACGATTCCGACCAAGAAGAGCCAGATATTCTCTACTGCACAGGATAATCAGGATGCAG
>JAMPAW010000025.1:7712-28529 GCA_023666975.1 Clostridium sp.
GAGAGAAATACAACGATTCCGACCAAGAAGAGCCAGATATTCTCAACTGCACAGGATAATCAGGATGCAGTGGATATCAATATCTGTCAGGGTGAGAGACAGTTTGCAAGAGATAACAAGTCGTTGGGACGTTTCCGTCTGGATGGTATTGCTCCGGCAAGACGCGGCGTGCCGCAGATTGAGGTAACCTTTGACATTGATGCCAACGGTATCGTTAACGTATCGGCTAAAGATTTGGGAACCGGAAGAGAGCAGCATATCACGATTACGGCAGGCTCGAATATGTCCGATGATGATATCGAAAAGGCAATCAAGGAAGCTGCCGAGTACGAGGCACAGGATAAGAAGCGTAAGGATGCGATAGAGGCAAGGAATGATGCGGATGCCATGGTATTCCAGACCGAGAAGGCATTGCAGGATGTCGGCGATAAGTTATCGGGCGAAGACAAAACCAAAGTTGAGGCTGATCTTGCTGCGCTCAAGAGTTTAGTGGAGAGCACAGATGCCGAGAATATGAGTGATTATGATGTTGAACAGCTGAAGAACGCAAAGGAAACGCTGATGAACAGTGCGCAGAATTTGTTTGCGAAGCTGTATGAGCAGAACGGTCCGGGGGCGAATGCCGGTACCGGTGCGACAGGTCCTGCCGATTATTCAGAGGGCGATGTGGTAGACGGTGACTACACAGAGATTTAAGCGTGAAACAGTGCATATAATGTTAAGAGGATGAAGAAAAATGGCGGAGACAAAAAGAGATTATTATGAGGTTCTTGGTGTTTCCAAGACGGCAACAGAGGCAGAACTGAAAAAGGCATACCGGCAGGTTGCCAAAAAATACCATCCGGATACCAATCCGGGAGATGCGGAAGCGGAGGCAAAGTTTAAAGAGGCATCGGAGGCATATAAGGTATTGAGTGACGCGGAGATGCGTGCAAAATACGATCAGTTCGGTCATGCCGCATTTGACCCGAACAGCGGAATGGGTGGCGGTTTCGGCGGATTTGATTTTGCAGATATGGGCGATATTTTTGGCGATATTTTTGGTGATATGTTCGGAGGAACAAGAACCCGCCAGAGTAACGGTCCGATAAAGGGTGCAAATATAAAAACGAGTGTACGGGTGAAATTTGATGAAGCTGTATTCGGATGCCAGAAAGAATTAGAACTGCCGTTAAAGGATGAGTGTGTAGTTTGCCATGGTACCGGTGCACAGCCGGGGCATACACCGGAAACCTGCGGAAAGTGTAACGGTAAGGGGCAGGTCGTATTTACCCAGCAGTCCTTGTTTGGTGTAGTGCGCAATGTACAGACCTGTTCGGATTGCAGCGGAACCGGTAAGGTAATTAAATACAAATGTAACCAGTGCTCCGGTACCGGCTATGTCAAGAGCAAGAAGAAAATTCAGGTGGTTGTACCTGCCGGTATTGATAACGGACAGAGTATCCGCATTCGTGAAAAGGGTGAACCCGGAACGAATGGTGGAGGCAGAGGAGATTTGCTGGTTACCGTGCTTGTGGACCGACATCCGCAGTTCCAGCGTCAGGAGTATGATTTGTTCTCTACGGAGCCGATTACATTTACCCAGGCAGCACTTGGCGGCAGCATTACCATTAACACGATTGATGGACCTTTGGACTATGATATCAGTCCGGGAACGCAGACCGATACAAAGGTAAAACTGAAAGGAAAAGGTGTTCCGACGCTGCGCAATAAGAGCGTGCGGGGCGACCATTATGTGACGCTTGTCGTACAGATTCCGGATAAACTGACGGAAGAGCAGAAGTCGATATTGAACAATTTTGATGAAGCGACCGGTGGCTCGACAACCAGACGCTCAACGGATTCCTCAGGAGATTTCAGCTTTAGCGGACACAAGAAAAAAGGTTTCGGAAAGAAAAAATAATCGAAAATATTTCAATCCCCGTACAGTAGATGTGCCTGCTGGCAGCTACAACGTATGGGGATTTGTTTTCAACCAATATTAAGCATGGCAGAATGAATAGCTTATATGGATAAAGGATGGGTATCAGATGAAATGGACAAAGATTACCGTGGAGACGACTACGGAAACGACAGATATGCTAAGCTACCTGCTCGGTGAATACGGCGTAGAGGGCATAGAGATAGAGGACAAAATCCCACTGTCTGAGGAGGAAAGGAAAGCGATGTTTATCGATATTTTGCCGGAGCTTCCGCCAGACGACGGGGTGGCTTATATATCCTGTTATATTGATGACAATATCGACGTAAAGGGGCTTTGCAGCTATATCGGAGAGCAGTTGGCAGAACTTTCTGCTTTTATGGACACCGGTTCGGGAAGAATCTCTATAAGCGAGACGGAGGATAAAGACTGGATAAATAACTGGAAGGAATTTTTTCATCCTTTTCGTCTGGAGGAAAATATCGTTATCCAGCCTACATGGACAAAGGCGGCTGACGTTAAGGACGGGGATATTGTGATTGACATTGATCCGGGGACGGCATTTGGAACAGGCTCACATGAAACGACCAGATTGTGCATTTCCGGTTTGAAGAAATATATCCGGCTGGACGGGACGACGGAAGTTCTTGACGCAGGGTGTGGAAGCGGAATCCTCTCGATTGTTGCAGGAAAACTGGGCGCAAAGCGGATTTATGGTGTCGATATCGACGAACTTGCAGTGAAAGCAAGCAAGGAAAATCTGGAGCTGAACGGAATATCGGCCGATAGGTATATCTTGGTGCAGGGTGATGTGATTGGTGACAGGCAGTTTGCCCGGACCGTTGCTGCAAATGGCCGGTTTGATATCATCGTTGCCAATATATTGGCGGACGTGATTATTCCACTGTCAGCAGTCGTGCGGCCGTTGATGAAAGAAGATGGCGTGTTGATTGCCTCCGGTATCATTGATACAAAGGAAGAGGCGGTAAGGAAGGCCTTGGAGGAGAATGGCTTTATGATTGCAGAAATTACGCATATGGGAGAATGGGTGTGTATTACAGCGAAATAGGGAGGAAAATAAAAATGCAGGTTCGCACATGGATAAAGAAAAACTGGAATTATATGGTGGCTTTTTTACTGCCGTGGATATTGATGGTCATTCATTCCGTTTTCCGCCAGTCATGGTTAACCGGTAATGGCAGTATATTATATGGAGAGGCGGGAACCGTATATTATGAAATGTATACGGAGCTATGGGAAAAGGTACACCATGGAGGAAGTTTGGCCTATAGTTGGAATGTGGGACTTGGCACGGATTTTTTGGTGAATATCTTTCAATATATGATGTCGCCGTTTACCGTGCTGGTTATGCTCGTGCCAAAGAGCCAGATAGCAAATATGCTGCAGTTTGTCATCGTATTGAAGTGGTCTCTGGCAGCGGTCACGATGACATACTATTTTATGCATACAAAGCATAATACAGTTTCCGTGCATAAAAAATTTTTAAGTCTGGTGCTTGGAGCGGCTTTCTTTTTAGGCAATGCAGTGGTTCATGGGCTGGCCAATGTCAATTGGGGTGATGTGTTGATTCTGTTTCCGCTCTTACTTCTTTTCGAGGAATGGATGGCAGAGGGAAGAGGATTTAAATGCTTTTATCTCGGCATGTCAATTATGCTGCTTTGCAATTTCCGGCTGGCGGTTCCGGTGATAATTTTTTTATTTATCTGGTATATGATGCAGGTAGAAGGAGGGCTTAAAGAAAACAGGAAAGCCATATTCGGATATCTGTTTTGCCAGATTGCTGCAATTTTTACCGGGATGCTGGTCATCATGCCTTGTGTTGCGGCGACACTTCACAGCGGCAGATTATATTCATCGGAAAATCTGGGCGACTATGCCGGAAGTATGTTGATGTCAATAACGGATATTATCCAGCGGTTATTTGTCTGTGACACCCTAAGAATTATCGATAATGGTGATGCGGTTATCTATGTGTCCGTTGTGGTGACTGCTGTTGCCGTGTTGTTTGCGTTTGTCCCGACGAACAGAAAAAGAAAGGTTGTCAGTCTGTTGTTTTTTGTTTTGCTGACAGCAGGGCTCTGCAACGGAGGGCTCAATCTTTTTTGGCATGCCTATATAGGCGAAAGCGGCTTCAGAAGTGATTTTGCTTTTCTGTTGTCGTTCCTGATGATCTATATGGCGATGACCGTAATCGGAAATCTGGAAAGCATAAGGATGTGGAATGTCATTGCTGCATTGATTGCCGGGATTGCCGGAATCGTATACACTTTTTTTGCCATAACCTCCTATTTGGACTTCTATGTTTATCTGTTTACGTTTCTGCTGTATGTGCTTACACTTTTGCTGCTGGTATTTTACTGCAGAAAAAGTATTCAATATCAAAATATGGTACTCGTTTTGCTGATTTTTGGCATAGCAGAGCTGGGAATAAATGCGTATGTGCAGTTAGAGCCGTTTTCCCTATATCCGGTAAATGAGTACTATTGCCACGCTTCCAGTGAGGTGCTGACTTATCCGCTTGCCATGGAAGACGGGGAAAGGATTGCCAATGCACAGACGGAGGCAAACTATGGCATGGTTCTGGATAAGCCGACTGCTTCCGGGGAACTTACGTTTACCAATGCGGATGTCTGGACGATGTACCGGCATCTCGGAATGGAGTGGTCCGAGAAGCATTACGGATATTCCGGCGGGTCACCGCTGCTCAATGTGCTGTTGAATGTCCGTTACGGAATGTCGCAGGATAAACTGGCATTCAGTGATGCCGTGAAAAAAGGAGAGAATAATGAATATATACTATGTGAGATGAAGCATCTGGCAGGTCTTGGCTATATGGTTGATAAGGATGTTTTAAACTGGGATTTCGATCAGATTTCACCTTTTGCCGTTCAAAATGATTTTGTAAAGAGGGCAACAGGAGAGGAGGATATTTTTGAGCCGGTAACGCCAAACTTTACCTGTGCCTCTTTGCTGGGCGGGGAAAGATTGGAAAGAGAACTTGAACCCGGTCATGTTCACGATGAAGAAGAAGACCATGAGAGCCCGGTTGCCGTAGTGGATTATGATGATAAAAACCAACAGTATCCGTATCGTTTCCGGAAAATGTATTCGGGAGATGTGGTGACTGCTTCTTTTGAGTCGGATGGAGTTTCGGATTACTATCTGTATCTTGAAAGTGACAGTAATGTGCTCTCTACTGTGATGATAGGCGAAGAAACCGTGATACAGGATTTTGTTCCCACAAGGCAGAAAACATTCCATTTGGGGATTACCGCTAAAGGAGAGACGATCTCCGTTATCACAAATGCACAGATTGATGATCTGGGGTTTGCCACTTTAAATTACCAGATTGCGGCGTTTCAGGAAGATAATTATGTGAAAGCATACGAAAAGCTGAGTGATGAAGTGTATCAGATCGAATATTTTGATGATAACAGGATTACAGGAAAAATCAAGGTGGCTGCGGACGGAATAATGATGACTTCTGTACCGGCTGCGGATGGATTTAAAGTATATGTGGATGACAAGGAGGTTACCTGTGAAAAAATCGGCCATGCACTTATTGGAGTTCCGCTTAAGTCTGGTGAGCATACGGTAGAATTCCGTTATCAGACAGCCTATCTCGCAATAGGAGGAATATTTACCGTTGCCGGCATATTGCTTTTCGCCGGGTACTGCATTCTTAGCAGGAAGAGGACAAAGAAGGCGGAGGAATAGAAAAATGCATCAGATATTTGTCGATTTGGAGCAGCCGGAGACGGATTATTTTCATATCGGAGGCGAGGATTACCACCATATACGCAATGTACTGCGGATGAAAATCGGGGAGAACGTAATGGTGTGTACCGGTACTGACAGAGAGTATCAATGTTCTATTGTGACATTCGATACGGAAGCGGAATGTGTAATTCTTCAGGTGGAGGATGTGTTTGGCAGTGCAAGGGAACTGCCGTCGAGGATAACCTTGTTTCAAGGTTACCCGAAAGGAGATAAACTGGAGACGATTGTGCAAAAGGCAGTGGAGTTAGGGGCGAGTGAGATTGTTCCTGTGATGATGAAACGCTGTGTGGTGAAATTGGACGACAAGAAAGCGTCTAAGAAGGTAGAGCGTCTGAATAGTATCGCACTTAGCGCGGCAAAACAGTCCAAGCGTGGAAAGATACCGGAGGTTACCCGCATAATGTCGCTTGCAGAGGCATGTGAATATGCGGTGCCAATGGATTATCTCCTTGTGCCGTATGAAAATGCACAGGGGATGACCTACGCAAAGGAGATAATCCGGCAGGCGGCAGACAAAAATCATATCGGTGTATTTATCGGTCCTGAGGGAGGTTTTGAGGCATCGGAAATCAATCAGATTATGGCTGCAGGAGGGAAGACGGTTTCACTGGGACACCGCATTCTGAGGACGGAGACTGCAGGAATAACCGTCTTGTCACTGTTAATGTTTTTGCTGGAAAGAGACTGACAAAGAAGGCGGAGGACTAAGGAGACAGTAATGGAAGTATATTTTGATAATGCGGCAACGACAAAAATAATACCGGAAGTGAGAGAGATTATGTTAGAAACCATGGATAGCGAATACGGCAATCCATCCTCGCTGCATTTGAAAGGAGTGGGGGCCGAAAAGTATATTCGCTATGCAAGGGAGGTTATCGGTAAGCAGTTGAAATGCGAAGCGAAAGAAGTTATCTTTACCTCCGGGGGAACAGAGGCCAATAATCTTGCCTTAATCGGAATTGCGCTGGCCAACAGGCGCATGGGCAATCATATTATCACGACAGAAATTGAGCATGCATCGGTTTATCAGACGGCATTGTATCTTCAGGAGCTGGGTTTTAACGTTACTTTCCTTAAGGTGGACAAAAGCGGTAAGGTGGATTTGGACAATTTGAGGGAGGCGCTTGACGAAGATACGATTTTGGTGTCTGCGATGGCAGTGAATAATGAAGTGGGAGCTGTTGAACCTCTTGAAGAAATGGGAGAAGTAATTAAGAAATATAACCAGGAACACAACCGGAATGTTCTTTTCCATGTCGATGCGGTACAGGCATTTGGCAAACAAATAATTTATCCGAAAAGAATCGGCATAGCTGCACTTTCCATCAGTGGGCACAAGATTCACGGACCCAAAGGGAGCGGAGCATTGTTTGTGGACAACAAAGTGAAAATAAAACCGATTTTTTACGGTGGCGGACAGGAGAGAGGAATGCGATCCGGTACGGAAAATACAGCGGCAGTGGCAGGAATCGGCAAAGCAGCGGAAATGGTATGCAGCAGGCTGGAAGAAAACCGGCAGCAGATGAGTGCGGTGAAAAAAGCATTACTGAACGGCGTGGCGGATTTGGATGATGTTGTCAACCATTCGGGGGAGGCATGCCATATTGTAAGCCTTAGTTTTCGGGGAGTGAGAAGTGAGGTGTTGCTGCATGCTTTGGAGGAAAGAGGCATTTATGTGTCGGCAGGTTCGGCCTGTTCGTCTAACCATTCGACGGTGAACGGAGTGCTTAAAGCGATGGGATTGGACAAGGATTTACAAGAATCTGCTTTACGTTTTAGTTTTTGTGAGTATAATACAATAGAGGAGGCGGAATATACGGCAGAAGTTTTACATGAATTGCTTCCGGCACTCCGCAGGTTCACAAGAAAGTAAGAGGATAGAAAAGTATGGAATACAGGTCGTTTTTAATCAAGTATGCAGAGATAGGAACAAAGGGCAAGAACCGCTATGTATTTGAAGATGTGCTCTGTGCACGTATTAGGGAACATGTGGAAAAGCTGGGGAAATTCTCAATCCGCCGGGAATACGGGAGGATTTTTTTGCATGCGGAATCCGATTACGATTATGAGGATTTGATGAAGTCGTTAAAAAAAGTGTTTGGGATTGTCGGCATTTGTCCGATTGTGACAGAAGAGAAATTGGAATTTGAGGCAATTCGGGAAAAAGCGGTCACTTATATGAAGGAATGTTACGGTGAGCAAGACAAGACCTTTAAAGTATACGCCAGACGGGCAAATAAATCGTTTCCGATGCAATCCATGGAGATGAACAGTGAAATAGGACATTTCATTTTGGAGGCCTGTCCCAATATGAAAGTGGATGTACATAAACCGGATATATTGCTTAATATCGAAATAAGAGAGAAAGTGTATATCTATTCCCATACCATAAAGGGTGCCGGAGGCCTTCCTGTGGGAACGAACGGAAAGGCCATGTTGTTACTCTCTGGCGGCATAGATTCCCCGGTGGCGGGTTATATGATTTCCAAACGCGGTGTGGAGTTAGAAGCCGTATATTTTCATGCACCTCCGTACACCTCGGAGCGGGCTAAGCAGAAAGTCGTTGATTTGGCAGGAATAGTATCTGCATATTCGGGAAGCATACGCCTGCACATTGTCAATTTTACGGATATCCAGCTTGCTATCTATGAAAAATGTCCGCATGAGGAATTAACCATTATCATGAGACGTTATATGATGAGAATTGCCCAGAAACTTGCACAGGAAAATGGATGTCAGGCTCTCGTCACTGGTGAGAGCATCGGACAGGTGGCGAGTCAGACGATGTATAGCCTGGCATGCACCAATGAGGTCTGCACAATGCCTGTGTTCCGTCCATGCATCGGGTTGGATAAGCAGGAGATTATTGATATTTCAGAAAAAATCGATACCTATGAAACATCGATTCTTCCCTATGAGGACTGCTGCACGATTTTTGTCGCAAAGCATCCGGTAACAAAGCCGGTTTTAGAAATTATCAAGCGTTCGGAAACCTTGTTGGAGGATGTGATTGATGATTTGCTGCGGCAGGCTTTGGAGACAGTCGAGGTGGTTCAGGCAAATGAGCAGTGAATATGGGATATTAAAAGGGAAAAGAGCGGCCATATTGAATCTTGGCTGCAAAGTAAATAAATACGAGGCGGATGCGATGGCGGATAAACTGAAATCTGCGGGAATGCAAATGGTGGAACCGGAGGAGACGGCAGATGTATATATTGTCAACACATGCTCCGTGACCAATATGGCACAGAAGAAATCCAGACAGATGTTAAGACGCGTAAGAAAGAAAAATCCGTCTGCGGTCATTGTTGCGACCGGATGTTACGTGAATGCAGAACATGAAGAACTGTTAAAAGAAGATTTCCTTGATGTGTTAGTGGGAAATAATCGCAAAAAGGATATTGCCGGGGTGATTACGCAGTATTTGGAGCGGAAACAGCAGGAAAGCGGAGAGCTGTCCGGCGGCAGCAGCCGGCTGGGGAAGGCCGATTCCTATGTGGATATCAACGGTGTCAGGGAGTATGAGGAAATGGGAAGCATTTCCGCCTCTGCCATGGACCATCGGCGGGCATATATCAAGATTCAGGATGGCTGTAATCAGTTTTGTGCCTATTGTATTATTCCGTACACGAGAGGACGGGTTCGCAGCAGGGATAAAGACAGCATTCTTTCGGAAATCCGGCAGCTGGCCGGGGAAGGGGTGAAAGAGTTTGTCTTGACCGGTATCCATATCTCCTCTTACGGAACAGACCTTTTAGAAGGTGATTTGGGTGATTTGATTTGGGCAGTGGAGCAGATTCCGGCAGTAAGACGGATTCGTTTAGGCTCTCTGGAACCGAGAATTGTTATACCTGAATTTCTTGCAAAAATAGGTGGGAGCAATAAATTATGTCCGCATTTTCATCTGTCGTTACAAAGCGGATGTAACGACACGTTAAAAAGAATGAACCGCAGGTATACGATTGAAGAATTTGCCGAAAAATGCAGGCTGCTTAGGGAATACTTTGATCGGCCGGCAATTACGACGGATGTCATTGTGGGCTTTCCGGGAGAGAGTGAGGAGGAGTTTGCCGCTACGCTTGGCCATTTGGAAAAGCTGAATTTGTATGAGATACATGTCTTTAAATATTCTGTCCGTTCGGGTACGGCGGCGGAAAAATTTCCGGACCAGATACCGGAAACGGTAAAGGCAAAGCGCAGTGAAACGCTTTTGCAGCTTACGGCAAGACAGAAAAAGGAATATGAGGACTCACTGAATGATATCACCGATGAAGTATTGATTGAGAGAAGACTTGATCCGGATTCAGAAACTGTTCAACCGATAAACGCAGCTGTAGTAGGTGCGGCAGGACAGACGGGAGCGCATATCGACAGGAGGAATTACTATACCGGACATACGAAAAGATATGTGGAGGTCTGTATTGCTTCGCCGGAGAACCTCGTCAACGAAATTGTCGAGGTCAGGATAGTGCCGGGGGAAAATACTGCGGAATAGACTGTGGTATGGATTATTTTGTCGGATTTTTATGAAACTTCTGACGGATTTATCGCATGAGCTGCAAGATACGACTTGCAACTTTTGGAAAAGTATATTATCATAGAGGTATCGAAATAAGGACGTGATGAAGATGAATAACCAGAATACATTTAATACACAATTTGTAGAAGTTGTTAAGGACAATAATCTGCCGGTGACCGATATACTTGCAGATGTATATATTGCATTGTCAGAAAAAGGCTATAATCCGGTAAATCAGATAGTGGGATATATCATGAGTGGGGATCCAACTTATATCACCAGTTATAAGAATGCCAGAAGCCTGATTATGAAAGCAGAGCGTGATGAAATAATCGAGGTTTTACTGGAGAACTATATTGAGACAAAGCTGAAGTAGCAGGAGACGTATGATGCGGATTATGGGGCTGGATTATGGAACTAAGACTGTGGGGGTGGCCATTAGTGATGAATTGGGAATTACCGCACAGCCGGTGACGACGATAGAGAGAAAGTCAGAGAACAAATTACGGAAAACCTTAGCAAGGATTGAGGAACTCATCGATGAGTATGGGGTTTCTTTTGTTGTGCTCGGATATCCCAAAAACATGAATAATACAATCGGTCCCCGTGCCGCAGCGACGGAAGAGTTTAAAGAGCACATCGAGAGAAGAACCGGATTAGAGGTTGTTTTGCAGGATGAACGCCTGTCGACAGTGGAGTCGGAGCGAATTTTGATGGAAGCCGGTGTCCGCCGGGAAAACCGCAAGGAGTTTGTGGACAAGATGGCAGCGGCAGTGATTTTGCAAAGTTATCTGGATGCAAATCATAGGACAGACAGCAGAAAGGAAGAATGATGAGAGAATTCGATATGGACGAATTGGAAACGATTGTCATCACGTTTGATGACGGTGAGGAAGGAGAGTTTTATGTGCTGGAGCAGGCACGTATCATGGAGATTAATTACTATCTTGTCGCTCCTGCAGACGAGGAGGACATGGACAGTGATGAACTGGAATGTAATATTTTGAAGGAGAATACAGACGAAAAAGATTCCGAATATGGGATGTATGAATTTGTGGAGGATGAGAAAGAATTAGCAGCGCTCTCAGTTATCTTTGATGAGCTGCTGGAAGATTAAATGGAGGTAGAAAATTGAAAATGAATATGAGAAAGGGTGAATCTTCTAAGAAAGGCAAGGAGAAGAAGGTTCCCGGCGTGAAGATTATTCCTCTGGGAGGACTTGAGCAAATCGGCATGAATATTACAGCCATCGAGTATGAGGATACCATTGTTGTAATTGACTGCGGTTTGGCATTTCCGGAAGAGGATATGTTAGGAATTGATTTGGTTATCCCGGACGTGACCTATTTAAAAGAGAATATCGATAAGGTAAAAGGACTTGTTGTCACCCATGGGCATGAGGACCATATCGGTGCAATTCCTTATATTGAAAAAGAACTGAATATGCCGATTTATGCAACTAAGCTGACAATGGGTCTAATTGACAATAAACTGACAGAGCATAATATCATCAGCAAGGTGAAGCGGAAAGTGGTCAAGCACGGACAGACGATTAATCTCGGCTGCTTTAGAATTGAATTTATCCGTTCCAACCATTCCATTGCGGATTCTTCAGGACTGGCGATTTACACACCGGCAGGAATTTTGGTGCATACCGGTGATTTCAAGGTGGACTTTACACCGGTTTTTGGAGAGACAATCGACTTGCAGCGCTATGCGGAACTGGGGAAAAAGGGTGTTCTCGCACTGATGGCGGATTCCACGAATGTGGAACGTCCCGGCTTTACGCCTAGTGAGAAGAAAGTCGGAGGAACGTTTGATATCCTGTTTGCAGAAAACCGGGATCACCGACTGATTATCGCTACCTTTGCGTCTAATGTGGACAGAGTGCAGCAGATTATCAACAGTGCGGATAAGTATGGGCGCAAGGTGGTTATCGAGGGAAGAAGCATGGTCAATGTCATTAATACGGCATCGGAGCTTGGCTTTATCAAGATTCCCGACAATACGCTGATTGGCATTGAACAGCTCAAAGACTACCCGGACGAGAAGGTTGTACTGATTACGACGGGCAGTCAGGGAGAGAATATGGCGGCATTAAGCCGTATCGCTGCCAACATCCATAACCGCATCAGCATTAAACCGGGGGATACAGTCATTTTGAGTTCCAGTCCGATTCCCGGCAATGAAAAGGCAATCAACAAGATTATCAACGAGCTGGAGATGAAAGGGGCAAAGGTTATCTTTCAGGATACCCATGTATCCGGACATGCCTGCCAGGAGGAGCTCAAGCTGATCTATGCACTGACAAAACCGCAGTATGCCATTCCTGTTCACGGGGAATACCGCCATCTGAAACGCCATGCAGAGCTGGCAGTGGAGATGGGCGTAGAGAAGGACCACGTGCATATTCTCAGCAACGGCATGGTTTTAGAGGTGACGGACCAGTCAGCCAAAATAACGGGGCATGTGACCTCGCAGGGTATTTTAGTGGACGGCTTAGGCGTCGGGGATGTCGGGAATATTGTACTTCGTGACCGCCAGCATTTGTCGCAGAACGGATTGATTATTGTGGTGGTCACTCTGGAGAAAAATGGTAATTTGCTGGTGGCAGGGCCGGATATCGTATCCCGCGGATTTGTATATGTCAGGGAGTCCGAAAATCTCATGGAGGAGTGCCATGATGTGGTGATGGACGCACTGGATCATTGTCTTGACCGCAAGGTTACGGACTGGGGAAAGATTAAGACGGCCATCAAGGATGATCTGGGTGAATTTTTGTGGAAACGCACTAAGCGTAATCCGATGATTTTGCCGATTATTACAGAGGTGTAAAAGAGTAGGAGGAATGCTGCCATGATGATAGAGGAAGCAAAACGGCTTAACCGGATTATCAGGGAAAGTGAAGAATACGGAAACTATATTCGTACATTGGAGAGAGTCAAAGAGGAGGAAGAACTCTATCAGGCGATGAATTCCTTCCGCAGACGCAATTATGAACTGCAAAGCTATGAGGACGGCATTAATCGTTATCAGGAAATCTGCAATCTTGCGCAGGAGTATGAGAGGGTATTGCGCACCCCCGTGGTAAATGATTTTTTGGTGGCAGAACAGATATTTTCACGAAAGCTGGCAGGCGTATATGAAGTAATAGCAGAAGGAATGGAACTGGATTACGATTATATGGAGTAGGTGTTGAAATGACAAGAGATAACGACAGTATGACAAGTAAAATTCTATGGTTCAGCCTGCGGACAATGATAAACATGGCCCTTTTGTTTATTCTGGTGGAAGGCTTTACGATGGCATATCACTTTTCTTATAAGGTGTTTGCTGATTTTCCGTATGTATCGACTTCAGACACTGTGATGAATATTGAAATCCCTGAGGGAGATACGCCTGTGCAGGTAGCTGTTTTGCTTGAACAGACCGGAGTGGTGGAGAGTAAATATATATTTCTGGCAAGGGTATATCTGGGCAGGTATGGTGACAGGATTCGAGCCGGAAATTATCAATTGGGACCGGGAATGACCCCGGATGAAATCTGCAGGAAGCTGTGCGGAATAGGAAGCGGGGATGAGAAATGATTACGGACGAACGGATAGAGTCGTTTATTCATTCCCTGTTAAGGGACGAGGAAGGGGTTATCGGACAGATAGAGCGGGAGGCGATCGCCGATGAAGTTCCGATTATCCGCAAAGTGACCAGAGAGTGGATGAAAACCATGCTGTTGATTCACAAACCGGCGAGAGTGCTGGAAGTGGGGACGGCAGTGGGATTTTCTGCCATTTATATGAGTCAGTATCTGCCTCCGGACGGACATATAACGACGATTGAAAAGTGGCCTCCGCGTATCGAGCAGGCGAAACAGAATTTTGCAAGAGCCTGTGTGACGGACCGGATTACGCTGCTGGAGGGAGATGCGGCAGACATATTGCGCAACTTAAGCGGAACATACGATTTTATCTTTATGGATGCCGCCAAAGGCCAGTATATTCACTATCTGCCAGATGTGGTCCGGCTGCTTGCAACAGGCGGCGTGCTCGTATCGGACAATGTACTGCAGGACGGAGAAGTGCTGGACTCGAAATACATAGTGGAACGGAGAAAACGGACAATCCATATGCGTATGCGCGAATACCTGTATGCACTTATGAATCATGAATTGCTGGATACGGCTATACTGCCGATAGGAGACGGCGTTGCTTTGTCTGTGAAAAAATAAGGCGGGCAGAGGATAAACCGTGCTGAGTCAGGAGAGACAAAATGAGAAATGTAGAATTGCTGATTCCGGCAGGAAGTCCGGAAGTGTTAAGGGTTGCCGTAGATTACGGCGCCGATGCGGTATATATCGGCGGGGAATCCTATGGTCTGCGTGCCAAGGCGCATAATTTTACGATTGAAGAGATGAAAGAGGCGGTCCGCTATTGCCACGAGCGCAGCGTAAAACTCTATGTGACGGTGAATATATTTGCCCATAATGCCGATTTGGCGGGGATAGAGGATTATTTTGAACGCCTGAAGACGGTGGGGATCGACGCATTGATTATCTCAGACCCGGCCGTGTTTATGCTTGCAAGAAAACTGCTGCCTGCGGTGGATATCCATATCAGCACACAGGCCAATAACACCAATTACGGAATATATCAGTTCTGGCATGATCTGGGAGCGGTCAGAGTCGTGTCGGCGAGGGAGCTTTCCCTTGCGGAGATAAAGGAAATACGTGACCGGATTCCGGCGGATATGGAGATTGAAAGTTTCATCCATGGCGCAATGTGCATATCCTATTCCGGCAGATGCCTGCTCAGCCATTTTCTCACGGGGCGGGATGCCAATCAGGGAGAGTGTACGCATCCGTGCCGCTGGAAATATAGCGTAGTAGAGGAAAAACGTCCGGGAGAATATTTTCCTGTGGAGGAGGATGACCGGGGGACATATATTTTTAACTCCAAAGACCTGTGTATGGTGGAATATATCAAGGAGCTTTTTGAGGCGGGCATCGACAGCTTTAAAGTTGAGGGCAGGATGAAGACCGCACTCTACACGGCGACGGTGACAAGAACGTACCGGAGAGCCATTGACGATTACAGGGAAGACCCGGAAATCTACCGAAAAAATATTGCCTGGTACAGGGAGGAAATTGGTAAGTGCACTTACCGGCAGTTCACTACCGGTTTTTATTTTGGCAAGACGAATCAGGATTCCCAGGTCTATGATCATAACGAATATGTGAAGGATTATATTTATATTGGCAGAGTTGAATACACGGACGAAGATGGAGGCGTGCATTTTATCCAGCGGAATAAATTCCTTGTCGGGGATGAGGTTGAGGCGATGATGTTTGACGGAAGCAGCCGTCTGCTCACCGTCCGCTCAATCCGCAATGAAAACGGGGAACAGATGGAGAGTGCACCGCACCCCAAGGAACCGCTTTGCGTGGATTTCGGAGAGGCGATTGAACCCGGTATCATTCTTCGCCGGCGCGGCTAATCTATGCAGCTGGTCCCTCAAACTCCTTGCGCAGTTTAAGGAGTGCTTTTTTTTCAATCCGGGATACATAGGAACGGGAGATGGACATCTGTTTGGCCACCTCGCGCTGTGTCAGCGGTTGTTTGCCGAACAGTCCATACCGGAGCGTTAACACCTGTATCTCCCTGCTGTCAAGTCTGTGGTCAAGGAGATAATAGAGCTGGCGGATGTTATCTTCCAGAATGACATGCTCGGCAATATCGGTATCCTCGTGCTCGACAATGTCCAAAAGATTAATCTCGTTTCCCTCCTTGTCGGTACCGATGGGTTCGTACAGCGAGAATTCACGGGAGCACTTGCGCTCCTGGCGAAGCATCATGAGCAGCTCATTTTCAATGCACCGTGAGGCATAGGTGACCAGCCGGCTGCCTTTGTCGATATCATAGGTGTTGATGGCTTTAATCAGGCCGATGGTGCCAATCGAGATTAAATCATCGGTGTCCCGTTCAAAGTTGTTATACTTTTTGACAATATGTGCGACAAGCCTTAAATTGTATTCTACCAAAATGTTGCGGGCCTCTAAGTCGCCTTCCCTGCTTCTTTTCAGATAATAGAGTTCGGATTCCTTAGACAGCGGCTGCTTGAATGTCTGCATGGGAGTCTCCTTAAAGGGCTTTTCATTATCTTATGAAAAAAACGCTCAAAAGTGCTTTTCCACAATTCTTTTTGTGCAATTAAACAAAATTATAGAAAAGGTTTCTTTTTTTTTTGTGATGTGGTACAATATCGGTAACTAAACTTATGAGAGGATTTTGCATATGCGTATCGGAGTAGGAAGAAAAAAACTTAGAATGGGTGATTTGCTTGTTGCGGCGGGCGCAATCACGGAAGAACAGCTGCAGGAGGCTTTGGGTCTTCAGAAGGAAAAAGGCTTGAAATTAGGAGCGACACTGGTACAGGAAGGTTTCATCAGCCAGGAACTGTTAATCGCAGTGTTGACACAGCAGCTGGGAGTAGAATTTATAGATTTAAAGGGTTGCAAGTTTGACGATGAGGTATTGTCCCTGATACCGGAAGACATGGTCATGAAATATAACGTAATCCCTCTGGGGTATGCAGAGAACAATCCCAACGTTTTAAGGGTTGCCATGGCAGACCCGATGGATATTATCGCCACAGATGATATCGGTATCATTACTGGCTGTCAGGTGGAAGCGTTGTTGGCGATGGAGGACGATATCCAGTCCACAATCGGCAAGTATTACGGTAACCAGCAGGCGATGGAGGCTGCCGAGGCATATCGTAAGGAACGGGAGCAGAGCATGCTCTCGGAGGCCGAAGAGGACGAGATGAATGCCGATATCGAGAATTCACCTATCGTATTGCTGGTTAAGGGTATTCTTGAAGGCGGTGTCCGTCAGAGAGCTTCCGATATTCATATCGAGCCGATGGAGACGTCTGTGCGTGTCCGGTATCGTATCGACGGTGTATTGAAACAGGTAATGTCTTATGATTATTCACTGCTGTCTGGTATCTGTGCCCGTTTGAAAATTATGGGCGGCATGGATATCTCTGAGAAGCGTAAACCACAGGACGGACGTATATCGATCATGGTAGACAGAAGGGAGTTTGATATCCGTGTGTCCATGCTGCCTACAGTATACGGTGAGAAGACGGTTATGCGTCTTACCTCGAAGGAAGGACTGACAAGACCGAAGTCAGGTCTTGGTTTTACACCGGATGAGGAAAAAGTCTTTGACGGAATACTGAGTAACCCTCATGGAATTATTCTGGTAACGGGTCCTACAGGTTCCGGTAAATCAACTACACTGTACACGGCGCTTAGTGAGCTGAATACAGAGGACGTGAATATTATCACCGTAGAGGATCCTGTGGAGGCGAATATCGATGGAATTAACCAGTGCCAGGTGAATGAGAAAGCAGATATGACTTTTGCGGCGGCTCTGCGTTCCATTCTGCGTCAGGACCCGGACATCATCATGATCGGTGAGATTCGAGACGGCGAGACGGCGGATATTGCGGTTAAGGCGGCTATCACGGGACACTTGGTGGTATCTACACTGCATACGAACTCGGCGGCTTCAACAGTAACCCGTCTGATTGATATGGGTATTGAGCCATATACGGCAGGTGATGCGTTAGTAGGCGTTATCGCACAGCGTCTGGTAAGACGATTGTGCACCTGCAAGCAGCCAAGATATGCCGAAGATTATGAGAAGCGGTTGCTGAATGTGCCGGAGGATGAAGAAGATGTGGTTATCTATGAGCCGAATGGTTGCCCGTTGTGCAATGATACCGGTTTTTCCGGACGAATCGGTGTCTATGAGATGATGCCGGTATCAAGGAGCCTTCAACAGGTTATTGCGCAGAATGCACCGGCAAACGAGATAGAGAAGCAGGCATTGTCAGAGGGAATGTCTACGTTGAAGCTTAGTGTCGGCAAGCATGTGTTAAGCGGGATTACGGCGATGTCGGAGATGCGTAAGATTGTATACGAGGCAGGAGATGAGTATTAGAAAAACAGGTAGATAAATGGCATGAGGTGCCGTTAAATATATGGTAAGCGAAAGGGGAAGGACAATGATTGACATCAAAGAACTATTAACATTTTCAGTGGAGCAGAAGGCGTCTGACGTACATATTGCGGTAGGGATTCCACCCAAACTCCGCATCAACGGCAAATTGATTGAAGTGGAATGTCCGCCGTTAGAACCTGTGGATGCGGCAGAGATGATTGGTGCCACAATGCACGAGAGGCACAAACAGATTCTTAAGGAACGCGGTGAGGTGGACTTTTCTTATGATTCCGACGAGACAGGCCGTTTCCGTGTCAATGTATATATGGACCGGGGCAATATGGCGGCTGCTTACCGACGGGTGGAGACGATTATACCGAGACCGGATCAGCTTGGCATTCCGACGGAAGTGGTAGACTTATATAAGAAGAAACGTGGTCTGGTTCTCGTAACGGGACCTACCGGTTCCGGCAAATCGACAACGCTGGCTTCGATTATCAACAAAGCGAATGAGAATCTGACTGACCATATCATCACGTTGGAGGACCCGATCGAGTATGTCCACCATCATAAGAAATCCGTTGTGAATCAGCGTGAGGTCGGCATGGATACGTTGAGCTACGGCAATGCACTTCGTGCTGCACTCCGTGAGGACCCGGATATTATTCTTTTGGGAGAGATGCGTGACTTAGAGACGATTTCTACGGCGATTACCGCAGCAGAGACAGGACACTTGGTATTTTCTACACTGCATACAATCGGTGCGGCGAGTACGATTGACCGTATTATCGACGTGTTCCCGACTCATCAGCAGCAGCAGACCCGTGTGCAGCTGGCAATGATTTTGGAGGGGGTAATCTCACAGGCGCTTGTTCCGGCGGAAGACGGAAGAGGACGTGTGGCAGCGTTTGAGGTTATGTTCGGCAGTCCGGCAATCCGAAGCCTGATACGAGAGGCAAAGGTGCATCAGATTCAGTCAACGATCCAGACGAGCCGTCAGATGGGGATGATTACACTGGATGACTGTTTGTATGATTTGTACAGAGAAGGAGCGATTAGTCGTGAAAATGCACTAATTTATGCGCAGGATCAGGTGGCATTGAAGAAAAAGTTGTAGAAAGTTGTACAAAAATGATAAAAATCCAATTTTATGTTAATTTATTATTGCAATTTTGACGAAAATGGAGTATTATCATGTTAGGAAATAGAATGTTAATAATTTGTTCATATTTTGTTTGTTATCGGTATACATAATATATAGAAGATATACGGCGGAATTTGAACAGAGGATGAATGGTGGAGGAGTTATATGGCACAGTTTAATTACAAGGCGGTTGACAAGGGTGGTAAGAACAGGAAGGGCACTATTGATGCGGCTGATCGTGATAAGGCGATGGAGAAACTGAAGAGTGAAGGTCTTTCTGTTACGGAACTGCACGATGCCGGGGAGGCGAAAGCGGGATTTTCACTGGGCAAGAAGAAAGTGAAGAGCCGTGATTTGTCCATTGTCTGCAAACAGATGGTAAGTATACTGAATGCCGGTGTTACGGTAATTACGGCGCTGGATATGCTCTCAGAACAGATGGACAACAAGGTGCTCAGGCAGGCACTGATTGAAGCTAAGATATATGTGGAAAAAGGAGGTAATCTCTCCGATGCGATGCGGCTGAATCCAACGATTTTTCCGCCGATTATGATTAACATGGTATCTGCTGGTGAAGCATCCGGTAGTATGGAGATTGCTTTTGACCGATTGTCCACTCACTTTGAGAAAGATGATGCGTTGAAAGGTAAGATTAAGGGAGCTTTGACCTATCCAATTATGGTTATGATTGTGGCTGTGCTGGTTATTATCGTAGTTATGATTGCGGTTATTCCTAACTTTGTGACGATGTTTGCGGATATGGGAACAGAATTACCGTTTGCGACCAGGGCGATGATGGCGGGAAGTGATTTCATTTTACATAAATGGTTCATATTACTGCCGATACTTATCGGAATCGGAGTTGCGCTCAAAGTATTTTTTGCTACTCCGACAGGACAGCTGCTTTCAGCTAAGGTGGGAATTAATGCCCCGATTTTCAGTGATTTGGTAATTAAATCCAATGCAGCACGGTTTGCAAGAACACTTAGTACGTTGATGGCGGCAGGTATTCCGATGCTGGATGCGATTGAACAGGTGGCGAAGATGATGAGTAATGTTATCTTCCGGGATGGACTGATTAATGCCAAAGCACAGGTGGCGAAAGGACTTCCTCTTTCTAAGCCACTGAAGGATATGGATGTATTCCCGACTATGCTGGTGCAGATGGTTAAGATTGGTGAAGAGACTGGTAATATTGAAGATATGATGGAGAAAGTTGCTGACCTCTATGACAGAGAGGTGGATTTGGCAACAGAATCCCTGACACAGGCAATGGAACCTTTGACGATGGTTGTTATGGCAGGTATTGTAGGTGTCATTGTGGCAGCCGTATACGGACCCATCCTTAGCATGTACGAAGGTATTGATAATATGTAATATTAATGAGCTATGCTCTGGCGCATAAGAAATAACTTATGCGAGCTTG
>JAMPAW010000025.1:28629-33130 GCA_023666975.1 Clostridium sp.
AAGCGAAGCGGAATCGAGCTGGCATAGCGAATGAAGATGAAAGCGACATATGGCGGCAAGCCGCAGCGAGCCGATAGGTGAGCTGGCATTGCGAATGAAATGGTTAATCCTGCCGAGAACCACGGCAGCTTTAATAAAAATTTTTATAAGTAAAGGAGAGATGGTTATGAAAAAAACAAACAAAGGTTTCTCAATGGTCGAGCTGATTATCGTTATTGCGATTATGGCTATTTTGGCAGGTGCTCTTGCACCAGCGTTGATTAAGTACATCAACAAGTCCAGAGTTTCTACCGATATTCAGACGGCTAACACAATTGCTACTTCTATTCAGACAGCACTTGCTGACGAGAAGGGTTATGATGCAGCAACGAATGTGTCAACGGCAGCAGCAGTATCTGGTATTTATGGTACCGGAGATGCGTTCAAGGAAGCGTTTACTAATGCATGTGGCGGAAGCGCTGCACCGAAGACTAAAGCTAGCAAATGTATGAAGGGCGGCTCTTTGACTTCAGGCGGAGATTTCTATTATACCTTAAATAAAGAGCAGAGCCAGATTACTATTTTTGCATCTGATAGTGCACATGTATTATATCCGACTGCTTCTGAGTGCCTGACAAACGACGACAATAGCGTTACTTGCGCTAATCCGTGATTTGTGACAAACAGGGATAATGGTTGTTTTGCGTGATGATGGTCATGCAAACGATCACAATATGGCTGACACATCCTCTCGTGTTGGGGGGGATGTGTCGATGTTGAATAAGGAAAACAAGATGAAATGATGATTTATGGTATTGGATTGGGATTGATAATAAGCGGAGTGTGTTGGATGGCGGTTCCGCTGTCTTCTTATATTAAGAAAGTAGAAGAAGAGACGTGCCGACAGTGCAAACAATATGAACATTGTCCTGCTATGCGACAAACCAGACACGGGTCATCGAATTTTGTCAGTGACTGGATGTTGATTTCTTATCTGGTAACAAAGAAGAAATGCTCCTGCACGGCGAAAAACAATTATTTTCATAATGCGGCAGCAGTTGTTTTTGGCTTTATCCTCTTTTTTGTTCTTTTTTGGTCAAGAGGAATGGAAAATGACGGAATATGGATGGGGCTGGCTGCAGTTGCACTGCTTTTTTTATCCATTGTGGATTGGAATACACAATATATTCCATTGGAATGCAGTATTTTTATTTTTGTATGTGGATTGATTCATTTATTTGCAGATATTTCTAATTGGGTTGAGTATTTGATTGGTCTTTTTGCGGTCAGCGGTTTTTTATGCATCGTGAATTGGATTGCAACACCGATACTTGGCAAAAAGTATCAGGCGGAACAGCAAATTGACAATGTAATAGGGGACGGCGACATCAAATTAATGGCAGCGACTGGCTTACTATTAGGCTGGAAACTTAATTTTTTAGCATTGGGAATCGGGTGCGTTGCAGGGTCAGTAATTCATTTGGTTCTGATGAAAGTTAAGGGGAGTGGGCGGCAGTTTGCTCTCGGTCCGTATTTATCTTTTGGCGTTTATATTACAATGATATGCGGGACTCAGCTTGTGGGCTGGTATATGAACTTAATAGGGGTTAATCCCCTGTAAAATAACTTCTGATTAGCGAGGGAGGCTACGATATGGCGAAAAGTAATAAAGTCTTAACAGTAGAGATTACGAATGAAAGTATTACGGTTATTGAAGTGACGCCTTCAATAAAGAAACAGACGAATGTACATAATGCGTTGATATTTGAGACACCGGAGGATGCGTACGAAGACGGTGCGATCAAGGATGTCGATCGGATTGCATCGGCAATCCGGGAACAGTTAGATATGAATGGAATAACAAATAAGAATGTAATATTCATTCTTTCCTCATCAAAGGTAGTAAACCGTGAGGTGCTTATTCCGGAAGTGAAAGAGAACAAGGTAAAGGGAATTGTCGATGCTAATGCATCGGAATATTTCCCAGTTAATATAGAAGATTACGTTGTATCTCATTCTATTCTTGAACATGTAGTGGATGATGACAAAACAAAACAGTTGAAATTAATGGTAGTAGCTGCGCCGATTTCCATGGTAAGAGGCTATCATGAACTGGGAAGTTTAATTGGTTTAAATGTGCAGTCGATTGATTACGTCGGTAATGCGATGCTTCAGTTGATTAAGACACAGACCAGTGCAACAATGACGACGATGGTTATTCAGTTAGGCAGTGAGTCCACGATTCTTAACATTGTAAAAGGAGACACTCTGTTACTGCAGAGAACTGTGCCATATGGTACGAATGCAGTAGTGACGGAGGTTATGGATGAAAAAGGTGTCGATGCGACTACAGCGATGACCCTTTTACAGAATGAGAGACTGATTACAGTAGATTTTGATGACAATGCGGCAACTGGGGCATTTCGTTATCTGATTAATAATATCGGTCGTGTGATTGATTATTACGTGACCAAAAATCCGGATAAACCGATTGATGATGTGTTCCTGACTGGTGATGGTGCATTGATTCGTGGTATAGATGGTCTGTTTAAAATACAGCTGAATATCCAGACCAGAGTCATGGATAGTCTTTATAATATCAAGTTTGATTCTAAAATTGATTTAAAGATTTATAATCCGGTATATTTGATTGCACCGATTGGTGCTGCGTTTGACCCGATGGGATTTGTCCCTGGCACGGTGAAGACAAAAGGCTCGGGGGATCTGAATGCAGTGAAGGCAGGAACCGGTGTACTGGTGGTTGGTGTTGCCATTGCTGCAGGTCTGGCAGGAGTGACGATTGTGATGAAGAATAATGCAACGGCAAAGCGTGACAGCCTGAATCAGCAGATAGCAGCTATTGCCGATATTGACCAGATTGTCAGTGAACATGATGCTGCCAAAGCTAAACTTGATGATATGAAGAACATGTATAATCAGACCAGAAGCCTGAATGAAAATGTTTCAATGTTTTTTGAGGAACTGGAAAAGAATTTACCGAAAGATATTGCAATCAATACCTATTCGTCCAGTGATGAAGGAGTGGAATTGAGCGGTGTTTCCAATGACTATGATGCGGTTGCTAAATTCATCAAGCAGTTAAAGGAAATTGAATGTATTGAAGATGCGTTTCTTGTGGATATGATACAGTCGGATGCAGTAGAGAGAACATCTTCCGCAACTGCTGAAAGCGAAAATTCTACGAATATCGTTTGTTATGATTTTAACATTACGGCAAGATTTGTTTCAATGGTCGAAGAGGATACAGAAGAACCGGCTGCTGATGCAGTTCTTGAAGAGAACAGTGCAGAATAGGAGGGATTGCGATGAAAGATTCAGAAAAAGCATTATTACTTGGCTTAGTGGGTGTAGCTGCTGCAGTAGTTTCCTTTATGTATGTGGCTAAGCCAAATTACGAAGAAGTTCAGTCAATAAATGTAGAGATAACACAGTTGGAGAGCCGTTTGGCGGAATTGAACCAGAAGCAGGCAGACAGGGATAAATATCTGGAGGATACACAGAAATATAACGCTGAATTTGATGAGTTGTTAGCTGCTTTTCCGGCTGACCTGAACCAGGAGATTACGGTTATGTTCTTAGATGGAATTAAGAAAAATAACGAGTTTGCCCTGGAAAGTCTGGAAATGGGGCAGAAAGAGCAGTTCTATACGCTTGGACAGGGTGGTGCTGATAATACGCTTGACACTGCTGCCGGTACGGATGCAGCAAGCACGGAAGCGGCATCGACAGAAGCGGAGAGCACGGATGCAGCATCGACAGAGAGCGCAGGTGCAGCAGATGGTGGTTTGGAAGAGGGAGCGATTGTTGCTGATTCTTCAGCCTATAATTGCTACCGTGCAGTTTTCCCGATTCGTTATAACGGTTCTTATACATCGTTGAAAGATGTCATTAATTATGTGGGAGGTTACTCCGACCGAATGACGGTGAATACACTGGATGTGTCGTATGATGCTGACAATGACATCTATTCCGGTGATTTAACACTTTACTGCTATTCTATTGAGAGCTCAGACAGACCGGAGCGGCAGATTGACTTGAATGATGTTGAGATTGGCGTGGATAATATTTTTGATACACAGATGCAGGGCAGTGCAGCCAAGAGTGAGGGTCTGAACAAATATGATGAGAATGACGGTGCGGCACTGGTGAACAGTTATGATTTCTATGCTATGCTTAACCCGGCTTCCAGTGATTTGTCGGCCAAAGTGGTTGGGCAAAACGGTGCAGGCAAAGAAGCAAGTGTCATTTCAAACAGTGATAACAGTGTATCTACGCTGACGTTTGACCTCTATGAGAACAATGGAAAGAATTACTGCAAGTATACACTTGATAATTCCACTTCTTATGAGGCTGAAATAACATCGGCTGAAGATATTAAGATTCTGCTGCAGTCATCTGCAAGAAAGAACGATGATGATGATGCGGGAATCCGTGTGACGATTCGTAACACGACGAAACTTCCGGTCTATGTAAAAGTTACCGGAGATGACAGTGTATCCCC
>JAMPAW010000260.1 GCA_023666975.1 Clostridium sp.
ATTCATTTGTAATGCATTACAAAATAACAAATATGAAAGAAGGCGTTTATTATGAAGATTAAGAAAAATTTACCTCTGGTGATGCTGGGAATCCTGTTGTTGATACCGATAACTGCAAATGCTAGTATGAAATCTGTTTCATTAACAACAAAAGATAAAAGTGCTAGTGCCAGTTGTTCCTGTGCAGTTGCTACTGTTCAGGGTGGGGCAATGATTGGTGGAGATGGTATCAATTATGATATTGGGTATAAAAAAAGTACACTTTCTAGTTATACAACATTAAAATCAGGCTCTTGTAAATCCAATACATCTTTTACAAAATATAATTTTTCTTCTCCCACTGGGTATTCTGTTACACTTAGATTGAAAGAAACACAGAAGAATAGCAATAATCCGGGAATTGGTTGGGGAAGGATAGATTATTAATTGACGAAGGGGTGTCTTGGTTATGATTCAGCAGAATTTGCGGTTATTTAGGAGTATTAGACAGTGTTTTTTGACCTATTTAGTATTTTTTCTTCTCTCGATAGGCTATATTTTACTTGATGGTTTTTTGCAGTATAGTTCTATGGGGAGAGCTGTGGATATCGTTGGCATCTTGCAAGGCACCCTCTCCGTTTCTGTGCTGGCATTTATTGTTTTTATGTATGTGACATTTGAATATCTTACACATGGCAGGCGATGCTTTGCTGAAGAGTGCCTCTGTACGCTTCCGGTATCGAAAAATATGCAGGAGAGTATTCAATTAGTCATTTGCATTTTTATTGCTTTTCTTTATTCAATCTGTATGCTGGGAGCAAATCTGGTTTTTGTTATTTTATTACAGACGAATAGCCCTGAATATATATTGTTCATGATAAGAAGTTTGATGATTTACCTTTTTTTGCCGATAGTGATTGCAATACTGCTTGGGGGGATTTTATCCTATATAAGAAATACGCTTTTTTCGTATAGTATTTTGGTGTTGCTAACCTTTTATTTTACGGTTCGTTTTTATCAGATATTCTATGAAACAGAATCCTTATTTGGAATTAGTGATTGGTCCCAATTCTTTCCCGTTTCTGCAAATTATGGGATTCAATATGGATATCTTTTACCGTTGGATTTGCATTTTATTGTAAAACCGTTTTATCTAATCGGTATTCTTCTGATTCTTCTGCTTTCGGTTTTTTATTATAGAAATCCCAATCGAAATATTATATTCATTCAAGTCACTGTTATGGCCTGTGTTATAGGTGGTATTGTTATATGGCGGCAGCCTGACAGTGGATGTTATTATGGATATCGTGATGAAGAAGATAAATTATATAGTGATATGGAAAAAACGGAACAAACGTCTGGCGAAAACGGATTCTATGTAAAGGAGTATAATATAGAATTTACTATTGTTAACGGATTGACTGCAAAAGTGCAGATGATTTTATCTGATGAAAGCTGTCCGGAGTATAGCTTTACTTTGTTTGGTGCCTATGATATCATTTCTGTTGTGGACGAAGAGGGAAACAGAGTGAAGTATACAAGAGACGGTAATTTTATTGTCATTGATAATGAAAAACAATCTTTAAAGAGCGTTGTTATCTCGTATTGCAGCACACAGCTTAATCGCTATTTTGCCGGCAGTAACGGAATATATTTGCCGGGGAATTTTCCTTTTTATCCAATTGTCGGGAAACTTCCGGTTTATGAGCAGGGATTGTGTGAGTTACCGCAAAAAGAAAGTTATTTTCATGTCAGCATAGATTATAGCGGAGAAATATATTCTAACCTGGAAATGGTTTCGGAAAAGCTCTGGGAGGGAGAAAGTAATAATCTGACTCTTGTTTCCGGTTTTTGGAGAGAGAAAGAAATACAGGGAATAGATATGATTTATCCGTACATATCCGTTAATTATAATCCGGAATTAAATACATATCTAATGGACGGAATATTGAAATATTATGAAAGCGACGAGCAGATAAAAGAAAAAAAGATTGATTATCAGATGAAAGGAAAAAAGATTGTGATTGCTCCGTTTGGTTATGAAAGTGGAAATTATATGTTTGGGTCAGATGTGTTAATTATCGGCACAAGAGATGATTTGGATACTTATTATATGAATTATTTATTAACCGGGCAATGGCATAAAATAGATACGTTATCAGACGAAGAAATACAGAAAATTTTAGAAGATAATCCATTGTAGAAGGGGGGATTATATGCTGCAAATCGAAAATTTGTCTGTGAAATTGAAGAAGAAACAGATTATAGAAGGGCTTAGCTGTCAGTTTGAATCGGGAATACATGGTTTGTTAGGACCGAACGGTGCCGGTAAAACGACGTTGATGCGTTCGGTTCTGGGACTTTATCCGCAGACGAAAGGAAATATAACCGTTGATGATATTGCGATTTCCAATATTCATGTAGGATATCTTCCGCAGAAATTCGGACTTTTTCCGAACATGACAGTGCGTCAAGTGCTGACCTATATGGGGACGCTGAAGAAGCTTCCCGCTGCCGGTTTGGACACGGAAATCAAAACGCTCGTTTCCGAAATGAATCTGGAGGATAAAATAGATTGCAAAATGTCTGCATTGTCAGGTGGCATGGTCAGGAGAGTGGGAATTGCACAGGCGTTTATAGGAAATCCTAATGTTATTATCTTAGATGAACCGACTGCCGGTCTGGACCCGGAAGAGCGGCTTCGATTTAAGAATTATATAAAAGCGAATAAAGGCAATCATATCATTATTATTTCCACACATAT
The DNA here is from genome assembly GCA_023666975.1 of Clostridium sp. The sequence continues at coordinate 2,744 of JAMPAW010000260.1, forward strand.
TGTGGACGATATAGATTATTTATCGGATTATGTGGAAATTATGGAATCGGGAAGAATATTGGTACAGGAAAAGCGTGAAGAGATTGCAAATCATGCATTAGATAAGGTGTTTGGTGTGACGGGAGAAGAGTTGGATACGATTAATGCGGAATATTATCTGGTAAAGGAATATGAGGACAACGGGAATAAAAAGATGAGGATTATTTCAAAAGAGAGAATACAAGGTGAGAGTTTATCCCCTACATTGGAGGACGGATATCTATGCATATTAAAGGAAAAGTAATAGACAGCATTGCACTTTTAAAAACGATATGGAGTAGATATTATGTGTTGTTTCCGATATTTCTCATCATGTTATTGTTAAACGTATGGAATTTGCATGATTACCTTGTTCCGAATGAGTATTCACAGTATTTTATCAATTACAGAATGATGATGGTTCTTCCAATCGGAATTGCTGTTTTACTGGTTTTCAGTGTATACCCATATTTGACCGGCGACGGACGGGAGTTGTTATACATAAAACGAAAGCATATTTTACTTGAGTGTGTAGTGCAAACGATATCATACGTTTTTTTACTTGTGATGGAGATAATTATTTTTTATCGTCCCATTATGGAATGGAGGTGGGACATATATCTAAAATATATGCTTTGCGTGTTTGCGATATCCGGAATAGTTCTGTGCCTGGCATATCGGATTAGGAAAATTACAGTGTTTATTATGGTCTTAATTCTCACATATATTGTTGAATGGGTTGCCAGTTCGGGAATCTTAGATGTGTATAGTATTATGTCTTGGAATTACGATAATGCAGATTATTTGATTGAGATATTGTTAATGTGCATTATCGGTCTTCTTTGCTGGAGAGATTTTGCAAAACAAATTATGTTGTATCATAGCTTTGATGATTAATATTTGTATTGGAGAGGATTATGTTTACACAGAGAATTCGAAATTGTATTTTTAGGATTTACAAGAGTATTCCGTTTATTGTCCTATTGCTGCTGGTCATTCTGCCGATGATGGTACATAGAAGTATTCATGCTGCTAATACGCCAGAAGAAGAGTTAGTGTTGCAGCAATATTATAGTTTTTTCTATCCGGCATGTATAATCTATATGTTTATTATTATCTTCTATCCCTATATTGAAGGAGAAGGAAAGGAAATTTTCTATGTATACCAGAGAATGTATTTGGGGGAAGCGTTTATTCCTTTTCTGTTGCTATGTACAATTTTGTGTGCTTCAGTAGTTTTCTATGGGCTGGATATATTGGATAATCCTTTGCTGTTTCTCATAAAAAATATAATTATATTATTTTGTTTCAGTGGCTTGTGCTATTTTCTGCTTTTTGCATTGAATAGCATAACGATGATGACAATTGTCTCGGTTCTGTTTTTTCTAATCACTGTTTTAAATCCGTTAGAGCTGCTTAATGTCTTGCCGTATAATTTGAAAATACA
>JAMPAW010000261.1 GCA_023666975.1 Clostridium sp.
GCCGCTTGCATCCATCCGATCCTTCAATTTATACTCTATATTTTTATAGCCGCCCGTCAAAAATATGGTCCGCAGAATCTCGGTTCTCTGATCCGTTTTTGCGTTCAGCAAATCCCAAAATTCCCCTTGGGCGATCATCGCAATCTGCTTAAACTGCTTTTCGTCGATGTGCAGCAGCTCCTTTACGACGCTGTTGACCTGGGTCAGCCCCTCGATCGGAGTCTGACCCTCCGCATAAAGAACGGCCTTTTCCTTTTCCAATACCACCCCTGAGCCGCGCTGTTTCTGCCTTTCATAGGACGGCTGCCTCCAGACGTGATATTTCCTCCCCTGATGGGAAAAATAAAAGTCCACATAACTCGGCGCAGAATCCGCGGCGTATTCGCTTCTCAAATTTTTGGTGTCCCGGTAGGTTCCGCTGGTCGTTCCGTACAGCGCAAAGCAGATCGCGTCAAATATCGTCGTTTTCCCGGAGCCGGTGTCTCCCGATATCAAAAACAGTCCCTTCTCCTCAAAAGGGCCGAACTCTATCGCCGGGACCTCCCCCGCATAGGGACCAATCGCGCTTATCATCAGTTTAATCGGCTTCATTGATAACACCTGCCTCCCGCGCCGCCATTCTCATGACGTCCATTTCTTCCTCCGTAATCTCGCAGCCGTACATCAGCCTGTAAAAATCTCCGATCAGCTCCGGGAACGATTTGTTTTCGGCAATCCTGCTGATATCCACCTGTTCGACCTCTCTTGTATGGGAATTGTCATAATCGATTCGAACGGTATTCGGATATACTTGCCGAAAGATCCCCATTGCGTCGTTGACGATATCCTCATCTGTCAATGTGGCGTAAATAAAATCCTCCGGCGATTTTACATTCTTCTTATCCAGCAGCTCCTTCAATGTCCCCCTGATGTGTCTCAAGTCCCTCATCGGCTTCAACGGGACAAGCTCTATCCTGACTTTTTCCTCTGCCGAAACCGTAATAAGTGCAGCCGACTTTTCATTATTCGCCTCGCTGAGCGAGTATTTAAGCGGGGAACCGGCATATCGAATCTCGTCCCTTCCCACACGCTGCGGAGAATGAATATGGCCTAACGCCACATAATCAAAACCGTCAAAGCAGTCATATCCGATTTTTTCAACCGCGCCCACACTCTGCGTCCCCACGCTTTCGGAGCCTGCGAGCTCGGGATCCTCTCCCCGTCCCGCGACAAACTGATGAGCCACCAGAATATTCCGGATTTTCCTGTCTACAGGCGTGTTTCTTATAACCGCCCGGACAGCGTCATCGTAATTCTCTATCTCCTCGTCCGGGAAAAAATGCTTTACCTGAGAAGCCTTTACAAACGGAAGCAGATATACGGCAATCTCCGTATCCCCGTCGGCAAAGCTATGCCTGGGAAGCGTTCCGTCAAAGACGGCGGATATGTATATCTGATTGGATGCAAACAAAGCGCTTCCGTAATTCAAACGCTCATCCGAATCATGGTTTCCGCTCACCATGAATACCTTTATTTCTCTTTTTGCCAGCTGAATCAGGAAATAGTCCAAAAGCCCCGTCGCCGCCTCGCTCGGGACGGATTTGTCATATACATCCCCCGCAATCAGCACGCCGTCTACGGATTCTTTCTCCGCGATACGCAGAATCTGATCCAGAATATACCTCTGATCCTCCGCCAAATCAAAATCGCCCAGTGCTTTCCCTAAGTGCAGGTCTCCTAAATGTAAAAATTTCATGCCTTTCCTTTCTGCTCCGCGGACTTTTGAAAAAAACACATGCAACCCTTAAGGATTTTGAAGTCTCCCACTAAATGATAACGATTTTATATATCTATCTATAAAGTCAAAATCTGGCTTCTGATTCACATCTACCGGAAGTTTTATAACAAAATCCGTTTTTATATGTGCATTAAGTTCTCTGGCAAAAGCCTTATAATTATTTGCACTTTCAAACCTTATCAAATGCGAAATAAAAAGTTTTGTATAAATACTCATGTCTTGCAACGGTTTTAAAACCGCTACATTTTGGCTTGTGTAAAAAGGATATTCTTGAATAAAACAAGAACCTAAATATTCCCCGCCCAGTGCTATTGTCATCAATCCAGCTTCATAAGGAACAACTTCTTCAATTTCATCAACACAAGCTGTTACACCATTATTTTCACTCGATCGACCCACAAAATTAATAGTTGGCAAATAATTTGTCATCTTACTTTTATCAAACTTGTTTCCGCCATTAATTTCAAACAAATCGTATAAATGAAATTCCAGCCATTCTCTGTCGAATAGTTTTACACTCTCATCACTTACTTTTCCTGCATAGTTTTCCTCGAAATCTCTTTGATCTATATTATCCATATACCAACATGCTTTTTCATATCCTTCTTCTAAAAAGCAATCAGCAATTCCTGAGACATCCCCATTAAGAGTTTTTACAAATTTCTCTATTAACTCATAATCCGGTCTCCCCTCTTCGGTCACAGGCACCTCTATGATTTCATTTTTATAATTATCTTCCGTTACCTTTCTAGCATATGTATACCGATATTTATTCGCCATCAATAATGTTCTAAAAAACAAAAAAACCTCTGTGCTGATTTGTTCTCTGGGTTTAAGAATTTTTGCAGAATCACCCACACAACATCCTTGCGGTTGAAATGTAACATGCCCCGCAGAACCTGTGCGTGCAACCGTTAAACAAGCCTCTGTAGAATATGTATATTTCATTTGTTCACAGTATTCTTGATCAATATATCCAATTATACCATTGTTCTTTTCGCCGCTTTGTATTGCCGGTAATTCACCTTGGTGATCATCAATCTCCTGTTTCGTTATCCCTTTACCATTTACAACTTCAAAAATATCATTGACTTGAAATGTTTTCCATTTATTATAATCAATCATATTTTCACTCCTCTAACATACCATTTTCATCCATATATTTGTATAACGCATATTTTTTTAAGGTCCTTTCAAAATCACTATCCGTTAATTTTGAATAATCTGTTTTTATATATGCTTCCGGAAGGGCTTCGTCTGTAGCTTTGATTCTTTTCCTTAACCATACTGTATCATCTGGTTTAGACATACCATCGATTTGTCCAATCCACTCCTGGCGAATTTCATTCCATGCTCCAGTATCCTTTCTTCCATTATGTGGTATAACCTTATATCCATCTTCTACCCATCTTCCAAAGAAAACAGATTTACTGTCATCATGTGGAATATGAGCTTTAAACACCATAATACATGTAACTGCGCCCACATGCGAATCAAAAAAAAGTTGTGTCGGCATTGTCATACAAGCCAACAAAGTATGGTGTTTTAATAATTCAGCCCTTAATTTTGAACCGCTATTGCCTGCGCAGGACATAGGTACTATAGCTATACCAATTCCACCGCTTTTAATATAATGTAGCATTGATGCAATAAAATCCAACTCGTCTTGCCCTCTCTGAATAGCAACCTCCCGCATCCCACTTTGAGTAAATTCATCTTCTAATTCTTGTATCTTAGTTAGATTACTATCTATCTCCTCGTTTATGGCGCAGACTTGTTCTTTTATATCTTCTATATTTCCAGTCTTCTTTTTTATTTCCTTCATTTTTTTCTTAAGCTTTTTATTTTTATCATAATATTCATTAATTTTTTGGACAATCGGATATTCCCGAGTTGAAGAATCATCCTTTTTGTCAAGAGAATACGGAGGGTTAATCATGCCTATATCAATATTTCCAAAGCCCTTTAATGCTTCGTGCAACGGTATCTTTTTATCTTCTGTAAAAGTTTTTCCGCTATCGTCAACAGGCGCATATGAGTCCATTAACAGAGATGAACAATTAAATAGATTTGACTTTCCATCACCATGAAATCTCATGTTGGCATATGCCAACGCATACATCGAAGCGTCTCTTTCAACGCCAATCAAGCTATTTTCTCTTGCCATCTTATATTTTCTGTTTTTTTCCTCTTCACTAACATGTTCAGCACTAATATTCTTTTTTATTCTGGCAAGCGAAGTAATCAAAAAAGCTCCTGTACCACAACAAATATCTATAATTTTCGTATGCTCGCTAAATTTGCTGTCAGAATAAAACTCCGCAATATCACAAAACAACTCCGTAATATGCTTTGGTGTCAAAACAATTCCTTTTTCCTTCGCATTACCTTTAGTAAATCGTAGAAAAGTAGTATAGAA
>JAMPAW010000262.1 GCA_023666975.1 Clostridium sp.
TGTATAAAATTTTCAAAGTTCACAAATTTCTGCTTGACTTTTTATTTGCAGACTTAATTTTCAGAATCTCTCTTGCAAATGTTCAATTGCCACATATGCCAAACCAATATTTCTAAAAGGTTTAGTAACAGCACTTCCCTGCTATAGCTATAATATACTTACTCCTCATTCCTCTGCACTTGTTCCATCAGTAAACTTATATTTTCAAACATATCACTGTGCTCCTCTATCCACCGTCGATCCTTTTCCCACCATTTCAAGGTCAACAAAAAAAAACGCTCCTGTTCATTAAATCGATACTTCAGCACCTTTGCCGGCACCCCTCCTACAATTGAATACGCTGGAACATCTTTCGTTACTACCGCTCCAGCGGCTACTATCGCGCCATCTCCTATTGTAATACCATCTAAAATTTTTACATCAGCGCCTATCCATACATCATTTCCTATCCTATTCCAATACACTCTGTTCTGATCAGCATATTCATACTCCTCATATTTATCTTGCTTTACATACGTAAATCCGCTTTGTTTTGTCGTTGAATAAAAGCTTGGATGGATAGAAACAAAATCTTGTGACGGATGTCTTCCTGCTATATTGTAAACTCTTGGTCCTATACATGAATATCTTCCAATGAATGTTTTGTCCAATTCTGTATCCCTGCTGATATAGGAAGCAAAACCTATATAAGACTCTCTAAAACATACCTTGTCACCGAACAGGTTTCTTCCTTCGCAGATCGTATTATGTCCGATTCTTACATCCTGCCCGATAATACACTTTTTCTTTTTCAAATTGATCCGAAACATAATATCTCTCAAAAGGTCATAAATGCTCTTCAAAAAATTATACATCTTTTTCCCCCGGTTTATAATATTATCTACAGACAAGAAACAGTGCTTTGTCATCATACAGTCGTTCATACAATACACGTTCACGACATCACCGACATATTTTCAACCACCATTTATACAAAGTGTAAAACAAGCTGTCAATCCATTGTAGTTCTTTCAAATCATAATGCAATATATTATAATGATGTCTTCGACTTTTTCTATGCCTTTCTGCTGTAGATAGATCGTATAAAAGCAGATCCTCTCCTTCCACCTCATAGTAATAATTCAATTCCGGTGGACGCATCTCCAGTCCGTAAGATTTTATAATTTTATACGGAAGATTCTCCGTGCTCAAACATAAGTCGTAGGAATCATAATCGCGATGTAAACCAAAATAGTCCACGCATACTTTTGTGTTGGGATACTCCCTTTCCAGTTGTTCCTTTAAGTCTATACTTTCAAAAAAAGCATCATATTTTAACGCATTTTCCAACGGTGGAAAATGAAATTGCTTATCTCCATATAAAAGCGGTACCTGAAAAGATGACGTTTCCACAACGACATGCTTCCCGACGTTATGACAGTTAGTTGACTGCGCATCATAAGGCGATACATAGTATTTGCCCTGCTCTACAATATAGTAAAGCAAATATTTATTTCTGGAATCTCTCCAGCCATATACCGCATCCGGAACGTTATAACTATACTCTAAATAACCTTCCTTTTTCTCATACCACTTCTTAAACGCCTTCCATTGCTCACCGATAAAACACTCGCCCCATGAGCATATAATCTGTGATATAAACACATCATACTCATTTCTAAGGGGTGTAAATGCTCTGTTCTTAAAAACATTCCACATATTACTATACAAAGAAACAGCCAAAATCCTCTCGTCATCTTTATAAAAATTAACTGCCTGCTTCACATAACTGTAAAAATAGGGAGCCGGCACAATATCATCCTCAAATATAATTGCCGCTCCATATTCCATTGATAGATCGCCACACTTTATGATATGCCTGCGTAACCCTAAATTCTCACTGTATGTCCTAACAATCTTTTCCCCATGCGTCCATCGGAATTGATCTGCCAGTTCTGTTACAGCATTATCTCCACTATAATCAATACTGATGACCAGCAAAACCTCATCTTCATAATACGCATTTTCTAATGCATTTAGCAGTCTTTTCATTGACTGAACTCGATTATATCCAACCGCGACTATAATTGGCTTAATTTCCATTTGACCCTCATTCCTAACACCCGGCTCTTACGTATTACCTGTGCGACCCGAATATCGATTTACTTTCCATGTTAACTCAGATTATGTTTTTCCTTCTCTCAGTACAGCTTTCCCGTCCTTCACCTCATACACCTTATTACAGTTCTCTATCGTGGACAAGCGGTGTGCAATGATGATTAGCGTTTTCGTACCCTTTAACGCATCGATCGACTGCATGACTGCGCTCTCCGTCTCATTATCTAATGCAGACGTCGCCTCATCCAGCACCAATATATCCGGATTATCGTACAAAGCCCGCGCAATTGCAAGTCTTTGACGCTGCCCGCCGGAAAATTTGACGCCGCCCTCACCGACAACCGTATCAAGCCCATGCGGAAGTCCCTGTATAAATTCATAGATTTGTGCGCTCTTTAAGGCATGAATGATCTTATCGTCCTCTATTTCGTCCTCATAGATACCAAATGCAACGTTATGTCTCACCGTGTCATCGATCAAAAACACATTCTGCGGTACAAACCCAATCGTTTTTGCCCACCGCTTGGGTATCGAATAAATGTCCGTTCCATCCAATAAAACCTCTCCCTTTTGCGGATGAAGCAGTCCTAATATAATGTCCGCCAGCGTCGTTTTTCCCGCACCTGATTCCCCAATCAAAGCAACCGCTTCCCCTTTGTGAATGGTCAGCGACGCATCCTCCAGAACATTACGTTCTCCCTCCGGATATTTCCACCAAACACTCCGCACCGTCAATTCGCTCTGAAAAAAACCACATTCTGCAGTCTTTCCTGTATCACCCTGTCTTAAGCTTTCTGCTTCCTGCTTCTGATCTCCTTGCGGTTCCCCTGATCCCATTTCTGCACGCTTCTCTTTTCCGGCAAGCTCCGCCTCCCGCGCACGCGCAAGAGAAATATTCTGGTATGCTTCTTCTAAAGACAAGCGGTTATATACCAGACCATTCATACTCGCCGTAATATTGGAGATCGCGGGCAAAATCCTGACTGCCGCCACGGCAACCGCCCCAAGCACCGTCACAAACTGTTCCGTTGCCTCGCTGTTTCCGAACACCACCATGATACATACCAAAACCACCAGTCCGGAGATAAATACCGTCTCGATCACACGGTTAGGCAGTTTACAGATAAACAGATATTGTGTGTTAAACCGGCAGGCCTTATCCGCTTCCTTTTGGAACTGATCAATAAAATACTGTTTTCGCTGACTGACACTGATCTCCTTGTAACCGCTGATTGGCTGATAAATATACTGATACCTCTTAGAAAATGCCTCCCTGCACTGCCGCCCGCATTCCGCATTTTTTTTCTTAAAGGCAAGAATCATGATCAGCGCGGTCACCAACGCCAAAAGCAAAAGCCCCAAAGCAAACAGCGGATCAAGATAAATCAGAAAAGCTCCCAATAGCATACAAGTCAGCGTTTCCGCAAACAACGTGGAAAACGAATCAATGACCTGTGCCACATTGCTGATGTCCCCGCTCACTCCCCGCATCATATCGCTGCTATTGGTCTCGACAAAATACATATAGTCACGATTTAAGTAGGATCTCAGCATGAGCGTCGATAAATCCCGCTCCATTTCATTACGGAAGCGGAGCTGATAATAATTTGCCGCCAGGATCATTCCATCCTTAATCACATATACGACTACTACCAACGCGGCGATCAGCAGCAGCAGTCCCTTCGTATTTCCCACTCCGAACCACGCCGTCACCTTCTGCACGATCGGATACTGCATCAGGGATTCCGGCGACATCAGTGCAATAATAAACGGAATTACTGCACTGACTCCCAATGTCTCAAGCAACGCAGTTACCAAAAATAAAAGCAAAAGGAGCACACTTCTTCTCCTCTGCTTTCCATTTAAAATATAGAACAACTGTCTGAACATAGCGATCAGCGTTTTTACGTTCTGCATCATGATTCCTCACTTGGACCTGCTTGATACAAATTTTTCTGCATTTTGACAGTGACTTCCTTTTAATCTATATCTGTATTATTTTACCATGGCGGACAGGCTATAGCAAGCATCATTTCCCTTTGCCAGCCTTGAAAGGTAAATTCCATTATATCCTGCCTTGTTTCTCCAAAATTAC
>JAMPAW010000263.1 GCA_023666975.1 Clostridium sp.
GATGTAACCTTTTCCGGCAAGACAGGAATGCCTTCAGCAAACACCTCTGCTTTGTTGGATAATTCAAGAACAAAATTGTTTATAAATTCAATATCGTCATCGACTGATACTGATGCAGTTTGAAATTCAAATAATTCATCGTCTTCGGATATAAATAAACCTCGTCCTTGATATTTAGCCGGATACAATCCATTTGTATTTCCTAAAATCATAGAATAGTCAGAAATATCATTTTGTTGCAACACAAATTGCTTCCCAAAATTTTGAGCCATTCTATATTTAATTTCATTAAAATTGGTTGCTGTAACAACAAAGTATATTCCTCTGCTATTGCCTTCTCTTATTAGCTGCATAAGTATTTCTTCGTTCTCATAATAGTTCTCTGAGAATGATGCAATATTATTTATTACAACTAATATATTAGGTACTTTGTTTCCAGCCTTATTTATGTAGTTTGCAAATGATCCACCATAATCTGCAAATAATTTCTTCCTAGTTTCAATCTCTTCTTGAATTAATTTTAAGAAATTATTTAACTTTTCGGTTTCAGATAATGTGACTATATCTGAAACTTGTGGTGCATTTTCAAACACTTTCAAAACCTCTGAACCAAAATCAAGAATATATGCATTGAGTTCTTCTGCAGTATAATCAGTAAACAAAGAATAAAGCATCGAAGTAATAAACTGATCTTTTCCACTTCCGGTTGTGCCATATATTGCTACATTTCCTGAACGTTGGAATTGAAGAGTTAAAAGGTCTTGTTTTTGATTCATTGGATTATCATATTCACCAATAACCGCTTCAAAGGCTGAAAATTCTTTTCTTGAATACTTATATTTTTCTTTAAGTTCATCAACAAAGATTTTCGCAGGAATAGGATCAAGCCATAATGGTTCTGCAAAAGCGTTTTCTTCTTTTGCCAAATCGTATATGTATTTGTTAACTTCTACAATCTGTTTAAGGTTTGCTACTTTTGCTTCACTAGTTGAATCAATTTTAACTGTGTGAATTTCTCTTCCAAGATTGTCTAATAGGCTAACTCTCTTTTCTTTCTCTTTTTCAATGGTTGTTTCTTTTGGTGAGTATGGGGCTCCGCTCCATGCCGACTGTCCTAATTCAAACAATTCGTTAAATCCAACCTGAAGATAAAATCTACCTGTTTGCGAAATCTCGGCAGCATCAGCTCTTTTTATCATATCCATACTGTCGCTTTTATCCTGAACCTTTAAACAAACCCTAAATCTAGAGTTAGACCAAATTTGATCATCGACGACACCACTAGGTTTTTGTGTTGCTAAAATTAAATGAACACCTAAACTACGACCAATTCTAGCGGTAGAAATCAACTGTTCCATAAATTCAGGTTGCTGGTCTTTCAATTCCGCGAACTCATCTGAAATTATAAATAAGTGTGGTATTGGTTTATCGACAACTCCGTTCCTATAAAGTTGTTGATACTTATAAATATCCATAGTGCCTTCATTTGAAATTCTACGGGCTTTATTAAATTCAGATTGTCGTTTGCGCAGTTCTGATTGTATTGAAACAAGAGAACGCTTGACAGCACTTCCGTCAAGGTTTGTGATTGTACCAGCTAAGTGAGGTAACTTAAAGTTATCACTTTCAAATGCGCCTGTTAAACCACCACCCTTATAGTCAATAAGGATGAATGAAACCTCATCAGGGTGATAGTTAACCGCCAATGATAGAATAAATGAGATTATGAATTCCGATTTACCTGAACCTGTCATACCAGCAATCAAACCATGAGGTCCATGGCATTTCTCATGTAAATCAAGCATGAATGCATCACCATTAGTATCAACACCGACCGGTGTTTTTAATGTGTTTACAGGATTATTTTCTTTCCATCTAGTAAGGGAATTAAGATGCTCTATTTTACCAACACCGAACATATCCAAGAAAGTTAACATAGATGGTAAAACATAATTGCTCGTTGATAAATCAAGATTAATATTTGAAAGTTCTTTTGCGATAGAAACCGCATCTTCTGAGGATATTGTTTCAATTTCAAAATACTGTTTCTCGCCACTAGTATCAACTTTATCGTATATCGTTGAGCCAGATTTAGATATATCTATTACCGTTGAACACTTCTTTGGAAGATTTTTCATTTCTCCAAAAGCATACAATAAACTAAATCCCAAATCTCTTTCATCATCAGTTATACGATTAATAAAATCCACCTTATAAGCAAGATCCTTATTAGCAATAATAACAATATAATGAGGGGGCGTTTTTTCAAAGGCAGTTTCTTCTGAAAATTTTTCTAGCTCTGTTTCAAAACTTAAAGACAACTCTTTAACCTCTTCTTTAGTTGAAGCAATGTAGCGAAATGTATTCTCGTTATTCCAAAGATGAGGAATCCATTTAGTATACTGAAAATGATGTATTTCTAAAGGATTCGCGATCAAAACTATTTTTAATTCATCATAGCTATGAAACAATGAAAGTTGCAAAATGACATTATTCAAAAATTCAAGCGTTTTCTTTCTGTCAATACTAGCTACACCTGTTATTTTGGTATCCAATAAGGAATGAACTATTGGAACATTTGTAACTGAATAGTCTTCGGATGCCATTTTGAAAACTTCTTCCTTTAAATCATCATCATCCAGGGTGAATGATTTTTCAGGAAACTTTATATTACAATCTAATGGAATGTTACCAGTTCCAATTCTAATGTCTAAAAAGTCTTCGTTATCATACTCTCTTGACCATAAATCATGTTCCCAAAAATCTTGTGTTGTAGCAATTTGTTCGACTGCAGGATTATTTTCAACAAGGATATTTCTCTGTAGATTACATGTATTTTGAATTTCTTGTCGGCACTCATTCAAATAAGCTATATATTTTTCTTTTCGGTAAGCTTCTCTTTTGATTTTTTTCTTTGCATCGGCTTTTCTGGTGAGTATTGGCCACAATATCGTACCAGCCAACATGCCAACAGCCATTGCTATTGTTGGAAGAATACTCATAAAGTTTCTATCCATTGGACTTTGACTTGCATAATTCACAATTGAAGACATTGCAGTAAATATAGATGCAATACCCATAGTCATAGACGGACCAATAACAAATGCCATTGGAGTTTCATCAACAGACTCTTTTGTTGGTGGTGCATCTACCTTTAAGTTGTATGTGCTTATTCCTCGTTTAAATCTTGGAGAACGAAAATAATAATTATCTTGTGGGCTATGAATATGTTCGTTGTTATCTTTTTCGATTTTTTGTTCTCTGATTTGTACGAGCGAATTTGATACAATACCAACTTTATCATCAGGATTATTTATAGCTATATATTGACAGCCAATAATAATTCGCAAACCAAAAATATAAACAATATCTCCAGACAGAAGTTCCCTCTTTCCTTCTACAAGTTCATTGTTTACAAATGTACCATTACTACTATCTTCATCTCTAATACTCCATCCATCAACTCCGTCAAATGATAATGTTGCATGAACTGATGAAACGAAAGGGTTCTTATAAATCAGTTTGTTTTTGGCATCCCTACCAATAGTTAAATCTATCTTGTTTTTAGATGCATATTTTTCAAAAATGTATCTGTCTTCAGTAAATGGCTCAGTGTATATATATTCATTCGAAAAATCTCTTTGGGAAGATAATTTATAAAACGAATAATCATCAAGACAAATTTCATTAATCGGTTTATCATTATTGCCTAACACTTTAATGTATTTGTTTGATTTTAAATACCATTTACCATCAACTGCTTCAATACCAACAATTTTAATATTATTTCCTTTTTGATCAACATCTTCAATCCAATAATGACCATTAACTTTTTCAGGCAAATTAAGTGTAATTAATTTATTTTTCCTTAAAAGGGAAACAATCATAATAAACCATCCTTTTTTACGTAAACTATATATGTTATAATATTGCGTAGAACTATCAGTTCGGCGCAAAAAATAGCGAAAGTATATAATACAAGACTTTCGCTGATTAGTTGACCATATTTTTGACTAGAAATGATAGCTCTATGCAATCATTGATTCTAACTTTTTTAATTGCTTTTTCTTTAAGTCCATAGACGAATGGACATAGGTGTTAAGCGTTATTGAAACATTTGAATGTCCTAAAATCTCGCTAAGCGATTTTACATCTACACCACAAATTACACAATTAGTTGCAAAGGTAT
>JAMPAW010000264.1 GCA_023666975.1 Clostridium sp.
GAGAAAACAGATGCGAGCGTTTCTTGCAGGTCGCCGTTATTCCCGGCGGCCATGTCGCACATCAGCTTCTTGAGGGTGGCTTCATCAACGAAGCACCAGACGTCATCGGCAACGGTCTCATTACCTGCCGCAAGTGCTTGAAGCGCTGTGACACGCACTTCAGCGGCTATCTGTTCCAGCCGCTCATCGCGGTCTTCATCTCTCGCTTCACGGGCAAGGTGCCGGTTAAGGTCGTACATTACGGGGCATTGCATTGTGGTCTCCATCTGTTGTGATGGAGGTATAATAGCTTTTGCTAAGCATTGAATCAATATCAAATGCTATCGTATTGTGATATTTTCAAGAATCTTGACCCAGGTCAAGCCGATGAGAAGCCTTGACCGCCTTCAGGGAGGCAGCAGTGGTCTTATCCAATCTTGGTAAGATGAGAATTTGTTGCAAAAAAGTGGGAAAAGTTGAAGAAAATTTGACGGGGAGAAGGGGGGCGTGTAGTCTGGCAGTGTCGATGAAATAATTCCCTGCTTATGGATGATGATGAAATAGAGGTATTCCTGAAGCGAGAGAAGATTGCTCCGGTCAGTACTTTTTATCCTGCCGTGAAGAACATGGAAACATCGTTCCAAATGGCTTCTGGTGTGATTGTTGCGGACAAATATAAGAGGGGAGTTACGGTAGAGCTTCTGTGTAAGAGCAGCAAGAAGTTGAAGAGGGAATCGTTCAAGTTTACTTTGTTTGTTAAAACGGATGGAGTAAAGGAAAGAATTTATCAGCTAGATACGGCAAGCTACGGCATCGGCGCAAAAGGTGAACACGATTGGCCGCATGAACATATTGGGTCAAAAAGAGTTGTTTTTAATGATAATTTCCCTAAAGATTTTCATTCTGCCTTAACTCGATTTTGTGAACAAACAAGTATTCTTTTTGAGGAAGACATTATTTCACCATTTGAGGTTTCATTAAAATGAGTTGCAGCGAACTTATGAAAGAAATCGGCGTTTCGTGTTCGCGATTGCCCGTTTCTGGGAGTGAAATTTATTGCATTACTACTCCATTTTTCCATGAAGATGGGGACGGTATTCATGTGTTTGCTGAAACAATTGGGGAACATGTAAGATTTTTTGACGATGGAGATACGCTTTTTCACGTGATAGGATGTATATCTGTGAAAAATAAGAGAGATGTTTTGCCTATAAGAAATCTTGTTGAAAAAACAGGCGTTATCCTATCTGATATAGGAGAGATTGAGGTTCTTTCCCCCAAAAATCGGTTGCAGGAAGGGTTTAATAAGATTATACGCTCTATTCTTATGGTGTCTGATTGGGAGAAAGAAAACAGGATGCTTCCTGAAGATGCTATTTCTCTGGCAAATGAAGTAGAAATTTATCTTTCCGAATGGAAGCCTAACATGCCAATTAAGAAAAATGAAGTTCTAACTGGTATTTCAGGGAGAGAGCTCAAATTTGAGTTTTTACAGGATAATACTTACATCGATGTTATTTCATCTACCCCGCAAGCATCATCGGCTGAAATTAGAAAATTAGCTGATGTCCGTGGGGTTTCGGTTCACTCCAATACAGACATGATGGTTATACTTGATGATAGGCAAAATAAAGAGAGGGCAAAAGAAGAAGCAGCTGTGCTTAGCCAGTTTGCAGATGTGATGATGATGACGGTATTAAAAAACAAGATAAGTAATACCAAAATGGTGTCTTAAAATTGTGTTAGAGAAATAAAAGCCGGAGTAATCCGGCTTTTTTTCTTAAGATTTATCTGTTCCTTTGCCACAATTCCCGGATCATTTCTTTTTATATCGCTTTCACAACAGAGGACGTATCCTCCCCTACGGTTCCATGCGCTGCGGTGGGTACATCATTTTAATGGCAGGCCGATGCCGGTTTTCCTGTCAATATGGCATTTGTCTGTGCGCCCTGAGTAATGGCAGTGCCGCTTATTTATGAGGTATAATGCCTGAATGCACGTCTGAATCCTTTTTCTTCAGCTTCTGCAACTGTTAAAGCGTAGAACTCTCCATCTTTTTTTGTAATAACGGTTCTGTTATATTGCTGGTCAAAAGGCAGGTGATATATTTTTTCTCCAGTTGCCTTGTTGATATTGCACTTTATCATGGGGAATTTTTTTTGTAGTTCAAAATTCTCACGATACTTTATCCCGAGTAAGTCTGCTGCGCTTCTTGCTACATCGCTTAATGTAGTGGTTGTTATGAATACAGGTATAATTTCTTTTCTTGTATTGTGCTGGTGATTTTCTTTATATTCAAATGTTGTTCCAAATAACTGAAATATATGCTTCTCATGTATAAGTTTATCGTGAGACCAGCATTTTGCCTGAACAATATGAATTGTATTATCTTTCTCGCAAATTAGGTCTCTTCCAAGGTCTTGTTTCTGTTTTTGTATGCCATGATATTGGACATCCCATCCTTTATTTGTATATACAAAACCAAGATACATCTCATATAATCGCCCTATTGAATAATTATCAAGGTTGGATGAGAGGTAACGATCTAAGGCGAGTTGATTGCGTTGTGATGGGGTTAGGGCATTATATTCATCCAATGGCAGATATTTGTGTATAGGGTCAATGTTTTTAATATCATCCTGTGTGAAGTCGTTCCTGAAATCACAGGCTTCCTGGAGAATAAGGTCCTCGTATTCATCGAGAAATGGAAAATATTCTTTATAGCTTTGGAGTTGATATTGAAGAAATTTTATCTCTGATAACAATTTTTGTTTTTCAGATTTTATTTGTTTTATTGTGTCTGCTGCTTTTATAGCAGGATTTTTCTTTATTCTTAAAACTGCTTCTTTGGCATTATCTATAGATGTTTCCGATTCAGCAATTAATTCTGAAAGCCATTTTCTTCCGTGCAAAAAACCTTTATTAAACTCAAATTTTATTGTCTCAATTTCTTTTTTCTTTGATTCTAATTTTCTAAGCTCATCTTTCTTAAAGATTTCTATTTTCTTTAATTCAATTTTTTTACATTTATCTAGTTCTTGTATGCATTCTTCTTTTTGTTTCTGTATTTTTAGTGCGTAATCTTGTTCAAGTTGTTTTTTATCCTGTTCAAGTTGTTTTTTATTTTGTACCATAAAGTATATTAAAATAATAACAACAAACGACAGGAATATTGACATTATCTCCACCTCTCTACTTTTCCAATAACAACCCCAAGCATGGTTGCGTTGCCGTTAATGGGTATAAATCTTGGCTTCCATTCAGGATTAATTGCCATCAATATTTTTTTCCCGTCTTCTAAAACGAGTTGCTTGAAAGTTGCTTCACTTTCATTATCAAGTCTTGCAATTACGAAATCCCTATGTTTTGGTTCGATTGTGGGATCAACAAAGATAATATCTCCATCCCTGAAAGAACGCTCCCCGCCAGGGTTATACATACTTTGCCCTCTTACGATAAGTGCATACGTACCATTCCCATGTTTAACAGGGCACGGCAGCCACTCTGATGGTTCTATCGTTTGGTCTGCCATTGGCGTCCATGAGCCAGCGGCGACCCATGAGACAACAGGTACTAAGCCATGAATTTCAACAGGTTCTACATTGGATGCTTGATCATCAAACCATCCTTGCTGCATGCCCATTTTTAATTCCATGTTTCTTGCCGAGCGCTCGCCAAAATTACGATGCCTATTGAGCAACTGAGAAATATATGTTGGGTCTATGCCCTTGTATTGCCTGACGAATGGGGCAATTCCACCTGCTTTCTCAACAAGTTCTCTCAGCTTGTCTACGCGTTTTTCCTGTTGTGTTTTCATTCTTGAATTCTCACATAAAAATAGCATTTGATAAATTGACGAATGCTATTGCAAAAAGGAATAGCTATTGCTATTATTAATTTATGAAACTAAAAGAATATTTGAAGACAACTCCGCAATCTGAGTTCGCAAAAAAGATAGGAGTGTCTCCTGCTGTTGTTTACCAGTGGGCAAACGGTATCCGTCCCGTACCTATCAGAAGGTGCCACCGGGTTGTTTTATTCACAAAAGGCCAAGTTACGCTAAAGGATCTGCGACCGCGCGACTGGTATCTGATCTGGCCAGAACTGGAAAAAGAGGGAAAGGGATGATTCATAAAAGCGATTGCGCCATATACAACGAACCAGCTTTGCCTGCCGGGGAGTGTG
>JAMPAW010000265.1 GCA_023666975.1 Clostridium sp.
CACCCTCAATATGTTCTATCTACATAATACTTATAGATATAATCTAATGCATCTTTCATAGCATTCTCCCCAGTTTCAATCCGATCAATTTGTTCAAGTTTCCAAGGGTGTATATTTTTAACATTTCCTTCTTCCAGGAAACCAATAATAGGCTTTCCCTTGATAAATGCATAGAAGATTTCATCTGATGTGCCAATAGACTTATCCAAGTCTTTTAAATTGCACAATATTACATCCGCCTCTCTAACCATTCTAAGATCGAATCGCATAGGTTCAGACTCAGATTTATGATAATTTTTGCCAATCTCGTAAAAATCAGTTGGGCTTGTAATAATAATATTGTCATAATATTCTTTAACATACTCTTTTGCTTCCTCACGCCACTTTTTAGGATATTCATGCTGATCCGTATTGAAATAGCATCCCATGGCACCCGCCAGATATAATTCTTTACTCATTCGTTTTCCTCTCTTTACATAATGTTATATATGATTTTTTCAATCACATCTTCTACGGAGGTTCCTTCGCTGTTTTCTACAACCAAATCAACCTCTTTCTCTAATCCTAAAAACATACCAAAATCTCTTTCTACTCTTGCAGCGATTTCATTTTTATCATCGAATGTAAACTTATCTGTTCCACACCTATCTATGTATCTCTTTACTCTTGTTCCAAGGCTTGCATTTACAAGCACCGTAAAAATATCACCATTAGGACAACTTTGTTTGAGTTGTCTGAGTCCATTAGGAGTAAGAACAACCACCTTATTTCCTTCTGCATAATCGGATCTTAATGTTCCGTATAATCTTCCCTGTGAGTATTCATCATATTCTGCAAATAGATTGTCTTGTAACATCTCAGTAAAAGTTTCATTATTGGTAAAATAATAGTCTTTACCATTTACTTCTCCATTTCTGGGCTGCCTGGTTGTAAATGAAATAATCTTTTCAAAACCGTGATGTGTTGCCAGTTCATTTTCGATTGTGGACTTCCCAGAACCGGAAGCCCCCAGCAAAACAATAATCATATGTATTATTATTCCTCCACTTCAATATCATCAAAGACAATAGGTAATCTTTCTTTAAGTTCTCTTAATAGTGGTCTTGTTACCTCTAACATTTGTGGATGGCAATTATTCTGTGTTCTTAATTTTAAAATCGAGCGCCACTCACGATAATTAGCTGTAATAGTGATTTCTGTTTTTGTGCTGTTTGGCAGTACAGAACGCGCTTCTTGTGGTATTGCATCACATGAAGTAACCAAGAATAGATAAGTACGTTCTGCATTATTCATGGCACGCTCCCATTCTTCATATTCTACTGTTCCTTCCTCAAAGAAAATTGGTTTAATAAATGTAACTCCATTATCAAACTTGTCCTTTGAATAATTACAATACCTTGTACTTTCCTGTGCAAATGAAGCAATTCTATGTCTTACAAGTTCATGTGAAACACCTCTATCAACAATAAATTTTACAGATAAGGATGAATGTTCAATCATTGCCTCATGTCCTCTATCAATCAGCATTTTTACAAATTTCTTAGCAGACTCACCATCTTCTGTGATCTTCTCTTCGGACTTATAACATACACGTCCAATTTTCTCGATATGCTGTAATTCCTTAACTCCATCTTTGGAAATTTCTGTCAAAATCTCATAACTCGGCTCAATAATTTTCATAGCTGGTCTCCTTCTTTTTTTAAATCTCAAATTTTCTCATGTCATTAATAAAACTTAGAATAATACACTCATCAGAACTTATAGCTTGTACTTCTATAATCTTTCCTAACTGAATATTTAAGATTCCTAATATTGATTTTGCATCAAACGTTTTACTTTTGTCATAAACATTAATATCACATTGATATTTTAAACACACATTTACAAAATCTGTTACATCATCTATAGTCCGTAACCTGATCTTTTTTCTATTCAACCTTATCCCTCCCATCATTTGTAGAAATGATGTCCTGCTTCATCTGTAAATGAATAAGTCCATCCATACCATATTTCTGGTCTCTTATCACTTCTAAAAGCGATACAGCCGTCGGTTGTGTCCTCTATCTCATAAGCATACATAAGACTCAAAATTGTACTTTCTGTTATATCTTCTCTACCATATGCAAATTGTCCTTCTTTTGTAATAATCTCTTTTACCGAGTTGCCAAATTCTCCTCCGTAATCTATCCGATTTAAAATTACAGAAGCGACATCACATTTTGATAGAAAGTCTTGATCATAACATTCCGTTTCAATCGCCCTGCAGATAATTATTATTTCTTCTTCCGTGTAAACATCTGATACTGTTTGTGGAACTCCAAACCACTCAGCATACCTTGAAACAATATCTTTATATGCCAGAAACCACTCCTGGCGATCTTCTATGTATTCGATATCCTGTAATTCTTGCCTTACACGTTGTTCCATTATATTTATTTGTTCTGATTCTACGGAATTTTCAAGGATATATACTTCGATAATATGTGGGCTGGAAGAATATGTTTCTAATTTAATATTTTCACTTTGCTTTATGTTCTCTGTACAGTTTGTGTAACAACAGAAAACACAAGATATAAAAATTAAAATACCACTTAATGTAATATACAAAAATCTATTTCTCATTTATCCTCCGCAAGAGGATGCGCATCCATTTCTTATATAACTACACGTCTGTAGTTTACTAATTATAACTTGATTCACTCTTATCAAATCTTACAGATTCAAATACTGGAAACTGAATTGATATACCACCATCCTTATTTTTCGTTTCTTCTTTATATTTTACAGAAATGATTTTTCCTACTACCTCTTCTGGGTGCTGCCAAAACTGTTTTCTATCATCATCAGAAAAACCACTTCCAACACTAACAGGAAATCCTTTATAGTCGCACACTAATGCTCCCAGTGTGCCTTTATTACGTCCCGAACCTTCTTCTATACCAGTACACTTTAGATCGCAGCTAAAAAACCTTTTAACCTTAATTAAAGATTTTGTACGTTTACATTCGTATGGCGCATCCAAATTAATTATAATTCCTTCCCAATCATTTTCTTCAGCATAATCCAGCCACTTCCATATTTCTGTATGATCTGTACCTTCGTAACACATTTCAACCACTTCAACATTTTTAACATCATTATATAAGTCTATTTCCTCATTGATTTCCAATAGCATTTGTTTGCGCTCATAATAAGACTCTTTTGATTCGCCAGTCCAAAACTCTTGTAATGGGAACATATCAAATACAACTAATTTCAAATCAGACTTATCACTATCTTTACTCATCGCAATTCCCGTTCCCTTTTGAAATGCCTCTGAATCTGATAAACCTTCTTTATTCTTATATAATAATTCTCCGTCTACAAACCAATTTTTTAAACCAAGTCTATGTAAGTCTGCTACTATATGATCAAGACCTTTATACTCTTTTCCTTGTCTGGTCATAATTTTATCGCCAACAAACGCTGCCCTACAACCATTGAGTTTTCTCGATATTGAGATCCACTCATCATTTTTCAGTTTTACTTTATCAATCGGAGTTCCTAACATAACATCAAAAGTAGGTATCAGTCCAGGAATACACTTATTTACCAGTTTTGCATCTGCTCCTAACTTTATATTTTTAGTAATCATCCCTCTGACAAAATCTTTGACTTCATCACTCATTTCATAACACCATGCTTGTATCTGTATAATATCTTCTTCTCTACCAGTATTGTGCTGCTTAATATAATTTAATAGTTCTAAAAATTCCTTATTTATATCATTGTGTACCCAGTCAGATGTTTTGACTGTAATTGAATTATATTTCTTCTCCGCAATTCCAGTTGTAACATTTCCATCTAATAAAAATTTCAGACACTCCTTAAATAGATCATTATTTTTATTTGCAGTAATAATTGCCTTTTTGTCATTGAGACTGCCCGTTTGCTGAATATTTTTAAATAATTCGATTACTTCTACCAATAAATCTCCCCCCTACAGCCTTGAAACAAATTCTTTAAATTCCTGTAAGTCTTTTGGATTAACCAAAATGTCAAAATAGCAATATTCTTTCCCTTTAATGATA
>JAMPAW010000266.1 GCA_023666975.1 Clostridium sp.
AGCAACAATGTAATAACAATATAAATCCAATACACTGGAAAAATTTTTAATATACGCTTTTTTAAAAACTCCACCATATTCCCCACTGTTTGATTATCATTCTGATGAAAGTATGTAATAGAAAAACCCGACAAAATAAAAAACATATAAATCGCCGATGTAAACGCTAAGCCCCAATGAAATATATTCGCACTGAAATACATAGAATAATGGCTCACTACAATTGCAACAGCGCATATTGCACGCAGATAATTTACCTTTTTGATTATGAAAATCACTTCCTTTTCATATTATATACCGAAATAATTTTGAACATTTAAAACGTAAGCTTACTTTAAATGTTTTATATAATATTTTCTATAAAATCTCTTACAGCACCTTCTCCACCTTTCTTTTCACTGATAAAATCAGCTGCACTCTGTACCTCCGCAACTGCATCCGCAGGACAGCCAACTATTCCTCCGGCCGCTTTCACATAGATCATGCATTCAATGTCGCTAATATCATCTCCTATATAAGCTACTTGATTAATCTTTTCTTCTGACAGAATTTCTTTTAACTTTTCACATTTATCGACTACACCCTGATATAATTTCTTTATGCCAAGCTCTTTGCACCGGGCTTCCGTAATCTTTGATGTGCGGCCGGTAATTATGATCGGAACAATTCCTGCTGCAGGAAGCAATTTACTGATTCCGTATCCATCCTTCACATTAAATGACTTAAAGACTTCTCCTTCAATTCCTATATATATAATTCCATTTGTAAGCGTCCCATCTACATCCATTACTAAATATTTAATTTTCTTTGAGTTTTCTTTTCTCATATTTTCCTCAACTTACGCATTTTCAAAAAACATACACAAAATCAGGAATCTCCACCTGCTCATTTTTGTTTGAATCAACCTTTGACGTATGTGGCTTGCTTTGAAACATCTCAATGGCACACACCTGAATTAACGCCGTGTCTTCAAATGCAACATGCTTATTAAGCATATCTACTGCCTGAGGGATATTATGAAAATCATATTCTTCAATAACCGGATTCTTGTCACTTACACTTTCAAAATAGGTGTCTGCGTTTGGGTCAATAGAAGGAAATTCCTTTTTTTCACATGCCTCCACCCAACGGAAAAAGCCGGTATCCTTAATCGAGCTCATAAACATCCCTCCTGTAGTTTTCCTTTGACTGCTGTTCCTTATATAGGATAAATCCGTCCAAAATCAAGATATCAATACCTGTGTTCATAAAACAGTTATATGCGTCCTCCGGGGTGCAGACAATAGGCTCCCCCCTGACATTGAAGGAGGTATTAATCAAAACACCGCAGCCGGTCTTTTTTTCAAATGCCTTTATGATTTTATAATAATCCTCATTATCCCGCTCGTTGACGGTCTGGATTCTGGCACTGTAATCCACATGGGTAATGGCAGGCAGATTTGATCTCTTTCTGTTAATAATCGTGATCATATCCCCGTTTTTTTCCAGAACTTTATCTAAAGGAAATTCCGTATCCATTTTGTTGATTACATCTGCACAAAACAGCATATAAGGACTCGGGGATGTCATGTCAAAATATTCGGGACATTTTTCCTCTAACACAGACGGGGCAAACGGCCTGAATGATTCCCGGTGCTTTATACTGATATTCAGCTTCGCCTGCATTTTTTCGTTTCTCGGATCTGCTATAATGCTTCTATTCCCGAGTGCCCTGGGACCATATTCCATTCTCCCCTGAAAAAGGCCGATTATTTCCTCCGCAGCTAACAATTCTGCTATTTTATCATAATAGTTTTCATCCTTTTCATATTCCTCAAACGGTATTTCATTCTTTACCAAATACGCCTTTATTTGATTTCTGTTAAATTCCGGTCCCCAATAACTTCCCTTTTGCCCATATTCATAAGATATCTTCCGGTCTGCTTTAAAATATCCATAGTAGACCGCCAATGCAGCGCCCAGTGCGCCGCCGGCGTCCCCTGCCGCCGGTTGGACCCATATATTATCAAAAATATTTTCTCTGGCCAATTTCCCATTAGCAACACAATTCAGCGCAACACCGCCTGCTAATACCAGATTCTTACTCGGCGATATTTCGGCCGCATGCTTTGCGAGCTTAATCATTACTTCTTCAACTACCTTTTGAACAGAAGCCGCCATGTCCATTTCCCGCTTTGTTATCGCCTCTTCCGGGATCCTCCTCGAACCTCCAAAAAGCCGGTCAAAAGCTTCACTTGTCATAGCTCCGCCGTTTTGGTAATCAAAATATTTCAGATTTAACCGAAACGAGCCGTCTTCTTTGATATCAATCAATTCCTTTTTAATAAGTTCTGCATATTTCGGCTCCCCGTATGGTGCCAGACCCATTAATTTATAATCGCCAAAATTAACCTTAAACCCGCAGAAATAGGTAAATGCACTGTAAAGTAATCCAATAGAATGAGGATAATTGATTTCCTTTAGCATTTTAATCCGGTTCCCTTGGCCACAGGCTATGGTGGTGGTATTCCATTCCCCTACACCGTCTATTGTTATGATTGTTGCCTCGTGAAACGGAGACGGGAAAAAGGCAGATGCCGCATGGGAAACATGATGTTTTGTCACAAAAAGCTTCCGTCCCCTATTAAAATATCCGGGCAGAAGAGACTTTGTTAATTCATGGATCCATAGCTTGCTCTCAAATAAGCTTTGATAACCTGCCTTAACTACGCTTTCATATTTATTTCCAACTGAAACAGCATTGTGGATAAATCGGTCCAGCGTATCCATTGGGTTGTCATAATAGACTACCGCGTCGATATCTTCATCTTTTATTTTGCCCTCATCCAGACAATATTTTATGGCATTGGCAGGAATCCTCGGGTCTGCCTTGATACGCGTAAAACGTTCCTCCTGTGCTGCCGCTACGATTTTCCCATCCTTAATCAGCGCCGCCGCTGAATCATGGTACAATGCTGAAATTCCTAAAATATACATGTTTGTCTCCCCTTATATGCCCCAAAGGACCATTAGATGAAATAATCCTTTATAAACGTCCCGATATATTCAGCAATTATTTCATTGCCTTTTTCATTAACATGACATTCATCCAAATATACATCCCCTGCAGAATCAAACAAATTTGTAATATTATGGAAAAAAGGTGCCTTATAATTAACCGCTTTTATGTAAAAATCATTTATTGTCCTGAAGTAGAAATCCGTTTTCCCGGAATTAAGGTATACCTCTTTCTCCTGTAGGCTCCATTTCTTTCTCTTCTCTATTAAGCAGGGCTGCAAAAAACAGAAATACCGTATATTAAATGCTTCCGCTACAGCGTGCGCCGCCCTCACATTGTTAATGTATTGCTCCCATCTGTCGGTGCCATGGTCGATGCCCAGAATATACTTATCCTTTATTTCATAGTTGGAGTTACTCGCATTTTTATATCCGGTCAGGGAATCCATCAAATCAATTTGGTGATACATGTAATAGGGATACTTAATATAATTCTCCTTCACGGGTTCTTTTACAAAGGCATCATTATATCCTGAATAGCTGACTATGATATCCGGCTTTAACGGTATAACGTCCCTGATCAATTTGTTCAATTCCTGAGACGAATTGTATCCCGCACAAGCCCCGCAGTACACATTGGCATTTACCCCTGACTGGATTAATTTTTCATATAAAAGTTCTGACCAGGACTTATAGGGTTCAAATGTTGCATCTGATGTAGAACCGCCTAATACTACAACTGTCTTTTCCGCCGAGTCATCCCCAAACCTCACAAAGCCCGGAAGCTCCTTGTCCGCACTTATAGTAAAATTATAGCCCAAAATGGGATCCAAGCCTTTGGGGATGCTTATATATCTATGATAACCTTTCGCATCCGTATAATCTTTTGCTAACTCAAGACCCAGCTCTTCCAGCCGGTAAGTTTCCTTTTCCTTCCCGTCAACCACAATGACCTTATAGGTTCCCTTTTCCCTGTTCAGCAGGTCATAAAACGGTCGTATCCAGATCGGATAGGTACAGATTTTGTCGTTTCGGCAGCTTTCCTGAACCTCATCATCCAAAATACAGTC
>JAMPAW010000267.1 GCA_023666975.1 Clostridium sp.
TATGGGTTCTTTATGGAATGGAAGAAGAATCATGATAATGACTATTACATAGAATATTTTCAGGCTGAGGTATTGGACAAGTTAGATGTTACAGATGTTCTTATGGATTTTTCAAGAATGGATCATGGTTTCAATGTTGGAAAAAATGATATTGCGCTTATTTGTTATGGGAAACCATCAGATTTTTGTCATAGGCATTTGGTAGCTGAGTGGTTAAATCAGAATGGATTTAAGTGTGAGGAATGGAGAAGTAAATGACGGTAGAAGAAAGAAATGATCTATATAAAATAGTAAATGATGCAACGATAGAGCCAAGTGAACCTATGAATTTAGTTGAGATAAAAGCATATGTAAAGGGCTGCGAGTATGCTTATAATGCATTTCTTGATGCAATTGATACAGTGTATAGAGAAACAAAAAATGATTAAGATTTATGCCAGAAAACAACTTCTTCATCGGTAAAAATTAAAGAAATGAGGTCATAAAATGATTAAAAAAATTGATAAGAAAAATAAGTTTGTATCCATATTCAATCCAAACACAGGATTTTACATGAGAAGTGGAGTTATTGAAAACGGAAAAGATACAGGTAAAGATCCTTTTATGACTTCATTTCCAGAATTATTAGATATTGGAGTTATGGGACATTGCGTACATGGAACCAGTGGCTTGTGTATTAAATCTGGTGTTCAGTGTTATCAAAATGGACTAAAAACGAAATATCCTAATATGTCTTTTGAAAACTTTAAGCGAATAGTTGATGAATGTAAAGGTAAAACATTTCAATTTGCATTGGGTGGTAGAGGAGATGTGGATCAACATGAAGATTTTGAGAAAATTCTAAGATATTGTAGACAAAATGGTATTGTTCCAAACTTTACATCATCTGGCTTGGGCTTCACAGATAAAATAGTTGCTCTTTGTAAAGAACTTTGCGGAGCGGTTGCAATTAGTTGGTATCGTCAGGAACATACATACAAAGCTATCCAAATGCTGTTAGACGCAGAAATTAAGACAAATATTCATTATGTCCTTGGCAATAATTCTATTGAAGAAGCGATTGAAAGACTGAAAAACAATGATTTTCCAAAAGGAATCAATGCAATCATTTTCTTGCTACACAAGCCGGTTGGATTGGGACAGGAAAATAATGTTCTAAATATAGAAGATGAAAGAGTAAAAGAATTTTTCCATATCATTGATACTCAGCAATTTGATTTCAAAATCGGTTTTGATTCTTGTACAGTTCCAGCTCTTATCAATATGACATCCAATATAAACGAAGATAGTTTTGACACCTGTGAGGGTGGGAGATGGTCAGCATATATTACTTCTGATATGAAGATGCTGCCTTGCAGTTTTGATAATCAGGATATGAGATGGGCATATGATATTTCAAATGATACAGTACAAAATGCATGGAATAGCAAACAGTTTGAAGATTTTAGAGATCATTTTAGAAATTCTTGTAGTGGATGTAATAGACAGTGCGAATGTAGGGGTGGATGCCCAATTAGAAGACAGATAGTTTTATGCGAGAGGAAGGAGAAGAATTTATATGAAAGTACGCAAAGATTTTGTAACTAATAGTAGTTCGTCTAGTTTTATTATTTCTAATAATTCTGATAAGGTATTAACGAGTGAAGATGTAGCCAGAAAATTATTTGAAAAAATTATTGAGGATGCGAAAGATAGATTTGTACTTGAACCAGGGGAATCTACAGAAATTGAATGTGGTGATCACGGCTCTGATGGAGCATTTGAAAACTTTATTCATAGTGAATTTGGCGGCTGGGGAAGTAGTGATTTATATGAAAATGAGGATGTTTCTATAAGTTTTGGAGAATCATATCACTAAGGAGGCTTAAATGAAGATTAGAGCAGATTACATAACAAATTCAAGCAGTAGCAGTTATGTCATAGCATACAAAATTCTTCCTGAAATTGACGAAGATACATTGGCAAAATATCCGTTTCTAAAGAATTATGGAAAATTGATTGAAAAAGTTTTATTCACAGAAGGAGACAATGATACAACTGCTGGTACAGTATCAAGAACAAAAGAAGAATATGATAAGAATTTTATTGACGAATATGGTTGGAAAAAAGATCAAACATTAGAAGATATTCTTCAAGACGAAGAATGGCTTACTAATAGATATAACAAGGCAATTGAGTATCTTGAAAAAGGATTTAATATACTGGATAAAAGCGTTGATTATAATGATACATATTGCCAGAATATGATTCGAGAATTAGCTGAAGACAAAAATAATTTCGTGATTTTGGAGGATGAGTAATGAAGGTAAGAACAGATTTTGTAACGAATAGTAGTAGTTCAAGTTTTATATGCGTAGCAAAGATTGATAAGAGTAGCAAACTCCTTGATTATTTTAAAGAAGAATATGGTAAATATGGATTGAGACTGTTAGATGAAAATTTGGTCACTGGAAAAGAAATCAAAGAAGATAAAACTTATAATTATGAAGAATTCAATGATTTTTGTAATGATGAAGGAATTGAATTATCTGATACAGATACATATTTACAAGCAAGTTTTATTTCTTGGAGTACGGAAGGCGATACAGAAGGCGATGATGCTTGGTTATATAATCACATTCCAAGTGAATATAAGCAAGAAATATATGAGGGTAGTGCTGATTAAATAGTCTTAAAATTTTGCTTTCATCGGTAAAGAAAGTGTAGAAGTAATAAGTGTAACAAGGCATTAGCCTATGATATAAAGTTTAAATTTTAAAGTTGAAAAGGAGAATGAAATTATGACACAAGAAAAAATGACGGTACATAAGGCATTGGCAGAATTGAAGATTGTAGATGATAGAATTATTTCTGCAATCAACGGAGGAACTTATTGTGTAGCAAATAAGCACTCTAATGAAAAAATTAAGGGTGTTCCTGTAGAAGAATATAAGGGTGTTATACAAGGTTACTATGATAAGGCAACGGATCTGATTAAAAGAAGAAACGCTATTAAAAGGGCGGTTGTTTTATCCAATGCCACAACGAAAGTAACAATTAATGGTTTGGAATATACAGTAGCTGAGGCTATTGAAATGAAGAATCATGGTGTAGAGTTTGACGAAAAAATGCTTGATGTTTTGAATAAGCAGTATAACAAAGCACAGTCTGAAATTCTGAAACAGAACGGTGATGATCTTGAAAAGAGGGCAGAGCAGTATGTAATTGGTATTTATGGTTCTAAGGAAGGCAAAACCAATACAGATGATTTTGAAAAGACTAAGAAAGATTTTATTACAGCAAATTCGTATGAATTGATTGATCCGATTAAGATTTTGGACAAGATCAATGCATTGGAGGAAAGCATTGCTTCTTTTAAGGCAGAGGTGGACGCAGCACTTTCTGTTAGTAATTCCATTACAGAAATAGTTGTAGAATATTAAAAGAAGAAATAATATGGGAAAGACATTAAGTAAAATATATGATATTTCAGATGAGGATTTTATAAAAATAGTTTCTGATAGTTATTCTTTTTGCAGAAGTAACAAAACGTGTAGGATATAAAACTTATAGGACTGGTGGTGGAAGAAGAAAAGTACAAGATAGAATTTTATCGTTAAATTTGGATATAAGTCATTTTAAACCAAATGGAAGACAATACGAAAAACCACCTGTCAACAAAATTGTAAATCCATTTGATATACTTAAAAACCCATCTTATATGGCTAATAATAATACTATTAGAGATATTATAATAAGGGAAAATTTGTTAGAGTATGAATGCTCTGAGTGTAAAAATAAAGGAGAATGGAACGGAAAGCAATTGCAATTACAGCTACATCATAAAGACGGTAATAGAAGAAATAATACTCTTTCTAATTTGACATTCTTGTGTCCCAATTGTCATACGCAAACAGAAAATTATGGATTTAAAAACGTCCCACATAAGCCTAAAAAACAATATTTTTGTAAAGAATGTGGAAAAGTAATTACTAAAGACAATAGAACGGGATTATGTAGATGTTGTGCGAATAAGAAGATTTTTACAAAAAACATCC
>JAMPAW010000268.1 GCA_023666975.1 Clostridium sp.
AGGGGCAAAAGGAAGGCAGGCAGGAAGGACTACGCCGGGGAAAGCAGGAAGGGATTCGTCAGGGAAAGCAGGAAGGGCTACGTCAGGGAATGCAGGAAGGGATACAGCAGATGAGCGAACTGATTCGGCGTCTGCTTGCGGACGGAAGGCAGGAGGAACTGGCGCAGGCGGCGACGGACGTCATGTCGTGGCAGAAACTGCTTGCGGAATACCGGCTTGAAGGATAGAGCTGTTTTTAGGGTGTGGGCAGCGATAAACAGGAAATTGGCTATAGTTGCTAAAAGGCGATTTTGATATTATTCCGAATAATATTGACTTTGTTCTTGAAAACCGGCATAATATACTTGTAAAATTGTCGGGAGGTGCCAATTATGACTGATACGATGTCCGTAAAAGAAGCAGCACTGCGCTGGAATATAAGTGAACGCCGCATTTCATGCCTTTGTAATCAGGGAAGAATTGCCGGAGCTAAAAAAGCAGGACGTAGCTGGACTATTCCTGCCGATGCAGAAAAACCTGCCGATAATCGTATAAAAAGCGGGGTATATCAGAAAAAGAAAATACAATCAGACCTTCCGTTGCCGGTTGGCGTATCCGATTACCGTATTGCGTCTAAAGAATACTATTATGTAGATAAGACCATGCTTATCAAGGATTTTCTGGATGAAAGACCGATGGTATCGTTGTTTACCCGTCCCCGCCGTTTTGGTAAAACGCTTAATATGGATATGTTGCGTACTTTTTTTGAAAAAACGGATGAGGATACCTCTGTCTATTTCAGGGATAAACTGATTTGGAATCAGGGAGAAAAATATCGGAAGTATCAGGGTAAATATCCGGTCATTTTCATCACATTTAAAGATGTGAAAAAGGATACCTGGGATAAAACCTTAGACCATATTATTCAGATTATTACCGGAGAATACAAGCGTCACGCAGAGCTTGCAGGCAGCGAAATAATTCAGGATAAAGATTATTACGAAAAAGTCATTGCCGGAACAACGGACAGGAATTTATTTGATTCTTCGCTGTATATGCTGTCAAAAATGCTGCACGAACATTACGGTATTGCGCCTGTGGTCATCATCGACGAATACGATACGCCTATTCAACAGGGACATACACTGGGTTTTTACGATGAAGTTATCCTGTTTATGCGGAATTTGTTTTCAGGCGTCTTCAAAGATAATAAGCATTTATCTTACGGTTTCCTTACAGGCATTCTTCGTGTTGCAAAGGAAAGCATCTTTAGCGGCTTGAACAACCTGACAATCAACTCTATTCTCGACAACAAGTACAGCGAATATTTTGGCTTTACTCCCGACGAAGTAAAAGAAATGGCGAAATACTATTCGGCGGAAGATAAATATGACGAGCTTTGCGAGTGGTATGACGGATACCGCTTCGGTAATTCGGAAATATTTAATCCGTGGTCTGTTATCAACTATTACAGAAATGATTGCCAGCCGAGAGCCTATTGGCAGGCAACCGGCAGTAATGAAATTATCGGTGAAGTGCTCTCGGAAATTGATGAAGACATTACCGATAAATTAAACAGATTGATACAGGGGAAAACGGTTGTTTCCGCTATTGATACCGGGGTTATTTATCCGCAGGTCAAAACTAATCCGTCTTCCGTTTTCAGTTTTCTGCTTGTTGCCGGATATTTAAAAGCGGTGAAAAGCAGTATGGCAGTAGGCGGCGATTTTATGTGCGAAATAGCGCTGCCAAACAAGGAAATATCTTATGTATATCGTAAAGAAGTGCTTCAGAAATTGGACTATATTATCCCGCAGTCGTCGGTTATTTCCGTCCAGGAAGCCCTCTACTCTGCGGACTCCGATATGCTGAAAAAACGCCTTGAAACATTGCTTTTGCAGTCGGCAAGTTGTTTTGACACTGTAGGCGAAAGCTTCTATCACGGTTTTTTACTTGGACTCTGCGCCGCTTTGGAACCGTATAAAAGTACATCCAATAAAGAATCCGGGAACGGGCGTTATGATATCCAATTGAGCCCGACAGCAAAGAAACTTCCCGGCATTATTATCGAGCTAAAGACGGAGAAAAGCTGTTCCGAAGAAAGGCTGAAAGAATTGGCGAAAACAGCTTTGAACCAGATTGAAGAAAAGAAATACGATACCGAGCTGAAATCGGCAGGGATTAACAACATCATTAAATATGGTGTTGCTTTCAGCGGCAAAAATGTTGCCGTTGCGGTGGGATAAGGACAACTTGTTCCCTACCCCATCCTCCCCGCCCTTTTGTGCTTTATAGTACTGTTTCTGAATTGTATGCCCCTTAGTCCCTCTGCATGAAATCAATTATACTGCCGCATTTGCATTTTGAAGGCGTAACAGTTCCTCCTCGGTAAAACCCGTAGCTTTCATAATCATTATTGTATCCGCACCTTCTTGTAATAAAATTTTGGCAATCTCTGTTTTTTCCTTTAATGCCCTTTGATTCCCATATTCAATCTTTTCTTCCTCATACATCTGACCGATTTGTGTCATATTGATTTTCCTCCTTATCTGTTTCATGTATTCCTTTTGTATAAACTTGTCACTTGCCACAATAACGCCGGAGAGAATAAATATCCGTTGTTCTTCGTCCCGCAGTTGTTCCGCCAATTTCACCACCGTTTCCAGCATCTTTTGCTTTCCCTCAGATCCCGGAACTGTCAAGGGCAGGATCACCAGTTTCATCAGATCATCATTGTCAAGGGATATACCCGATTGCAGTTTCTCCTGAATCCCACGCAGAGCGGCCTCGCCGTCTATATGCGCCAGAAACGCCTGCTCGGTATGCAGGGTAAAACAGGCTGTTTTCAAATCTGGTTCCGCATAATCCACATCGCCGGTGTAAATCACAATCAGGCGCAGATTAAACTTCTCGTCTTCCTTATAATATTTTTCCATGACCCGCGCTATGTAATTCAAATATTTGATTTTACTTATCCTTTTATAGACCGACTCATAATCCACGATCGCATAGGTTCCATCCTCTAAAAGAAACAGATTGTCAATGCTCTTTTCGTTTGCCGATATTTTGGGAAGATCTGTCGGCAATAGCTCACGAATGCGCGGAAGATCAATTCCATAGGCCGCAAAGCTTTTCTCTTTATAAGTCTGGCCCAAAATCTTAAATAAAATATCTTTGTTTTGGTAAACAATTCCTTCCATCTCTTTCTTCTCCTTGTATTTTAACACAAAATAGATGTTGTGTCATTTAAAAGCGACAAATTCTGCAAATTACTTCTCCGCCTTTACTCTTTTATTCCCTCTGCCAAAACCGGCTCATCATCAATAAAAATAAACACATCCTCAACCGTTGCCCCAAATTCTTTTGAAATATCCAGCGCCAATTTCAGAGAAGGATTGTACTGTCCGTTCTCCAGCCTCACAATAGTCTCTCGCCGCACCCCTACTTGTTCTGCTAACTGTTTTTGACTCATGGACAACTTTTCGCGGTATGCCTTTATCCTTGTAATCATTTTTGACATATTTTTTCAACACTTTCTTAAATCCGTTTTATCTTTACCATTTCTGAAACAGATAATTAATCCAGCCAGTATACACCCGGGAGGTTACCGGGTCGTCATTTACCATTGCAATTGCCGTCCCTTCTGTATACAGTTCTTCCAATGTATAGGCAGCCACAACAACCTTATAAAAGCATCACCACCAATTTTCTCGCTCCAGACATGGTTGCTGTTTATACTGAATCCTGCGTTTTCCCAAAAAGAATCTTCAAAGTAATTATAGCAAAAATCCATACCGTATTCATGCATTGTGGTTTTCCGTATGGTATCTACTGTTTTTCCAAACAAAGATACGCTATCTACTTCCATCATGCCGCCTGCCTGATACAGTATTTCAAGTCTCTTTTTAAATTCATTCAGCTTCTCTTTTGGGATACTTGCCTCTTTTTCCTGGTACAGATTCGCGAATGTTCCCATTACAATCCGTTCCCTACACTGTGCATCTTTATCCTATCGGTAAATTGTTTGAAATTTGATAAAATAATAT
>JAMPAW010000269.1 GCA_023666975.1 Clostridium sp.
GGCAGCTAGAAGGAGCAGGAAGCTATGCAGACGATATCCTAAAACTGGTAGATGACTATGGAGAAGCCTTTACAAGACAGCTGGATGCAGATGACCTGAGCCGGTTAGGAAAATTAGTAAAAGAAGGACTGCCGGATGAAGTAGTGGATGCAGTAATCCAGCATGTAGATTCCTTTGCAGACTATACGGATGACACCATAAAGAAG
This sequence comes from Clostridium sp., assembly GCA_023666975.1. The sequence goes on from JAMPAW010000269.1 coordinate 207, forward strand.
ATAGCAGAATCCGGATGTAACGCAGAGCGGATACTGACACAGATAGATAACTATGCCAAAGACTTTACCGAAGACTTAACGGCTGGACAGTTGAAGCGTCTGGATGATATACTGGAGCAGGGAATCACGCCGGAACAGTTTGAGGTATTGCTAAATCATGGAAAACAGCTGGAGAATTATACGGATGAGGTCATAGAACTGTGGAGGAACTATGCAGGGAATGGCGATGATTTCCTGAAGCTGGTGGATGAGTTCGGGGATGTATTTGTTGAAGGTTATCAGAAAACTGAAAATAAGGCTGAGATAGCAAGTCTTTTTGAAGAAGCTTTAGCCAATGGATATGTACCAGTCAGACTAAATACGGATAATATCAGAGTTTTAACGGATGGTGATTCTTCTATTGCAAGTGCTGTTGCTAGTCTTAGAGGGCAGTTGCCTTCTAAGTTAAGAGATAAAGGTAACTTTGCTTATGCGCAGGTAATCATTGATGGGAAAGAAAGAGTGTTTTATGCTAGCAGTAGGGTGGATTCATTGGAACAATCGCCAGTACTTTTGGAATGCTTGCCTGATATTTCCGTACAGCCAGAGATGATTTATTATAATGCCAGAGATGCAATAAACATAGAAGGTGAAATTTATTTACGTGATTCATGTACAGAATATAAAATATTTAATGATATTGCTTCTGGATTGCAGTCGGGGACATCTGGGAAAATAATGTTATTTACAGAACTGGAGCCTTGTGATAGTTGTAAGAATATAATTAATCAATTTATGGACGATTATCCTGATATAGAAATTGAGATTATTCACAATAATAATGAAAGAATTAAAGCAGAGTAGGGAGGAGAAATGAGATATGTATTCGGTCCAGAATATAATACAGGGCATGGAAGAGAAATGCCAGGTATTTTTAGAGGAAGACGAAAATGTTAGGAATGTGTTTAAGAAGCTATGGAAAGAGCGTGATATTTCTGAAGATTCGGATGAAGAAGTTCTGTTAAAGCAGCTAGTTTTCAATATTGTATGGGCGAGTATGATTGTAAAAGAAGATGCAGATACCGTAGAAGAATATGGCATGAGGATACGTAAAATGTTGTGGGAGTATGAAAGAAGTAAGGAAAGGCTTTGTGTATGCTACAGTGATAACGACATGAAGTTGATTGCAAGCATGATTGATGAAATAAATGCTTGTAAGGATAAAATGTGTTCTGTTAAGGAAATGATATTTTTTGTGAAAGAAATGTATCTTATGTATTCTAAAAGAAATCAAGGAATGGTTTATGTCTTTGGAAACCTGTGGGAAGCATATGAGACATATTATTGTTCTGAAGAAGAAGATATGTTACAAACATTAGTTTATGATATTATTATTGCAAGCATGAATTTGCAAGAGGAAGTGCTAACATCTTCTCAAAAATTTTGTATAAGGGAAACTATAATCACCTATGCAAAGTATAAGGAAAAGATATATATGTACTATGATGATAATGACATGAAACTAATTGAAAGCATGATAGACCAGATAAACGCTTGTAAGGAAAAGTGGGAAAAATAATCTGGTAAATTAAGCAGTGGCTTCCGAAAATGACAATCCACAAGAAGACCGTAGAAGCACGCTGGTACTTAGGCTGTAACAAAGCAATCTCACTAGTTGATACTGTGGAGTTACAGCCTTATGTACCACTGCGTGCTGGCAAGAGCGAGAGCGTGTCTTCGGTGGATTGTCTTTTTGTAAGCCACGGTTGAGAAAAAAGGAAAGGGGTGCGGAGCTGAAAGCTATGCAGACGATATCCTGAAGCTGGCAGATGATTATGGAGAAGCCTTTACAAGACAGCTGGATGCAGAAGACCTGAGCCGGTTAGGAAAATTAGTAAAAGAAGGACTGCCGGATGAAGTAGTGGATGCAGTAATCCAGCATGTAGATTCCTTTGCAGACTATACGGATGACACCATAAAGAAGATAGCAGAATCCGGATGTAACGCAGAGCGGATACTGACACAGATAGATAACTATGCCAAAGACTTTACCGAAGACTTAACGGCTGGACAGTTGAAGCGTCTGGATGATATACTGGAGCAGGGAATCACGCCGGAACAGTTTGAGGTATTGCTAAATCATGGAAAACAGCTGGAGAATTATACGGATGAGGTCATAGAACTGTGGAGGAACTATGCAGGGAATGGCGATGATTTTCTGAAGCTGACAGACCAATACGGAAGAGAATTTATAGAATCCTTTAAAGCCAATGGAGATGCGGTAATCGGCGAATTTAATGATTTGATGGAGGGTAGAATTTTTGCTATAGTAATAAAAGAGACAAATAATTTTACGGATTATCTAAACCAGGCAGGAAATAAAATAAGAATTCCGAATCAAACATCAAAAGTAATTAGTAATTCTATTGCAAGCAAGTTGACCAGTGATAATGTTGGAACTGCATTAGAAGCTAGAGTTGCGGATTTTATAAATAATAATACTGATGCAACTATTGTGGATTTTACAAATGAGGTTAAAATTGTGAATGGTAGGACAATTGGTGATATTGATATAGCTACCCAGTATCAGTTGATTGAGGTAAAAAGTTCTATTTCTTCGGTTAAAATGAATCAGCTGTATAAATATGTAGATAGTTCGTGGTCTGAATTTTTTAATTTCAATGGTAGAGAAGTGATTCTATATATTGAAGAACCAATAGATAGGTCTGTACCCAGCAATATTAAAACCTTGAAAGAAATAGAAGAGTTAGGAATAAGAGTTATCAACGGGTTGGAAGAATTAGAAAAGGTGGTGAAATAAAATGGGGATATCTGGAGTGTTTTTGAAAAAAGAAGAAGAGATAGATTACCCTCAGATAGCGGAGGATATAATACAGGTATTGAATGATATTGGTTATAGTTATTACTGCGAACATAGAAAAGGGATAATAAAAGACATTAATCGTGAGTATGATCATTTTCAAATCAATGTTTGGGAGACTGAGAATTTTGAAAAACAATGGTTGATGTATGTATATGGTAAAGAGGATGAAAACCTTAAACCAACTTTTGATTGGATAGAAAAAGGAGCTGAATTAGCCCGAGTGATTATTATTGAAAAGTTTAGCGAGTGTGAGGATATGCTTCTTCGATTTGCTCATGGATATTTTAAAACATATCCGGATGATTTTTTTTGGGATGAGTTAGATTGGTATTATACAAAGGCAGATATTGATGCAATCATGGCAGAACCATTCGATAAAAACTGGTGTTATAAAAAACCCGTCAGAAATTAAAGCATTCGAGTAATATTATAATTTTATATTAAGTTGTAATTAAATTCGATATTTAGGAAATTTATTAGTGGCTTCCGAAAATGACAATCCACAAGAAGACCGTAGAAGCACGCTGGTACTTAGGCTGTAACAAAGCAATCTCACTAGTTGATATTGTGGAGTTACAGCCTTATGTACCACTGCGTGCTGGCAAGAGCGTAATTTGTCGCAAGGAGGGACCCATCGAAGATGGGAGGATGCCTTACGACCTGCGTGTGCTTCAGCGCACTGCCCCAAGGCACGAATGTGCTTTGCGTGTCTTCGGTGGATTGTCTTTTTGTAAGCCACGGTTGAGGAAAAGGGGAAGGGGTGCGGAGCCAGAATAGCCATGGCAACACTGGCAGGAATCATACTGGGACCCACACTCACCGTGCTGACGATAGCCTGTTTTGGATTGGCAAAAGAAATTGAAAAAGGCATAGCACGTACAGCGGTCGTAGGTGAAAGACTGGCAGGCGGACTTTTATCAGAAGGCGTATCCC
>JAMPAW010000026.1 GCA_023666975.1 Clostridium sp.
CCTTAAACACAATGCCGTGTGCCTTTCCCAAAGCCTCAAGCGTCGTGCAGCCGGAGGAATGAATGCCATAGCGGGTAAAATCCCCGTTTGTTCCGCAGGTCTGAATATAAATGCCATATTTTTCAGCAATCGCCCCCAATCCCTGCGCCAGCAAATCCATATCCCTCACGGATAAGGGGATAATCTCCGGCATGTTGTATTCCAGCTTTTTATACATTTCCACAAAGCTGAAAATGCAACGGTCAATGTAAGGGGAAAGCATTTCTGCCATACGTTCAAAGGTTTCCAGATGCCGCCCTATGGTATATTCTTTTGTGAGCAGAACCGGATCATATCTCCATGTAACACGCTGTTTTCCCACCAAAGCAGACAGTTCTTTTAACGTTTCCATGCTTTCGTCTATCCCCGGAACGCCCGGCTCAATATCCCTTCCATATGCGGTAATCGTGTAATGGAAATAGGTATGAAACCGGTCTGTAATCTCATGCAGGCGCGGGAGTATTGGTCTGTAATTCTTAGAGCAGAAAACAACGCAGTCCACTTTGTCCGCTGTCAGCTCATAGCGTGTCACTTTGTTGGGAAACAGGGGATTGCGTGACAGCACATATCCTTCCGCAAAACGGTTCAAAAGCCATTCTGTATAATATTGGACGGTATCTGTCCGCCCACCGGTATTTATAATCATCGTTATCCTCTCTCCGTTTCCTGATTGGCAAGTTTGGGCAGATTTTTTGTAAATCTCCTTGAAAGGTCAGACGGACTGTCTTTTCCACTTTCCCTTTATTTTTCTTAATTCCCCAGCACTGGCATCAGAGCCAAATCTCCAGTATTGCTAATAATTGTAATTTACCCCTAAACCGGAAGTGATTCTTTTGGTTCTTTCCGCAGAAAAATAACCGCCGTCAAAAACATAATCCCTAATAAAGCAAAATAGATATAATCATTTAAAATAACAAACGCCGTCGTTTCCTTCCATTCGGCAATGAATTGCGTCGCATTTGAAAAAATATTTGTGATAAAATGCAGGAACATGGCCGCTAAAATATTATGGGAATACAAATAAACGGAGGCAAACGCAAATCCCCATATTCCCGTCGTGATTTGCTGGAAAAACAGACAGGAAACTACGATCGGTACAGTCGTATGAATCCATGACTTTGCTCCAATCAAAAAATATGTTACGATTTCGGGTTGGGGGTGCAGACATTTCTAAAATAAGTCAGAAAGCAGTCCTATCTGTAATATCTATATTGCAGATAGGATATATCCATTAAAAGTGATGACATCAACGCTGTTGTGGTACATATCGTATTCTGCATATATGAATCTCATCACATATTGTGGCTTTCTGATTTTTTCTTTGAAAAATCTGATTCGTGCTTTTCAATCCATCTATTTAGCATATTATCTCTATTATCCTAAGACTTCTCAAAATTTTAGAAACAAAATAGAAGCACTGAAAATCTCTCGATAGAGTTTAGGCAGGAACATTATCCGGCTGCAATTCTTTCTCTAATTCAAGTACCTGCTCCAAAGAAAGTCCAGAATATAGTGCAATCTCCTCTGACGGCAATTTATTCGCTTCTATCATTCTCATCGCTACAGAGATAGCTCTTTTTCTATCGCCTTCATCATATCCCTGCTCATACTTTTCCTGATAATTCATCTGCAAAGTCATATAGTCCAACCTCCATTTTTCATTCTTTCTGACAGAATGCACGGCCTCGTCTAATTCTCTGGTAAAGTCGTCCTCCGGTTCTTTACCATCAATAAAATCAAGCAACTTTTTCATTTCTGGTGTAACATCATCCATTGTACCCTTAGTATTCAAAATAATCTTTGTTGTATCGTCACCCAAACCTAACTCCAGATTTTGAATACAACGGTTTTCAAAGGTATAAATATGTCTTCCCTCGCCAAACAAATCAAAGGTACATACAAAAATAACAAAACTCCGTTTTAAATCTTTGTAATTATCTCCCTTTTCCAAGATATTCAAATCTATCATCCCTTGATAATATCTTGTTCGCTTGGGTAGGTTTCTATTCTCTGTTGTCTGCATTTCAATATTATAAACGGTTTCTTTTCCATCCTCCACATAGATATCCAAACGTACACTTTTTGCATCCGCAGAAATATCTATTGTCTCCTGTGACTTGGGATATTCAATGCGGGATATCTTTATATTAAGTATCCGTTCTAAAAAAGGTTTGCAAAACTTCGGATTTCTCATAATTACACTAAACATGAAATCATCCTTGATTTGCAATTCCTCAAAGGCTTTCTCTATCATAGCATTTCCCCTTTTCTTTATCTACATTATAATATGTGTCTGTGTGGTTGACAAGGACTGATTTTTACCAGATGCAATTTACTACTCTTTATTGCCTACAGTATCATTTTCTTTTTAGCATTTTGATGCCCGTTCTTGCCGCAAATATTTTTGCCTCATTTGATGTTTCATCATTAACAAAACTATCAATTATCTTATGCTGTGACTCTGCAGTCCAATATATCTTCAAATTCTTTTTAGTTCTTGTTATAGCTGTATAAAAAATATTATGTGTAATCATTTCATCCACTTCTTTGGTGATAACTACCTTAACAGAATTATACTCCAATCCTTGAGCCTTATGTATAGATACCGCATATGCAATTTGGAATGGAATACTCGTTTCAGCATCTATGTTATCATTATCGTCATCTCCAGCCTTTTTCTTTTTAACTGGCAATCTAACAACAGATTTTCCGTCATTTCGCTTTGGAAGAAGTTCCAAGCCAGTCTGAGCAACATGCATACTATTTAATTGTTCCCTTAAGATTATTGTATAAGATAGCATCATATTTTGATGAATCATTAAATAAAACCGGATCACCAATTTTATATATCCATACCCCTAACTTATATGGTGGATTTGGGTTAGCATTCTGTAAAAATCTATTGATATTGTTAATTCCATACAGTCCATCATAATTAAGACATAAAACTATCTCATCATTCTCAACACGTTCAATATAGAGAAACCTAATATATAATTTGAAGTCAACTCTGACAAATTACCATTCGTCTTTCAGTATGGAATACATCTTCATGTCAAAAACGTTTCCATTCTTAACAGCATTGTTTCGCAATGTACCCTCGCATTGAAATCCTGCTTTTTCAAGCACCCGGCAAGAGGCGACATTGTATGCAAACGGCTCTGCATAAATACGAATAATATCACTATTACTAAAAACATACTCACAAATTTGTTTAACAGCTTCGGTCATAATTCCCTTACCCCAATATTCTTCTGAAATGTAATAACCTAACTCCGCGGTCTGCCTATGTATGTTTTCCTGTCGAAAAACGCCAATGCTGCCAATCACCTTGTTATCTGCTGTAACAGCAAACGCAAAAGTTTCATCTTCATTTGCGGCAAGCATATTAGAAATATAGTCTTCTCCGTCCTTCTCTGTATAAGGATAGGGCAATCCGTCCCGAAGATTATCGAGTATCTTTTTATTGGATATAGCCGCTGCCAAGGCTGCAGCATCTGATAACTTCCATTTTCTTATTTTACAAATCATTTTCTATCCCTCTCTCTTTCACAAACTAATCTTTATTTTGTATGCGTTCCATAATAAAGTTTGTATTCTCATCAATGGTCTTTGTGCCATCAATCCGTATAACCGGACATATTAAAGATTCTACCCATTCCTTGACAATGTTTTCCTCTCTGGATTCAACAAAACGAAAAAACTTTTCTTCCTGCTCATACAAATCTCCACCTAACAATATTCTGTCGCCAAATTTCTGAAAAGAACGATTTTTAACTCGTTGCAACCGAATATTCTTTGGAACTTCAAGCAATATGGCATACTGAACAAAAGAGTATATATCCTTCCCATAATCTCCTTTAACAGAAGCAAGTATAAAGTTTTTATGTGTTTTTACCTCATTTAACAAAAGCTTTTCAACTTCTTTACGGGTGCGCGGTGACGTGTATATATAATTCGAATCTGTTGGGGGGAAATACAAATCTTCAATGTCTATAAAATAAAAATTCAGTTTCTCCGCAAGAACTTTTCCAAGTGTACTTTTTCCGGATCCATTTAAACCACATATAATAATTCCCATAGTTTTTCATCATACCTATATTTATCTCTCTTTTTCCGAATCAAATTCGCAGACAAACTGCGCGGTTTCGTCGCCCGCATAATCCAGCCCATAGGTTTTACCATTCTGCGGACAATAGACCACGATGTATTGTCCTTCCTCGATATATACGCCTTCCTCATAGCTCATCATACGCTCTGCCACAAAGGGAATTCCGCTCGGCGTATCATTAAATGGTTCATCCAGCAAATACAGCTGCCAGTCCAGCTGCCCCTCGCCCGGATCATAGCTGTCATAAAGATTTCCGGCCGCATAAAAGTTATAAAAGCCCGCTTTTTTGCACCGAAACCAGCCGTAGCCCGTCGATTCATACAGTTCTGCCGCATTCGTCACAAAGCGGGCTTCTTCGCCCTCTATTTCGGTGATCTGCCACTGGCGGGGTTCATACTCCGTCCATTCACAGATAAACTGCGCCATTTCGTCTCCAGAAAAATCCCGGCCGTATGTATTCACATTCTGCGAGCAATAGACCACGATATATTGACCTTCTTCAATATATACGCCATCATACATGCTATTTTCATAACTATAAATGCGTTCTCCCGCAAGACGAATCCCATTTGGCTTTTCATAAAATGGTTCTTCGAACAAAAACAGCTGCCAGTCCAGCAGCCCCTCGCCCGGATCATAGCTGTCATAAAGATTTCCGGCCGCATAAAAGTTATAAAAGCCCGTTTTTTTGCACTGAAACCAGCCGTAGCCCGTCGATTCATACAGTTCTGCCGCATTCGTCATAAAGCGGGCTTCTTCGCCCTCTATTTCGATAATCTGCCACTGGCGGGACGTAAAATCCGTATTATGTTCGGGAGTTACATTTTTTTGAACTCCAAATAACATCAGGATAATGCATATGAAGAGGCTGCAAATACAGATGACTCTTTTCATTCTATCACCCCCTCTACATCTTACAGACCTGCCATATAAAAGTCAAGCGGGAAAACCATCACTGGTTTTCCCGCCTGCTCTGTAGCAAAAGGAGGTATAAAAAATTAGTCAGAAATTCGATTGAGTGTAAAATCGTCTACCGTTCCCCAGCTTGCCGCATTACACTTTATGCGCACGCCAATCCGGATTGTTCCATCTGTAATCTTAATTTCCGGAATCGTCGGATTCTGCCAGTCATCGTAGGTCGTTACCATAAAGGCCGCTGTCTGCTCACCGTCGCTGGTAATTGCATAAAGCTCCATCTCACCATTTTCCACATCGCCGCCCTGCGCAAATGCCATAAGCTGATAGGTTCCCGCTGCCAGCCCTGTAATCTCCTGCTCAATGGCGAACTCCATATCCTGATCCGCCGACCAGAAGTGGAAGGCAAAATCCCCGCTGTGGGCGTCGTCGGTCTTTTCCTGATAATCTGTGGGATTATCCTCGCCCTCGTAGGTCACTGTCCACATAGAGCGGTCTGCATCTTCAAAGCTCGCATTTGGCACCAGATTATCCATCCTGATTTCCACATGGCAGACCACCGTTGTCCCGTCCTCCAGGGTGCCGTTCACATCATAGAGACCTCCCGTGCCTGTGTCAATTGCCGCAATATCCGTCTCATTCCATGTGACCGCCGCCTGCTTGTTCTCGGAGGGATCATTGTAAATGACATCGACCATCTCCGGCAGCTCCAGCGCGCCGCCCACATTGCAGGTAACCGATACATCGGGAACTGCGTTAATGGCCAGAGGCGCTGTCGAGCCATATTTCAAATATTTGAATACGTTGAGCGAAGCCAGCGGGTGACCATGAAAATCAAACATTGCCTGATTATCCCACGAGCAGCCACCGTAAGACACTCCTGCATCCTTCGGGTCATAGTCAGCTGCATAGCTGCTGGCCCAGCCGCTTCCGAACTCCTCCCAGATCGGGGAATTGTCCACGTCAGGTTCTCCCACCGGGATCCAGATGCCGCCCCAGTAGAATACGCCAAGCACACCGGCCTCATTTGCCGCGGCACAGATATCCCGGATCATGGATGCCTGCCCCTGAACCGTCGCAGGATAGCCATCTACCGCGCCGTCAATACCGTCAAAGCTGTTTCCAGTGCCGTCTCCTTCCTCCGTCGTATAGCTGTAGGATGTCTCCGCGATCATCACCTTTTTACCATATTTGTCCTGAATGTTCCTCGCAACCTTCTGCATGTTCGCATTGTCGCCGTCCCAGAAGGGATAGTAGGACAGGCCGATAATATCATAATCAATTTCGTTGTTCTGGAGATTGGAAACCAGACTGTCCAGCTGTCCATTATCTGTGATATTCGTATAATGAATCACGATCTGAATATCCTCGGATATCCCGCGAACCGCATCACAGCCTGCCTCTAAAAGCTTCGTAACCTGCGGCAGAAAATACTCCCCTGCCATGCCGTTGTTGATCTCATTTCCGACCTGAACCATGCCCACATCCACACCGGCATCCCTGAGCTGCGTCAGGCTGTCCGTAGTAAATTCCGCGAGGGCATCGCATTTTTCCTCGATTTCCATTCCCTCCCACGCTTTCGGCGCGTGCTGTCTCTTCGGATCCGCCCAGAAGTCCGAATAATGGAAGTCGATACACACCTTCATGCCATATTTGGTTGCCCGCTTGCCCAGCTCAATCGCCGTCGGCAGATCGTTATTTCCACCGCCATAACCGTTGCCGTTTTCATCGTAGGGATCATTCCAGATGCGCAGACGTATGTAATTCACGCCGGACTCCGCCAGTGTCATAAATACATCCTGCTCTTCCCCGTCGTAATTATAATATTTTACGCCGCTGTTTTCCTCCACCAGAACCTCAGAAGCGTCCATTCCCCGGATAAAATCGTCGGAAATACCCTCAATCGGCTCCACATAGACCTCGGACTCCTCCGGCCCCTCCGGCATCGAAAATACAAAACTTTCATCACCCGTCCCGTTCTCCTGCGTGGATGCCTGCGTGCTTACGGGCGATTGTGCTTCCTTAGTCTCTCCACATCCCGCCACCGCTGTTACACAAAGGCATAGGCTGGCACATAAAGCCAGCAGTCGCTGTGTTCGTCTCATTGTCATACCCTCCCTGCTTCCTTTACATTCTTCCTGAATTTGTTTATAATACTAAATACTAAAATAAATTATAAATAAGCAGACGCTACGCAACAATGTCACAAACCGATTTATTGCTCTCATTTTGTATCATATTCGGGATTATAATTTTCTGGAAGGGGATGAAACCAGACATGAAGAACAATCGCAGCACCAAAACAGACCACATCGAGACACTGGAGGCTCTTGTCAGCGAAGCCTCCTCGATTCATGTGGGTAATACGGAAAGCGACAGCAGCCGCTTTTTTCATATGAATGTTCCTTTTCAGATTACGCTGGAATGCTGCGGCGTCCCCACGTCCGAAAATTATGTAAACGTCGTCACACTGTCTGCGGACAAGGCCCTGCTGTATCAGGAATCCGCCTCCGCCAAAAACTTTGCGCCTCCGCATTTCCACGATTTTTTTGAGTTTGTCATCGTGCTGGAGGGCAGCATTGTGCAAAAAATAGAGGGAAAAGATTATCTGTACTCTGCGGGTTCCTGCTGCCTGATCAACCGCAGCCTGTTCCACACGGAGCATTATAACGCCAGCGCAAGGGCGCTGTTTATCGGTCTTTCTCCCGCTTTTCTGCAGGAGCTGTTTGACGCCGGGCAGACCTCCTCTTTTCAGAGTGAACGAAAAATCTGTGACGGGGAAATCTACCGTTTTATCGCAGGCGACCTGAAAAGACCGGGCGAAAAAGCCTACCTTGATTTTATTCCCTCCTGCCAGAACCACCGCCACGCGGCAAAGCTTCACGCACTGGCGGAATCCATGGTGCATACGCTCCTCTACCCGGATTTCGGCGCCTCTTACCAGATCCGGGGGCTGCTCTGCGCCTTTTTATCCTACCTCTCCTCCCCGCAGAATTATCACTGCACAAATGTAAAACTGGATACCGGGAGCGACTTCCTGATTTTTTCCCGCATCAAGCATCTGCTCGAGGAGAGCGACGGGCGAATGTCCCGGGCAGAACTTGAACAGCGGCTGCACTACAGCGGCGACTATCTAAACCGCCTTGTCAACCGCTATTCCGGCATGTGCATCTTCGACTACGGCATGACCTTCTGCCTGAAAAAAGCGGCCATGTACCTCACCCAGACAAACGATTCTGTCGAGTCCATCGCCGCAAAGCTGCAGTTTTCCAACCGCACGCATTTTTATCATCTTTTCAGGGAAATGTACGGCATGACGCCGAAGGAATACCGAAAGACGCACGTTTAACCCACCGGCGCCGTCTCTCAGCTGAAGAATTCCACGAACTCTCCATAGCCCTCCTTCGCCAGCTGCTCCTTCTGAAACCTCTTGTTTTTGTTCATGCGCACCAGCAGCACCTGCTGCCCCTGTGCCCTTGCCTCACCCGCCTGCTGCATGACGGCCGCCAGCTTGTCAGAGGGATAATTTTTTTCCACCAGATACGCCACTCTCTTCGGGCTTTCCGGAATCTGGAATCCGCTCTCCATGAGAAGCAGAATGATTCGCTCGAAACCGATGGAAAAACCGCAGGCAGGCACATCGGTGCCGGTGAATTTCCCAATCATCCTGTCGTAGCGTCCGCCGCCGCCGCAGGCAGCCCCCAGCTCCGGCATAGAAATCTCAAAAATCGTTCCGGTGTAGTAGCTCATGCCCCGCACCAGCGTCGGGTCAAATACCAGCGCAAAATCCGCTGATTTGCCCGCATTCACCGCGGCCGCAATCTCCGTCAGATTCTCTGCAGCCTCCGCGTCCAGACAGTCTCCCAGCGTCTCCTTCAAAAATGCGACTCCCTCCGCGACTTCTCTTTTTCCCTCAAGCTGCTCAAAAAGTCCCAGATATTTGTCCACAGAATCCTTTTCATATCCGGCCTCTGTCAGCTCCTGGCGAACGCCCTCCCGGCCGATTTTATCCATCTTGTCCAGCGTAATAAATACACTGTCATAGTCCTCCTCAGAAAATCCGCTGTAGGCCGCCATGGCCTTTAAAATTCTCCGTTCGTTGATACGAATTTCAAAATTGCGGAAGCCCAGCCTCCCGATGGTCGTAGTGGTGGCGGCAATCAGCTCGATTTCCGCCAGATTCCCCGGTTCGCCCAGAATGTCGATATCGCACTGGGTGAACTGGCGGTAACGCCCCCTCTGCGGACGGTCCGCCCGCCACACGCTGCCGATCTGCAGCGCCTTGAAGGGAGTCGGCAGCTCATTTGCATGGTTCGCATAAAACCGGGACAGCGGTACAGTAAGGTCATAGCGCATCCCACAATCCGCAACGTCCGCCTCCTCCTTCGCCGTCTCCAGCTTTAGCTTTTCGCCCCTCTTTAACACCTTAAAAATCAGCTTCTCGTTCTCTCCGCCCTGCTTGTTTGTAAGATTCTCCAGCTTCTCCATGCAGGGAGTCTCAATCGGGGTGAACCCGAAGCTGCGGTAGGTCTCCTTGATCACACCCGTGACGTAATCGCGAATCTCCATCTCCGCAGGCAGAATGTCCTTCATGCCGTTTACCGGCTTTTTACTCAATGCCATATATTTTCTCCCTCTCGTACTTTCTCGGTATTTACTATTTGCCTATTATATTTTTGTCACGCAAAAATGTCAAGTGAATTATCCACTTTGTGAAGCACAAGCTATTCTTTATATGATATAGGTAAAAATGTATCCCCTATCATTTTTTATTCCGCTATCCGGCTAGTCTTTCCAATGTCTCAATAATCTGTTCCCTTTCCCCACTACCATTTGTCTTAAATCTCAACAGCGGAATCCCATACACCTCCATTATATGATTTTTCATCATATCCCTTGCAGCTTGTACCGTATTTTCTTTATGATATTCATACCCATCAACCTCTATCGCCAGCACTGGTTTTTTACCAATTCTATTATATATTAGAAAATCCAAATGCGTATACGGATGCATTGCGTACCTATATTCTTGTTCGTTTAATAATTGCGTATCCTTAATCAGCATATTCAACGGAAAATGGAAAACAACATCCAGGCTTGCAAACCTGCTATCAGCAACAATTTCATCTATCAGCGCATACATTAAATTTTCCGAATCATATTCAGATATCTTGTTATGTTTTCTCAAATATTCCATTCTTTTTTCAGTGTACTGCTTGTAAAGATAATCAAAAACAGAATAAAGCTTACTCTCGGTAACCTCAAAATTATTATATTGAATATAATCTATCAAATCTGTTATATTACGTTCTTTTGCTTGTTCGTTCCCAGTTACAACCAGCATTAATCTTCTCTTAGCTCTTGATACAGCAACATTGATTAGATATGGATCATCTGCAAAGTCAGATATCTCGTCATCTACTGTAGATATAATGATGTTCTCCTTTTCCTTGCCTTGAAACTTATGCACCGTAGCAGAATCAATATCAATAATTTCCCTGCCCAGTGCCTCTACCTGATTTTTGTACGGTGCTATAATTCCAGTTTCTTCTGGAGCTAAATCATACTTAGGTATAATTTCGTTTTTTATGACATCAATCTGTCGTTGACTATAATGGTTACGTTCATGGTTACCTACTACGGTTTTAACCACCGACAAAACATCCTCTTCACCTCTATCCGTTGTCATTATTATCAGCTCTCCACGGTAAAATTTCTGATTACAATAATTGATTATTTTCGGATGACACCTATAATGCTCCCGTAACAATGTTTGTGTCACATTTGGCATAACATCTAAAAGCGATTGTAAAAAGCTTCTGGTATACTGATATCCATCGTTCACGCTAAAATTATCAAATATAGCTTTCGCTCTCGCTTTTATATCATCTGTAACAACATTTGGAAGTTGCTTTGTATCTCCGACAATAACAACATTTCTTGCACAAGATAATGCCAATGCGCCAGTTATAATATCTACTTGTGATGCTTCATCCATAATAAGGTAATCATACACCACATCTGAATTCATACTGCTCCTTGACGAAAATGTTGTACTTAATATAACCGGATACTCTTCCAGGACTTCATATGATTTTTTCCACAAATCCTCTTCCCTAAATGTTTTACGATAATTATTGGCTTCATACTTTCTTGCCAGCTTGTCCTTCAATACCGACATCGACTGACTGCACAAATCCTCAAGCAGACTCTCATTAACACTATTCAAATATTTTTCAATATCCGCAATCTCTAAAGCTAATTCCTCTTTCTTTGCACGATAATACATGAATTGAAATATAATAATTATCTTCGTAATATCCTGTTTATAGAAATGCTTTCCTATTATACCATATTTGAGAAAAGTTTCTATTTTGAACAAAAATATTACTATCTTTTTCTCTGCAGAAATCAATTGGCATCTCTGCCACAATGCCATCCATGAATCCGAGGACAATCTTTTCTTAAAATTTATGCTTTTCACGTCAACATCTGACGCTTCAGCATATTGGTTAAAATATTTTAATTCGATAACCAGGTGTGAAAATTCCTGTTTTAAACTTGCGAGCCTCTCCTTCTTATCAAAAACAGTTTTTAACTGAACGGACAACTCTTCTATTCTCTTCTGCAGGGCACTCGCATCTTCGATTTTCCATGACGAAAAATCAGGATAATTTTCGCTTTGATTCTCAACAAATAGTTTCTTATTTTTAAAACTTCCTAATGTTGCAGCTACAAAACCCAAATTGTATTTAGGAGAGGATAATTTCTCATACACATTTTCTGTTGCCGAATTGTTGTTAGACACTATCTGTACGGTTTTTCCCTGCATCAGTATATTTGCAATAATATTTAATATCGTCTGTGTTTTGCCGGTTCCAGGAGGTCCCTGAATAACACTAATTTGATTTTCCATGGCATTTTTCACAGCCTTATACTGACTGTTATTACAGCCAAATGGAAAAATTGGTATATAGCCCTGCTTTATTTTCCCCGCCTTCAATGAAGATGGATTTAAATACTTTGCTAATGCTACCTCATCACCTATAAAGGATATTCTCTCGAACCTCTTCGCCAACAGTTTTTCTCCAGTTTCCTCATTCTTTATATCACTCAAACCTGCAATTTGCTTTAAATATTCAAACAAGTTTGCAGACTGACTTTGATTTAAGACGGACGTAGCAATATCCAGTTCTTTTTTATTATAATCACCTTCACTTCCATCTCCAAAGCAAATATGCCAGTATAAATCATATGCAGCTTTAAATTCATATATAGCTATAATATTAGAAAATTGACGTCCTTTTTTGCTACTAATACGGTACATGTTAGGATTTAAAACTACCGGATTAGTCAATTTCTCTACATTCAAATATCCATAAGAATATGTTTTACCACTATTGAATTTCACATCCCATTTCTGCGTGTCCTTTTTATATATACATGATATTATTTCAGATGTCTTTACATCTTTCTTGATAATAACCATATAGTGTCTTGTATCCATCTGCTTTTCTCTACCTCTTATCCCCCGCTAATTGCCCTTAAATTTCTTCTCTATATAACAGTGTTCGTATTTAGCGACCAATTTATCGCCTTCAAAGTCCAGTTCAATAATATATGGCATCCAGTCTATAATTCTCAAAAAGTCTTCACACCCAAAACCATTGTCATAAAAATTCATTATTGTACTAAGAGCAGTACCATGGGTTCCCACAACAATTTCCTTATCCTGATTATCAGACAGGATTTTGTTCAACATCTCTATATTACGCTTTTGAACCATAGCAATAGATTCTCCACACTCTTCATGGAAATCATGGTCAGCCCAGCGCTTCTGAAACATCCCATATGTGTTGCCAGCCAGACCTTTCTCACGTTCTCGTAATCTCTCATCCGTTATTATATCTTTTTTGAAAAAAGCAGCGGTGTCCGCAATAGTATCCATACTCCGCCTATATGGACTGCAATAAAACATTTCTATTTTTTTATCCTTAAAAAACTCTAATACAATTGTTGAATCTTTTTTTCCCTCTTCTGTCAAAGGCCTCGTTCTATCCTCCTTCCATGCATGTTCCGGTTGTGCATGACGCACAAAAAATACTTTTGTCATAAGTCCTCCCGTCTCTTTTCGATGATGAGATGATGAAAAAATGCAATATTTTTGTATTCCTCCATATCTGCCACCCGCATTTCTATTTCCACCATCTTATCCTGCCAGTCAGCGTCTTTGTGAATCTCCTGCTTCTGCTGCATGTCCCAGAATGTCCTCATGCCAAGTGTCTTTGTAATCGCAAGCGCAGAACACCATTGTTCAATATCCTGATCCTCATAATAACGAATCGCTCCATAGCGGGAAGCCATACCATCATTTCCATCTAACAGGCTGTGTGCATGAGCAAAATCATTTAAAAGTACAACCATCTGCATCACTCTTCCTGCACGGTTATGCTTCACGATTGAAATCCTTCCATCTGCCTTCAGAATTCTTGCAAACTCTTTCACAATACCGGCTCTTTCCTCTGCATACTCAAGGACATTGTGACAGATGATCATATCAAAAGTCTCATCGGCAAATTCATGTAATGCTTCCAGCCCTCCAATGATTTGAACATACGGAAAATCTGTCCATCTCTCCCTCACGCTTTCTTCGTCCGGTTCAATGGCCGTTACATCGTTGTGCTGTGCCAGGTAATTTGCGGTCACTCCAATACCGCTGCCAAAATCAAGTATCTTTCTGCCATGAATAGTTCCCAATTGTTCCCACACAATTCTCTTCATCAAACATTCCCATGGCTGTAAATCTGTCACCTTTTTGCTCACAATCCCAGCTCCATTTCATTTTCCATTTTCACAAATCCATATTTTTCATACAACGGCCGTCCCATATCCGTGGCCTCCAGCGCAATCTGCGACACACCCTGTTTTTTCGCCTCCCTTACCAGTAAATCCAGGGTATGAAATGCAATTCCCTGCCTGCGGTATTCCGGCGCGGTGTACATATTCATAATGTATGCCTTTTTTCCGGTTCGATTGTGAAAAGTTGGCATGACCTGATAAAAGCTTACACCGCCTGCACCGATGAACTGCCCGTGATCGTATACCAGATATGCGATATGCCCGCCCGTTTCCAATGCCTGCCTGTAATATGCAAAGGATTCCTGCTCCACCTCAGACATATCCACCTCTGCGGACAGCTTATTGGCGGCACGAAGAACTGTAATTCTTGTCCTTACCAGTTCATCAATATCCTCCAGCGTTGCTCTTTTATATTCAAAAATGCCATTTTCGTTCCCGTTTATGTACATTCGCCCTGCACCTCTATCCAATATCTTTGAATCACTTCCCCGTCAACATGCACGTCTTTTTCATAGATCCCGCCATTTGCAATTATCGTTTTTATACTTGCGACATTATCCGGATGGCAGGTTACCATAACCCTGTCCATTCCCCTTTCGCGGCATTTTTCCAAATCCAGTCTGAGCATTTCTTTCGCGTAACCTTTACCTCTTTCCGACGGACGTATGGAATACCCTATATGTCCTCCCCACAAGCCCAGCAGCGGATGGTCAATATGATGTCTCAAATCAATAATCCCGACAATTCTGCCGTCACTTAAGCGGACAGCCAGATAGGTATTTGACGTTACAAAGCCTTCGGGGCATGTCTCTGTGTTTTCCATGGCCTGCACACCGTCCAGCCATTCTGCAATGGTTTCACACTTTCCCAGGTGGCTGCAGCCGGCAAAACTGTCATCATCATTTGCCAACAGAATTTCCTGCTTAAAGCCCATAAGATCTTCTGTGTATTCCGCTGACGGACGAACTAATTTTATTGCGTCCATGCACTTTTGACGGCCTGCAAAGCGATTGCAGAATTTCTTTTCCATAACTTCATAAACAAGCACTACTTCATTTTTTACGGAACAGCTCTCAGGCTTTATGGTTGAATAACCCAGCTTTTCATAAAGACCTGCTGCCGGAAGGGAGGCCTCCAGATACGCTTTATCATAATTCCTGCTAATCTGTGCTTCTATCCTGTTTATAATAAATGTGCCATAACCTTTTTTCTGGTGCTCCGGCAGCACATAAATTCTTGTAATATGATTGTCCGTGAAACTGCCCGTGGCAACAATTTCACCCTCTATCCTAAGCACGCCCACACAACCATTTTCAATATCCCTGATTATAGCGTCCCTATTGTGAAGCTCACAGAAAAAATCCACCACCTCTACCGGATAATATCTTGAATATACTGTTTTTATCGTATGCTGCACCACATCGCATATACTCTCTAAATCTTCTATTTTTGCCAATTCATAATCCATAAATTTTCTCTCTATACTTCCTTTCACAGCCTTTCAAACATTCTTTCTCTGTCTTCCAAAATCACTTTATGCCGCAACGGCATTTTCGTTTATATTTTCAATGACCCTCCTTATACCCATCCAAACATTCAGATCCGTAAATATCTCAACAATGCTTCCCTGATCTGTAAACGGAGCTTCCTGCAATACTGACAGGTCTTTCATTAGACCGTTGTGCACGATATACTCAACTATCTGATTTACAAAATATATCTGACGACTGTCGAGGTTATTGCTCTCAAGGTAATCAGAGAATGCTGCTTTGGCTGGCCACACTCGCAATGCCGCTTACACGCTTATAAAGATCGCTGCGTGCCCTGCCATATTTCTTACTTTCGATCATGAAATGCCATAATAGCTTCATTTGAATACATATCCCTTTGTGTTATAGCCACTTTTCCAATTGACAACTTAAAACTCATCACAACTGTATTCTGAGGAATTATTTTGATTCCACAATTTTCTACCGCAGACTTAGAAATCTTTTCCTTCGTTTCATTAATATATTTACCATTTCTTCCTAAATCTGCAATGGAAATCCAATTTTCTGTTCCATTGTTCCAATAGTCAGAGCGTTTTCTGTCAGGAGTCTTTCCCATTTGCAAATCAAACAATTCACATAGTTTATATTCTGGTATAACCCCCTCACAACTCAAACCTCCTGTTTCGCTTACGTCCTTTAACCCAGCTTCCTGTTTCATCTTCTATCCCCTATAAGTCCACCTTTCACTACCCAATACCCAGCTTTACTAGCTCCGACCCGTTCTAATTTTTCCTCAGCTTTTAATACCGCTATAATTCTCTCAATCTGCCGCTTAGACTTTCCCAGTGTATCCGCAATTCCCTGCGCTGTTATCCGTGGATTATCCCTCAATCTATTAATCCCAAGATAGGATTTTTAAAATATTCCTTTTGTTCATTATATATTATATTATTCCAGCACTCGATAATTATCTAGAAGTTTCTTTTTTATCATAGAGTTTACCGTCCACCTTGACCAATAGTAATTATAATACTCATACATGCCATCTACCGACGTAGATAAAAATATTCTCCTTAAGTTTGAAGTAACTTTTTCTTCTTCATCGACAAATTCACTTCACACCTTAAACTATTCTGTTTAATTTCCGTTGTAAAACTACTTTACTTCAATTACACAATTTATTTTAGCATATTGATTTTCTGTTGCTAAATTTTTTCTGACAGAATCAATACATGATACAATATTTTTTCATTACACCAAATAGAAAGATGCAAATCTAAATATTTTTGGAATAACACTTTGGCTTATACCGGATGCTTTTTTCTAAAGGAATAATTTTTAATATACTAAAATTCTGCATATATCTTTTCAATTCTTTTCGTACAAATGCATATCCCTGAAAATCTATATCATTCTTAACATCTCTTGCATCATAAATCGCCAAATATCCATGTCTTAATCCTTTTTCCGAAGAGTTCATTAACTCTTCTATGTATTCTAAAGTCTGAGTTACGCCTTTTCTTGCCCGTGAATCAGTATATTCTGTTGATAATCCAGTCCCTTGATCATTTATTGAAACACCAAGCCATTTAATCTCTATAAAATACAACTCTCCTCTGACATCAAAATATATATCCAATTTCTTTTTAGACTGTCCAAGTTCCGGCTCTGGAGTAAATGTATATTGCATATGCTCTGTTAAATAATCAATCAACTGATCTCTCATGAGATGTTCCGGCTTATTTCTCAGTATATTTCTATGAATTAAATTTGAATCAATCTGCCTCAATGTTGAATTATCTGCAAAAAAAGTCATATAGTGTGCCTGTTGTGTTACATATTCTCTTTCATATTCATCCATCACTTCATTTATCTGTGCTATATCCTTCTTTTTATTATATTTCATTTGCTCTTGTCTTGAATAAAAAATATTTTTCTCATCTATAGCCCGCCCATTAATAAATCTTGTTATACCTTCTTCTCCAAAGAAAAACACATAATTATCTAATGAAATCCGAACCAATTTTTCTTTTATTGTTGCTGTATCCCCTTCTAAATACTGCTTTTCTATCAAATTTCCTAAATTATTTATTTTTATTAAATTTGCTACTGCAGTGCTTTTTACAGCTTCATCTAAGTTATCTTTCAAATTTTCAAATTGCAAATTATCAACATTCTCTGGTGAAATAACTATACAAAATAAAATCTTATGATTAATTCGAGAATCCCATATTTTATGCAAAAATCCTTTGTATAACAACTGATAATTTCTGTCATTTTCCACTGCATCTTTTTGAGCCTCAATAATTTGACTCACTTTCTCATACGAAAAAAAATCAATCATTATCTCTCTCCTCTTAAAATTTTACCAAAAACATATTCAAAATACAATTCTAAATACTTTTTATTCTCTAATACTATACGCTTATCAACAATTTTTTCTTCAAAAGCATCTTTAAAACTATTTAAAAATTCTACCGTCGCATTATCTTTTCCTAAATTCAAATTATATGTTGAATTTCCGTCCAATGATTCTCTATATTCTGGATCTCTATAAATAAAATCAAATATTTTATCTTCTCCATATATTCCAATAACATATGCTATATCATCAAACCATTCTTTCTTTCTTTCAGCTTGAGATGTAGTTAAAGATATTTTATTTTCCAAACATAAAGCATATCCAAGCTCTGTATGTTCAAGCACTTCATTACTCTCTAAATTAATAAGTGCTTTTTCCACTTCTGCATCTTCAGGTCCACTTAAAGTCACAGAAAACTTATAATCATCTTCAAAAATATTATTGTCATCAGGATAACGAAAAGAGTACAAAACAGCTGATAAATAAATAATTCTATTTATAGATGATTCTCTAATAGATTTCCACCCAATACTTGTTAACTTACTAATTAACTGATAAATATCTTCACTTTTAAGCATTATTTCCGAATAATTATTCATTACAAATCTCCTCTATCTCATTTGATAATCTATTCAACGTCTCATGACTTTGTTGAACTAGAGAAACCTTGCCATATTTCAATAAATTTAATACCTTTTTTGTTGCTGCCTTTTCTAAAACGCATTTAATGAAGGTGCTATTATTTAAGTTTGAAGTTAATATTAATGAATTAGGCTTTTCTAAATATTTCATAAAGATATTGACCGCATTTTCTTCGTAAGATATGTCCAAACTACTATCTGGAGTTTCACAAATATAAAAAGTGGCACAATCATAAAAAAAGGATAAAATACTCATTCTGAAAGAATAGTCAACAAAAAAACGCTGTGACTCCGATAATTCTTCTGCATCATATCTTATTTTATTATCAATAACGGGGAAAAAAAGCTTCATTTTACTTTCTTTAATTTTTTCTAAAGTCAAATAACAAGGCAACTTCATAAATGCACCAGCAAATTCGCTAAATATATCAGATATACTACGTGTAATATCCAACATATTTTCTTCTATATTTCGCATTATTTTTTGACAATCCATTTGATACTTTTCACTCATTGCAGCTGCGTTCTCTTTATCGATTGTCAACTCATCAATTCTATTCAACATAGCCATATATGATGATTCATTTTGAGTATCATTGTTATTCTCTGCCCGCTCCAACAAACGCATCTCATTTTGTTTATTAAAAAGTTGAACTTTTATTTTTCTATATTCTGAATCTAACTTTTTTAACTCTTGTTCGTAATCAGAAATATTTTTTTCTAATTTGTTTCTTTCATCCATTAGCAAGTTCAACTCACTATTAATTCTTTCTATTTCAGAAGTGTCTTTTTCATTGCTCTCAATTGTCGTATGACAAAAAAAGCACTTACCAATTTCATCCTTAATAACTGTTTCTCCTAAATCAGCATTACATACTGGGCAAATTTTATTGCCAATATATTGCCTTTTATAAACGGAGTATTTAGGATTTATTCCTGGCCAAAATTCACGATTAAACCGATTTTCTACTCGCTCTTTTTCTTTTTCTTTTTCATTTATCTTATGAGATAAATCTGACACATCCCTATAAACAACAGAAATCTTCTTTTGCAACTCTTCTCTAGCATCGTTTATATGTTCTCCTTGATGTTCTAAATGTTCAATATCCTCTGTTAAAGATATTTTATTTTTATTCAAATTATCTTTTTCATAATCTGTTCCTTTAATCTGTTTTATAACTCTTACAATTGCTTTTATCTCTTCCTGTTTGTGTCTTGCAATACTATCCTGATATTTAGCTTCTAAACTATACTCTTTTCTTTTTTTCTCTAACGATGCATCATTCAAAAAACTGCTTAATAATCTCTCTTGCACCTCTTTTGACCATAAAACAGTCTCTCTACTTTCTCCGAATAACAATATTTGATTTACAAAAAAAATAAAATCATCGAAATCTGATAAATTCGCTTCCTTTGCAACCATCTTTTCATAATTATACTGCAAGTTGTTAACATATTCTTCATTGTCATCCGATTTTTCATAGCCTTTATACAAATCCTGACGTATGGACTCCCCCTCTATCAAATAATCTATCCCATCTTTAATATAAGAAGCTCCTTGTATTTGTGCATTATATAAACTTCTCTTTACATAAAAACTCGTCTTGTTTATCATGAACCAAAGCTCTACATAACCCTCTTTATCAGTTTCTTTTACGTTAGTTCTATTCCTAAAATATGTGTTGCAATTTGCATATTTTCCCCTTATTAGTCTTTTTTCACCTTTATAAACTCTGACATCCAAGTCTTTTTTATATAAACCAATTAAAGCATATTTCACAATGTTTATAAATGTGGTCTTTCCTACTCCATTTCCTCCAATAATTAAATTCAATCCATCAATAAATTCATAGTCAATATCACTATTATATAAAGAGTAATTCACAATTTTTACTCTTTTTAGTGTTGGCAAAAAAATATTATTCTCTCTCAATATTATTACCTCACTTTTCCAAAACTATAACTCCTTCTAAAAGTTTTCCAACTTTTTCCTGTTGCTGAGGGCTAGTCTTTAATTTTCTTGCATCCCTTACTTCAATCACCTTAAACCCCTCCTGTTCCGCAATTGATGCACATATCTCTAGCGTGTTAATCAGAGTATTAAAATATGCAGAATTTGAAACATTAAAATAAACTCTTCCTTCAGGTTTTAATTTTTTAAATAAGACGCGATAAACATTCTGCATATCAACAAAATACAATCGCACCATATCTATTATTGAATCATTCCATTTTTCAACATTGGATGATGCCTGTTCTAGTTCTTCCAACGTGTCTTTTAGTAATTTATTATTAATTGAAGAACTATCATTCCACCTTATCTGAACATGTGATCTAAATGTCCTTTCTCTTAGTTGCCTGATTTCCTCTTTAGTTTTTGTAAAACCCAATGTCTTTAATTCTAACATATATGTATCAGTATAATCACGTGAATTTAAATACGGCGGGGAAGTAATAACTAAATCAATGGTACTATCTTTTACTTTTTTCTCTATTCCTTGTCTACAATCCTCATTAAACAATAATAATTTATTATTCTGAACACTTTGTTTCATTGATTTTGCAATGTCATTTCTTATTTCCATAATTTTATCATCAAACTTTTTAAAAACATCTAATTCAGAATTCTTTTTATTCTTCCAATCTTTTTTATATGATAAGCACTTTCCATTTCTATATAAGTTACTTACATCTAATAATATTGCTGCTAAAGCCACCTTAAAAATATCTCTATAAATATCCTCTTTAATTCCATCAACCAATTTTCTTAATTTCTCAACTGCAATTCCTACCTCTGTATTATAATTCCACTTTTTCCTATCTTTATCCTCATAAAGAGTTGTATATTCCGTGTTTAATGTTACCTCTATATCCCCTCTTCTTTTTTTAATATTTCTGTACCAATAATCAAACTTATGCAAATCATACGAATTTTCTAGTTTAGCTTTAGCAATTAAATACATTAACGGATTTACCTCAAAAGAGTAACAAGGTATATTATTATTTTGCAATTCTAAAGCCGTTGTTCCGCTACCAGAAAATGGTTCAAGACATACCAAATCAGACCTACCCATTTCTGATATGATTGATTGAATAAACTCTTTTGAGTATCCTTCAACAAACGAATACCATCTATGTATAGGCTCCTGTTTATTTTTATTAAATTGCATTATTCTTCCGTATTTTTCCATATAATCAGTATGTATATACATATTCTAACATCCTTCAAATACAATTTTTCAGTTTCATTATATCAAATATCCTCACAAAAAGCTATCCTTTTATGAAGCAAAATCCATTATCTAGCATTTCCTACCTTAATTTTCATAACTATCTTTTTAATCAGCCACCATACATATCCTCTATTTCCTTGCCAATATCCCCACCTGCATATAAGACACCCACAAAATTTCCACTATGCGGAAACCACAGTTTTTCATAATCTCCACAGACTCTGCAATCGACACAGGAAAATAGCTCTTCCCATACCGCTTGATATGGGAATCTGACTCTTTCTCCGTCTTTCCATGTGCAATCTGAAACCTTCTCCAACGCTCTAAATATAATCTTTTGCCTTCCTCGCTATCTGGTGCAAAATTCTCAAAGGAAATATATACTCCATTTTCTTCTAAAGCATCATAACAATTTTTTATAGCTGTTATACGCTCCTCTTTCTTAAAATAATGATTTACCTGTAAGGCAGTCACGATATCGAACATCTCCTTATACGGTAGTTCTCTGACATCACATTGTAAAAATTCTACCTTTCCAGCATTGCAAAGTCTTTCTGCACTCTCAAGCATTTCTTTGTCTACATCAATGCACACCATTTTCTGTATGTTAAAATTGCCAAGTGCTGTTCTTGCCATTTTTCCTGTTCCGCATCCCACATCCATCCACTTTAACGATTGTAAACCTAATACTCTTACCATATCAACAATCTGCTGAATCATTTCCTCATAAAATGGCAGTGTCCTTTTTATCTGGTAATCATATTCTGTCACATCAAAAGGTGTAGAATTTTGTTGCATGGTGTTATTACCTTCCTTTCCCATCATCTGTCAAATCTCCTGCTGCTGCTTTCAAATCCACCACCCCGGTGTCAACGCTCCCAATGTAACTACTTTTCCTTTATTGTAATCAAGCATGATTTCAATATCCTGATAGGCATCCGGCATAAGCTGCACCATCAGCTCCCTGCATGCACCACAGGGTGTCCCCGTTTTCCCATCCGGCATAATAGCGATTACTTTCTGTATGATACTCTCTCCATTTGTAATCATATGAAAAATCGCATTGCGTTCCGCACAGATTCCCAAAGTGCTGCAAGTATCAATACAAACTCCCGTATAGATTTTGCCGGAAGATGAAAGGACTGCTGCTGCCACTCCACCTGCGTCTATATAATCAGATATTTTTCTATCGTTTTGCACCCGCTTTGCCGCCTCGTATAATTCATTCCAGATTGAATCCATGCTTCTCCCCTCTTTCGTTAACAAAATTGCATCGCATATTTTGAAAACAATACTGTACTTCCTTTAATTTTCTCCCGCCAATGTCACTATACAAACAATGCTCCGTCTGCGCAAAACCGCATTTTTCATAAAAATGTCTCGCATTGTGATTTTCCTCCAATACCCATAAAAACACTTTGTCAAATCCCATTTTTTTCAATTCACTGACATCTGCCTGCAGTAGCAGTCTTCCAAATCCCTTTCCCATATATTCCGGCAAAAGATAAAGTGAAATTATCTCACCATATTCACTCATTTCTGTCATTCTTGACTTGCCAAAACCGGATGTACCAATAATTACCCCATCCTGAATCAATACCAAATTCTTTCTATTTTCCTGCTTAATATGCGACATCCACTGCCCTTCCGAAATACCATCAAGGTAATCCTGCGGTGCAATCCCCTGATAGGCATATTTCCAGCTTTCCTCGTACACTTTACTAACAGCACGCCTGTCGTCTGATTTCGTTATGTAGCGGATTTCCATGTTCACATCTCCATTCTGCATAAATTCCGTATCGCAAATCGCACCTTCTAATATATATATGAATGTACCAGACAAACACCGGAATATTCTTCACAAATGCCTAAATCCACTGGATAAATGCTGTCTTATCCTCGCTGTTATACCCTGCTTTCCGATAAAAATCCAACGTGCCTTCCTGCTTTGAACCAGTCAGCAGCATCAGTTTATAACAGTTCTCTTTTAACGCAATCTCCCTTGCATAGTTTAAACATGCTGCCGCCAATCCCTGTCTACGATAAGCCCTATCCGTTATCACATTTTCCACAAAAGCATAGGGCTGTTGGTTATGTGTCAAATTCGGAATAATCACACAAACACAGGAGGAAACAATTTGTCCGTCCTTCTCTGCCACTATAATATGGTGGTCCTTGTCACGTAAAATCCGCTTCCACAACACCATCAAATCTTCCGTCTCTTTCGGCATAGGATTATCATGCAGCTGCATATACAAAGCCATTAAACCATTGTAATCTTTTTCTGTAATCTCACGGATCATCATTTCACCCCCTGAAATTGATGGTATCTGAGAATCAATATTCCTTAGAATCCTCTTCTCTACATGACTCTGACTTCAAAAGTTTCTCCAGATTACTCACGATGATGTCAATATTTTCTGAAATGCCCTCTGGTCTGCTAAACATGCCAAAAAATAATTGCTCCAGATTTTCCCGAAAATTTGCCGGCAAATATTTACATTGCTTCTCACAAAAATCAATCAGACGCTTTTCACCGGGATGCGTCAATTCATTGCATGCGAATATCACATCAAAGTAGGATGCCAAAAATTCTGTAATACGATGGTTGATACTAACCATGTCACTACGTTTCACTGCTTTGGCAATCTGCCCTTCAAACGCAGGCATTGCATAACGGATCAGCTTCATATTTCGATTGATGATATTTTGTTTCAACAAGTTTGGATAAGGAATTTTGTAGTTTTTCTGCAATGATGCCAGTCTGCTGTTTTCATCATAAACAATCTTACAGGTACAAAGATTATGCCACATACAGGTAGTATAGCCATTACGAGCCGCACATTCATCCACCACCTCTGATATTTCTTTTGCAAATGCATCCAAGTCACGATATAAAATATCAATATCCACGCCATTCTTTAATATACAGTTATCCTCATATTCCCAAAAATGATTTCCGATTTCAATCCGGCTACAGTATTTTTGTAACAAAGCACTGCGTATATCCTCTGGAATCTTTTCCATGCAATACACATACACATCCCAATCCGATTTATCATCAAAGTCACTGCCAGCCCTTGAACCGCCTAATGCAATGGCTTCTACCTGCGGCAAAGCGGATAACTCCCTGAATAATTCCTCCATTTTGAAATTCCCTCCATATTCTCAGTGTATTTATCTGATTTGCGGATATATCATAGCAATATAGGAAATTAAATTATATCCACAATGTGCCAGCATACAACAAAATATCGAACTTGTCTTTATATAGAGCAGCCCCAAAACAACTCCACATACAAATGCAGACAAAGTCTGCACCATATTAAAATGCAAAAGTGCAAAAAAGCCGCAGATATCAGCAATGCCGTCAAGGAACCGTATGTATTTTTTAATCCTCCCAAAACGACTCCCCTCATCAGTATTTCTTCAATGACCGGTGCAAGCACGCATACCTGTATCAAACTTGTTACCGGAGATGCAACCAGGCTCTGCATCATTTCTTCATAATCCTGCTCGCTTTGCGTGAAAATACTTTCAAAAATCGGATCTAAACATTTATCTAACAGCAGAAAAAATAAAACGGAACATCCCACAGCCAAAATGATTCCTGTAAAATCTACGTTGGACAACATCTGTACCTGATAGCCTGTCCTTATTTTTATAAACAAGACAAAAAATATTATACATCGCTATAATAATAATGTTTACAATGTTTGAAAAATCAGGAAAAACTTTTCTCCAAACCGCCACGTCTAAAAATGTGTAAAAAAGCATAACTCCAAAATAAGCCACTATCAAAAGAAAAGCCGTACCAATTTTTATATTGTATTCCTTCATATCCCGCAAACACCTTTCTAAATCTATCCTGCTTTCCCTAATCACATAAACAGTATATCACACGTCACCATATAATTCCACAGCTAAAATACGGGGCAGCCACCCGCCCCGCACGTATTTACACATATACCAACTCCCTCAATATAACCTCCCCCGTAGCACTTCTCACATTATTCATAAATCCAACCCACTTCATCTGCCCCTGCCACGCCACCAAAACCGATATTCTCTGAAAACCCTCGTACCTTTTCCCCAATGGATTCCAAAAAACTCTCCAGCATATTCAATCCATTGATGGTAAACTGTTTCATGAAATCATATGCTTTCTGCAATTTCTCTTTCAAAGTCCTATTCTCGTCCTCCAGTATCATGTTTTCCCGTTTTAACCGCAGCATATCATCAAACATGGCGGTCCCTCTTTCGCTTGGCTCAATCCTCCGGTACTTCTCATACTGCTGTACAGCCTGCTCTTTCACAAAATCTGCCTGTTTCTGCACATTCTCAAATTCACTGACTGCCTCCTGTAGTTCCAACTTTACAATATCCAGTTTTATCTCCTCTGCCTGTACCTCCTCCGTTTTATCAGATTTTCTTTTTTCTAAATCCCGTACCCGTTCTTTAAGGACCTCTGCCTCTAACTCCCTGCTCCTTTTCGCAAAATCCTGATAAGATTTTTTCTTTTCCTCGCTCCATGACTGGAACAATTCATACACCCCTTTTTTGCTTTCTGCCAGTCTTTTATAGTATTCATAGGAATCCTGTGCTTCGTCCTTGTCAATCTGTACCTTCTCCCAATCTTCTTTCGCCTGCTCCGTCTCCTGCCGGATTTTCTTTACTTCTGCCTCCTTCTCCTCTAAAATCTGCTGTTGGGATTGCAGTGCTGTCTCATTGATTTCCAACACTAAATTTTGGCTTGCTATTTTGTCTTTCTGTCCGGAAATTTCCTGTTCCAGTTCTGCCACCTCTGCCTTCCTCATTTTCTTTTCATAATCGTAAACCGACAAGTGTTTTTCGTGTGATCCCTTTTGCAGCCATTCCATTTTATAGCGTTCCATAATCTCTGCAAGGCACTCTTTCTCATGTTCTACCCAGCGTTTCCACTCGGTGTCAAACCGCCCCATTCCGACAAATCCCTGTGCTTTCAACGCACCTTTAAGAGATACTTTGGTGGATAATCCACGCTTATTTCCGGTTGAAAACGGTACATAATCAATATGCAGATGCGGTGTTTCCTCGTCCAAGTGCATAACCGCATTGAATACTCTCAGATTAGGATTCCGTTCTTGGAAGCCCATCATATACTCCTCTAATGCCAACTGTGCATAAATGCTTTCCACCATGCCACAGTTTGTATCCTCTCTGTTGCCAATCTGGACAATCAGCTCATGGAACAGTTTCTCCTGTCTGCTTGTGCGGATTTTTTCATAATAATTGTCAATCCTGCGGTCAGCCCTTGTCTGTTTGGCATTATAGACCGCTAATGCCTCATCAAAAAGTGAATGATACACCTTTTTGATATTTTCCTTTACATAGACTTTGTTACATTTGCTACGTTCGCCATCTACATTTTTTGCGATAAATGTCCGATTATTATGATTCAGCGAACCTTTACCAACCATCATCGAAATCGTTCTCTCCATACACAACACCCCCTCTTTCTGTCTTTATCTGTAAATGCCCTTAAAAATATATCTCTGCTCATGATTCTAAAATCTCTTTTCCCAGCTTCCCTGACTATGCCGAGAAGTACACCCATCTACACAGACAATTTTTTTCACTCCCCAGTTGTTTGACATACTGTATAACACAATCTTTTTTGTTGCACAAACTGTATTACAAACTCTGCATTCAAATCCTGTAAACTTCTCCATGAAGAAAATTTCCACTTGCCCTATTATACAAATTGTAATACAATATTTCACATAGAAATCTGCCCACAGCAAACCATATTCCAGCCAAAGACGAGCCGGCAGGCGAAGTCTGAGGCGGAATATGGTTTGTTACTTTTGCCAAAAGTAACGCAAAAGCACTTTTGACGCTCCGCATCAAAAGCTGCCAAGCCCGCAAGCGGGTTTTGCGTCCTGCCGGAGGCTTAACTTCCGCAGTCCAGCCGATGAAATATTTGTCGCACAGCTCCAAATATTCCACGCTGGCTGCTTGGCATATCTCCATAGAAGCATTAGGAAATCTATCTAAAGCGATATGACTGTATGCCGCTACTTGTCAAAGCTTATTATCATTACCACCAATATCGAAAATGGCAGAATACCTTTCACTACAACAAGGCATCCTGCCACTTCATCTGCTTATTTCTTCTCATACTCCGTTCCCCGCCAGAGATACTCTGCCCCATCTAGCATATCTATCAGCACTTTTACAAGGCTTTCAAAATCACATCACATTTCTTCCAATCCGGCTTCAGAAAGTGTCACTTTCCCAACTTTGAAATCCTCTGCAATCTCTTTCAGGATAATCTGCATATTCTGCATTTCCTCCAGCATCGGCACGATTGTTTCTTTCTTCCCTACAACACAAATCCGGTTATAGATGCAACTTCTTACAAAATAGTCTTTCTTCAATAATCCGCTTGCCCTGATTCTTGTTTCAATCTCCCTGCGTTCCCATTCTGAAATACGGAAACTGATTGTTGGATTTTTGTGTACATTACTCATGATATTCTGCCTCCATTCTCCTGTGACTTCAAAATCTAAAACCACATAATTTCTACTGCTTTTACCTACATTGCAACCACCATCTAAAAACCTTTTCCTTACTCCTGATTCATAATCTCCAGCCTGTCAGCCAGTTCCATCTGCTTATTGGGATATAAATGGCTGTAGGTATTCAGTGTCGTTTCAATCTTCTCATGCCCCAATCTATCCTTTATTTCCAATGGCTGAAAGCCCATCGCAACTAGCATCGAGGCATGCGAGTGGCGAATGTCATGCAGACAAATCCGCTTGACACCGCTTTCTTTCGCTCCTCTGACAATCTGATGTTCCATAAAACTTTTGGTAAAACGGAATATTCTCTCGTTAGGCAAAATCCCATACTGCCTGCTGAAATACTCCCTCAAATCCTCTGCCAGAAAAGTCGGTATGGTAATTTCCCGAACCCCTTTTGGCGTTTTTGGTGGATGGATTTTATTCTCTCCCTTTACCCGCACCAGATTTTTTGTTATGGAAATAACCCGTTCCTCAAGGTTTACGTCCTCAAAAGTCAGGGCAAGCATCTCGCCAATCCGCATTCCCGTCCAGAATAGCAGCTTAAATGCCATATATGCCTCCGGCTTCTTTTCAAAAACAGTCAGAAACTGGTCAAATTCTTCCTTTGTCCAAAAATCCATATCATCTGCCTTTGATTTTCCAATGCTTCCGGCTTTCCTGCAGGGATTGCTCTCCAAATCATAATACCGGCAGGCATAATTAAACAATGCCGACATCTGGTTATTGATTGTCTTGAGATATGTCGGTGCAAAATTTTCCTTAATCAACGTATTCTGCCATGCCCTTATATCTGCTGCCGTAATGTCACTGATACTCTTATCCTTAAAATAGGGAAGAATCTTTGTATCAAACATATACCTCTTGCTCTCAATTGTGGTTTCCCTCAAGCGGTTCTCCATATCCTGAAAATAAATTTCCACAAAGTTGTCAAAACGGATTTCCGGTCGAAACTTTGCCCTCTGCCTGAAATCCCTCTCCCACGCATTCGCTTCTGCCTTTGTCTTAAATCCCCGCTTGTTCTTCTTGTGCCGGATGCCCTGCCAGTCCTTGTAATAGAACTGGCACCGCCATCCTTTACCGTCTCTTGTTGCCGGCATATAACATCATCTCCTCTCCAACATGCCTGCAAATGCAGTTACGCCCTTTTCTCCATAAAACTGCTACACCTGTAATCCGCAATACACAACATCTCATGCTGCACTCATACTCCTATGCTCCATCCATTCCATAGAACTTTTCTTTGAAGAATTTAGCCGGAACCCTGCCTGCTACCACTCTGTAGCCCTGTTTCGACAATTCCTCATTCAGCTCCCGGATAATCACATAAGCATAATTTCTGGACACACCCAGAATTTCCTGCACATCTTTTACAAACAGAAACATTCCCTGCCTGCCCTCTGCCATTATCTGCTCCATATAAGCCCTCCTCCTTGAAAATATTTGTGGTACACATTTGTGTATCATTGTATTTATACTATACAGTACACATTTGTGACTGTCAAGTGTTTTTGAAAAATTTTATACACAAATGTGTCCATCTGTGTTATGATGTATTTGGAACACTTCTGTGTACCTTGTTATATCGTAACGAATCAACTATGAAATACGAAAAGGAGTGTATTTATGACCGTTAGCGAAAAAATCAAATATTACCGCAGGATGCGAGGCATCTCACAGGAAATGCTTGGAGAATTATCAGGCATCAATTCCGCAACCATCAAAAAATACGAATACGGAATCCGAAATCCAAAGCCGGACCAGTTATTAAAGATAGCCGGAGCATTGGGAATCAGTATTTATCAGTTTATGGATTTTGACATCGAAACAACTTCCGATGTGCTGACTCTGCTCTTCCGGCTGGACGAGCAGATTGATATGAATTTTGAAATGAAAAAAGACAGAAAAGGAAACCACGTTCCTTCTTCCATAAAGATTTCTTTTGATAATGCGGACATCAACGAACGCCTTGCCAAATATATAAAAGCAAAAGGCTTATGCGATTCCGTCACTGCCGATGCCAGCGGCTACGCTTCTGCCGAAGAACACGAAGCCGCCATTGCTGACATACAGGCTGATGTGGCAGAAATCAAGAACCACCTCATTGACAGCAGCCGCATTGTCAAGAAAGGTACACAGGGAAATACATTCAAGCTGAATACCAGTGAAGAAAAATAACATACCCTTTGGCTCTATCTGCCACTCTGTTTGAAACAGGATTTTTCTGATAGAGCCAAAGTAGAGCCAAAAGGCATAAAGAAAGCCCGGAAACCCTTGTAAAATAGGCATCCGAGCTTTTTCATCCGCTATTCGAACTCGGCGTGTTCTTTGTTATTATTAACTATATATGTTTAAGTTTCGTGCAAATACACGCCTAATTTTACTTCTATTACATCATTTATTATGGCTTGCTGATTTTCTGTTGCCAAAATGTTGCCACGCCTTTGTAAACTTTTTTGTTTAAATTTAATAAATATATAGATATTTTTGAAAAAGCATAGTATAATTTTCTTAGGATACACATTTTGGGATTTATATCATAATATAGTTTAGTTTATCATGCCTAAAATATGTATAATTTTTCTTTTTTGTATTGACACTTATAGCTTTCAATGGTATAATATCCAGTGCTATTCGAGGCTTAAAGCACAAGGTACAAAGGGGATGAGTTATATGCAAGCACCTAAGGAAGAGGATGATAACTCTACTGAGAAATTCATAACTGGTGTTTTCATTTTTGTTACAGTTATGATTTTGTCGTCTATCATGTGGGCTGACGAGCATGATGTTTATGGTTACTACCAAAATTTAACAATTGCTAGTTTTTCCATTGCAATTGTAATTTTACATATTTATCACGAAATTAAGAATAATATTGAAAATGGGTTTCCTATATCAAAACCCATCATCGGTATTTATATATCATGTGGAATTTTATCTATGTTTTGTTGTGCTCTTCCAATAGGATTTTATTTCTTGTTGAATAAAAGCACATTTTTAACTAAACATATGTTAGAAAATGAAAATTGGTGGATATGTTTGTTAACCTTTTTCCCTACTTTATATACTATTTGGTGGGGTTATATATATCCATTTATCACAGATATACCCGGTAAATATAAGAACATTCACTTAGAAGAAAGACCACAATAAAATAGGGGGTAAATCATATGAGCATTTTTACAGGCATTCTTTTAATAATTTGCACTTTATTTACAATATACAAAGTAATCAAAACAATTAAATTTTTTACAATGCAAAAGAAAAAAAAATTTCCCACAACTATTATTGAAAAAACTTTTTTTGATAGCCGATTTCATTCATCACCTTCTTTTGATTTTCCTAATACTCAGTCTGAAGCAGATATGAAAATTATCAATTCAGGACCGAATTTGTGTGAAAAGCAAAATGCAATTGAGGTGAAAGAATATTGTAAATACTGAGGAATTATATATGAAAGAAACTAGAGAAGCTATATGGAATGCAATTTTAATTGAAAGTAAAAAAATAATGAAAGATGATCCATCTATAGTAATGTACACTGATTCAGAACAATTGTTTCATCAAAATTTTAATTATTATCATTCCTTAATTATTGATAAATTTATGAAATTACGCGACAAGCATTTGGATCGTCACAAAATAGCATCTGTTATTATATGTTCCATCTTAAAATCCGATATTCTTGGTATTGCTTGTGGACAAGAAAGTAATCAAACTATTGACGATATTTTCTTAGCCAATGAGAAATTGGCTTTAAATATTGCTTTAAGTGATATGTACCAAAGATTGCTTTCGGAATGCGAGGATGGAAAAATTCCTTATGATAAAATTTTTTCTGATTATGTTTTCCCAATTCCTTTATCTTGTGACCGAGATTATACTGAAGTGATATGTCGTGATTTATATTTTAGTAAAAAATATTTTGAATTAGATCCATTAAGCATAGCTAATTTTCTTTTTCTTTTAGAGGCATACTCCTTTGATGCTTCTAATATCGAGATTAACCTAAATAAATGGGATAAATTGAATAAAGCTCGACGAATAGAGCAATGGGAAAAGGAATTAAAAAGTATCGAAATTACTTTGTCACAATTTGATGCCAAGATGCTAAACGAAAAAAATGAGCTTCAGAATAAGAAAAATGATTTGCAAAACAAAATAAACGAAACAAAAAAACAGGATGAATAATTCCTGTTTTTATTTTGGCACAAAAATGTCTTTAATTGGCACAGCTTTGCGATTTACACGGTAAATCCCATATGTTAAAATGGGTATCGTGAAAAATC
>JAMPAW010000270.1 GCA_023666975.1 Clostridium sp.
TTTTTATTATTATATATACTTTGAACTTCTGCAATATTCATCCTCAATGACAAATTTTGCAAACGATTGCGGAACCCCCTGACTTTTGCCGGATAGTATACTTTTGCCAAATTGCGTTTTCCGCCAATCCGTCCTATTTTACCCGATACTGCTCGGCTTCCTCATCCGTGAGCGTTCTGCCTGACGTTTTCACTGCATCTATCATCTTGCGCTATTCATAGCGTTTCCCGTCTGACGGTTCCGTTAATCTGCCGTCTTTGGCATAGTCCGCAATATCCCTTTCCATTCTCTCCCTCTCTGCTTCTCATAAATGTTTTTTCAACAACGGCCTAAAATAATTCTTTTTAAAGTCGCGAACGGAGCAAAAGAACTCCTGCTCCGATTTGGAAAATGAATTGGTGTCCGCCTTTTCAGCCAGAAGCTCCATCGTACAAATCAAATCGGCAGCCTGAAAGAGTTTGTAATCTACAGGCTTTACCTTTCGGAACTCTACATGAGCGTAGAGTGTATTAAAAACAGATGTCAGTATTTTAGTAAGTTCAATCTGACCATTGTCATAATAAATGATAATCCTGTTGAATTTCTCCCAAAAATCCTGATGTGACCTAAGTATCTTTGCAATCGACTTTGATATCCGTGCCGTCAATGCAATAACATCCGGGCATTCATCTTTCCTGATTTTAGCACATACATAGTGAAAATCTAACTTTCTGGTAAAATTAAATAAGGCATTAAAAAGCCGTTTGCGGTCTTCCATAAGGTCATTGGAATAGACTGATTCTCGGCGAATCAACGGTCCCGTATGAATGGCGTGTTGTTTATATCCAAGATTTGATAAATGGGTCTCAAGATCAGCTATATTTTTTGTAATATTGATATCCTGATTATGTAGAACCATTGCGACCAGATAAAACGGTGCATGGGAATCATATGGTCCGAAATCACCTGATTCATCTATAAAAACACTCAATATTTTTTCTGCCATAGATTCCGCTTACCTCTCCTCAGTTTCAATAACAAAAATGGCGGGGAAATTCCCCGCCGTTCGGTGGACCAGGGTCTTCCGACCAGCCCAATCAGTGATATCACTGATTTATTATATGTTGATTTTATCCCAAATATACTTTGCTGTCAATGTAATTCAGAAAAATGATAGCGTAAGTTTATTGTAGGAATAAGACAGACAGAGGTGCCCCTTGATCCGGTCAGAATCATTGACCTTCTTCACTATATCTTATTCTTCCCTCTCTTACAAGCCCCAAATGTGGTTCTTCAATGCCGCTATCTTCCTGATCTGCGGGTACGGTATCGTATACTGCGGCAGGTCTGCTGCTACACCCGGCGCTTTCTGATTCCTGCGCTCACTCCGCAATACTTCTTCCGCAGAACAGATGACTTCTTCCTTCCCGGCTGACATCGGAATTTCTTTTTTCTGGTATCTCACCAGATAAAGCATGTCTCCGCCGTTTTTCTGATACACCCTAAGCCGTGCCATCTTATCCGCTCCCGTCTTTGACCATCCAAGCGGTCTCGAACTCATCCTGTCCGCATAGATATGGCTGATATGCCCCTCTGCGCTGCAGTGGATGTTATCCGCCCTGTTCTTTACGCCGCTGGCATTCATCCCGCCTTTTCTGTAACTGCTCTCCGCCGCCTCTTCATAGTTCCTTGCTGTGGCGTCCTCTGTCAGGCGTTCCCCTCCCTCAAATCCCATCAGCCTGTCTAACAGATAACATCTCTCCCCTATCTCTCTATTGTAAAAGTAGGTCTTTTTATATCGCACCTCTCCAAGAGACGTCAGTTTTGATACTTCATCCCCAACTTATAATAGCCATTGAATATTTTCTTCAAAAGACCAAACGCAAGCTGATTATATCTTTTCGTATTATTGTATTTTAGCATATTGTCACCTTTTTAGGGCCTAACCTATAAAAGACCTGGAGCAGCAGCACTCTAAACTGCCGCTCCTTGATTATATTACCAAAGGAATTTGGAAAAACTATCAATGGCGGCTCCATGAGAGACATTTATCCCGCCATTGTCTGGTACATCGGCACTGCTAATTTTTTCTGTTATAGCCTGCCATGCTTATTATCATCGAGATTACAAAAAGAACCAGTACTGCAATTCCTGCCACAACAACATAAGAAAGTATGGAATCTGTCATAGCAGAAAATCCAGCCCCGTCTTCAAAGTATTTTATGAAATAGAACATGAGAATTACTACAATAAGCCCCATTGTCTGTGCAGAATGGAAACCAAACCAATAAGTCAATGGCAGGCAGATTCCAGTCCATAATAACGGAACAATGATAGATGCAGCCGTAGAAACTCCCCAGACAGTAACATTAAAATTCCGAAAAGCAACACTGGATAAAAGATTAAATAAAGTGCTTCCCACAAGACTGACTGCCAATGTGCAAACAACGGAGATATATTTACTGGCTACTACTGAAACTGCATTTACAGGCAATGCCAACTGGTATTTCTTCCAGCTTGCCTTTTCATCACTTGCAAAACTCATTATATTCTGCATACCTATCGTCATTGCAAGCATTACGGAAGCAAACAGTCCCGCATAAACGCCGGTATTAACCATGAGCAGTATAATTGCACCAGCCGCTATTAGAATCAGTTTTTTATCAACACTCCTAAAAAA
Organism: Clostridium sp.; assembly: GCA_023666975.1. The sequence goes on from JAMPAW010000270.1 coordinate 2,660, forward strand.
AATCATAATGTCCTTGTAAATCAATCCTTTCATACTGCACCTCCTTTGATGTAAAAAAGCATAATGTCCTCTAATGTTGCGTTATCAACGACAATATTTTTGTATTTGTGCTTTATCGCTTCTTTGTCACGGACAAGACACTCTACGCTCACATTTGTAACCCTGTGGATAATGTAGTCATCCGGGGAAATGGAAGCAAATTTTTCTTTCCCACATTTCACTATCCCAAAATTATAAACAAGGTCATCTTTCTGTTCCTCAAAAATTATTTTGCCCTGGTGGATCAAGATCACATAGTCTGCAATTTTTTGTATGTCTGATGTGATGTGTGAGGAAAAGAAAATGGAACATTCCTCGTCTTGTATAAATTCCAGAAACAAATCTAATATTTCATCACGTACAACTGGATCAAGTCCCGTAGTCGCTTCATCTAAAATCAGCAGCTTCGGTCTATGCGCCATAGCACATATAATAGATAGCTTCATCTTCATTCCTTTTGAAAAAGAGCCTATTTGCTTCCCTTCGGGAATTTTAAATTTCTTCAGATATTGTCTGTAAAGACTGCTGTCCCATGATTTATATACGCCGGACAGTATTTTTTCAATATCAGTTGTATTAAATACATCGTGAAAGTTACACTCATCAAAAACAACTCCAATATCCTCTTTAACGGCGGAATTTGTGTTTTCCTTACCGAAAATCTGTATCTGTCCATTATCCCTCTTTAATTCATCAAGTATCAGGTTGATGGTGGTACTCTTTCCGGCTCCGTTTTCGCCAATGAATCCGACAATTCTGCCTTTCGGAACTTGAAATGAAACATGGTCTAACAAAAACCCATCAAACTGTTTGCATAAATCCCGTACTAAAATGTTGTTTTTTTCCATATTTTTGCCCCCTGATTATTCTTCGTAAAACAACTTTAAAATATTGGTCATTTGTTCATAACTGATTCCATGCGATCTTCCGATTTCCGCAACTTTTTGCAACAGTTCTTCTGCTATACGCAACTGTTCCTCTTGGATAAACTCCTTGTTTTGGGCTGCAACAAAGCTGCCTTTTCCAGATACAGTTTCTATGAATCCGTCACGGGTTAAGTCTTCATAAGCCCTTTGGACAGTAATAACGCTGATATGCAAGTCTTTTGCTAATGCCCTCATAGATGGCAGCGCTTCCCCCGCAGATAAAGTCCCATTCATAATCAAATTTTTGACCTGCATACATATTTGTTCATAAATAGGCTTATCACTGCTGTTGCTTATGATTATTTCCATTTATTCACTTGTATGATGTTTATATAAGCAAAAACACCATGTTCCCTTTCTTTTTATTTTGT
>JAMPAW010000271.1 GCA_023666975.1 Clostridium sp.
CGGTCATCCTCGTTAAGAATTTCTTTCACCTCTGACATTTTATCATTTTGCACGGTAAAAATAACAGACGGCGTTTCTTCGGAAAGCGTTTTCATAAAATTGTCCGGTTTGATGCTCACGTTGTAAAGAAGCGTACCGGCAAAGGATAATAGCACCATTATACCAATTGACAAAACAGCCAACAATATATTTTGTCCGGCGCCGCCGGTTCCTTTGCTTCCTCTGATGGCATTCATCGGCTCTAATTTATATATTTTCATTGCCGAAAGATAAGCAAACAACAGTATTGCAAGTACAAGTATGACTACCACGATTAACAGCGCAGTTCCGTCAAAGACGGGAGTATAGGTAAACCCGGATTGAATTGCCAAAACCATTGCTACGGAAGGCAGGACTGCATAGGACAGGGCTGCGCCGATTACGGTGGAAACAATGCCTACCAGTGTGTAAGGGCAGGCGACCGCACAAATAATCATGTTGCTTGTATAGCCAATCGCTTTCAAAACCCCCATCTGCGCCAGTTCATCCTCAATGGTACTGCGTATCCGGAAACTGCTTAAGAATATGCTTACTGCCAATATGATTGCCGCAAGTGCCAGAAAAATAACAATCAGCAGGGTACATACCATTGTTCTTGTCTGTTTGCTGGCATCTCTGTCGCTCATGCTTAATGCAGCAATGCCTTTATCACTTAGAATGTCGGTTATGGCATTTTTGATTTTGAGTAAATCAGCGTTATCGGTAGTTTTCAATGAATACTCTGTGATGGCTTGTTCCTCGTGTTCATCTGCAAACTTTTCATAAGCAGCAGACGGAAGATATCCGCCAATCAGTCCGGTACCATAATTTCCATATTGCATTTCGGATACAATTCCGCCGACGGTATAGGTATAATCCGTGTCATCTACGGAATAAGTGATATCGCCGTCTTCGGCAAAACCGCCCAACTCCCGCATATACATCGGGATATAAACGGTATTTTCATCCTTTTTCTGATAATTTGCAACATCAAGCCGATTGATTGTCCTTGTGTCGTCAAGATTATAAAAAACCGTATTCATGTCAAAATCAGAGTTTGCAAATTCACGGACGGTTGCCGAAACAAATACGCCGTCATGCTGTTCGACTGCGGACACTCCGTCTATTTTCTCAACCTCGGTAATGATTTCGCTGTCATCCTGAAATTCTGGAATGATAAAATTAATGTCTGCCGTGTCAAGCTCATCAAATCGGCTGTCATAGGCGCTGAATGTCTGAAATGCAAGCACGAGAGCAATATTCATCATAAATGCCGTCAGGCAGATGATAAAGCCAAAGGATAGATACTGCCCTTTTGCCTTTTTCAGATTATGTATAATCAGTGTTACAATCCTTTTCAATCCTACCACCCCATTTCAGAAATGAATTTTTCAAATCTTTCTGTTCTTTCCGTGTTATCCGGCTCATATTTCCCTAAATCGCACTCACCATAAATTTCACCATCCTTAATATAAAGAATGCGGTTGCCTCTTAACGCTGATTTCTTGTCGTGCGTAACCATGACAATACTTTGCCCTTTCTCGTGAAGGGAACTGAAAACGTCTAAAACGGCAGTTCCGTTTGCGGAATTTAATGCTCCTGTCGGCTCATCGGCAAAAAGCACATTCGGATTATTGATGACTGCCCGCACAATTCCCGCTCTTTGCGCTTCACCGCCGGAAATCTGGGAAGGCGTTTTCTTCCATGTAATCTCCGGAATATTGACTAAAGAAAAAAGCTCCTTTGCCCGATTTTTGATGTCTTCCCGGTTCTTGCTTGTCAGCACTCCTGCCGTAACGACATTATCCATCAGGCTCATTCTATCCAATAAATAGATCTGCTGGAACACGAATCCACACTCGCTCCGCCGGAACACTGCCAGCTTGTCACTATTTAATTTCGTAATATCCGTGCCGTCAAAGTCAATTTCCCCGCCATCCGGCTTGTCCATTCCTGACAGCGAATACATTAAGGTAGACTTTCCTGCTCCCGAAGACCCCATAATTACTGTAAAATCCCCCTGATAAATATCAATGTTCAAATCTGAGTAAATCGTCTGTAGATTTTCTTTTTCGCCAAAAGATTTTTTCAAATGCTTTGCCGATATCACTGTTTGCTTGCTCATAACACAACCACCTTTCATTTTTCATGATACAATCATAATGTAAACTTTGAAGTTGCACTACCAACAGTTGTATACAAAGGAATAAATTTGTGCTACTTTCCGTTGCATGCCCGAAAAATCAATGGTTTTTGACCCCTTTGTTATCTTTATCATGCTGATACCGATGATAATATAGATATAGTTCCGTTTCTCTATTTGAGAAACTCCACAATGCAAAACAGACCCTTGGTCTAACATATTAAGGGATATTCTAAAATAATGCATTTAGAATATCCCTTTTTCGATCATCAGGTATGTTGTTTTCTATACTCCACCCTGTAAACCCCCACTCTGCGAGTGCCTGACGGTAAAGGGATTGACAGGCTCATTTTTTCTTACTGCGTACATCTGCCTTTTTCTGATTTTTTCGTACCCCATTTTTACCCCATTTTTTTACTCTAAAACACCTCAAAACACGCTAAAGCAACTTTTGGGCAAAAATGGAAAAAGTGCCGCAAACCTCGGAAAATCAAGGCTTGACAGCACTTTTCAACAAGAGGCGCCAACCAGATTTGAACTGGTGATGAAGGTGTTGCAGACCTCTGCCTTACCACTTGGCTATGGCGCCGAATTAAATTATACAATATTATATGCAGTACTTTTTCTTTCATGATAAGAATTATCCATAATAATTCCTAACAAAAAACTCCCCGAGTAGGGCTCGAACCTACAACACCACGGTTAACAGCCGTGTGCTCTACCATTGAGCTATCAGGGATTACTGGCTGATGCCTTCAGAACTCCATACAAAGATGCCATCTTTCCTCATATCCTTTTCACGCATTCCTTCCTCCGCCGGTTGGTAAGTTCACACTCCGCTCTGCTCGTGTTCACTAACTGCACCGGCATGGCTACGACCAGATTCGAACTTCGTCTTCCGCCTCGTTCTCATCAGGTTCAACCCTGTATACCTTTCTACTAAACTCGACTCCGTCTCGTTAAGTATCCAGGCATCTTCCTGAAGTTAAGCCTTCGACCGATTAGTATCCGTCAGCTCCATACATTACTGTACTTCCACCTCAGACCTATCTACCTCGTCGTCTTCAAGGGGTCTTATTGACTTTCGTCAGGGATATCTCATCTTGAGGGGGGCTTCACGCTTAGATGCCTTCAGCGTTTATCCCTTCCGGACTTGGCTACCCTGCCATGCACCTGGCGGTACAACAGATTCACCAGCGGTCCGTCCATCCCGGTCCTCTCGTACTAAGGACAGCTCCTCTCAGATATCCTGCGCCTGCGCCGGATAGGGACCGAACTGTCTCACGACGTTCTGAACCCAGCTCGCGTACCGCTTTAATGGGCGAACAGCCCAACCCTTGGAACCTGCTACAGCTCCAGGATGCGATGAGCCGACATCGAGGTGCCAAACCACTCCGTCGATGTGAACTCTTGGGAGTGATAAGCCTGTTATCCCCAGGGTAGCTTTTATCCGTTGAGCGATGGCATTCCCACTTATAACCACCGGATCACTAAGTCCTACTTTCGTATCTGCTCCACCCGTCGGTGTCGCAGTCAGGCTCCCTTCTGCCTTTGCACTCTCCGAATGGTTTCCAACCATTCTGAGGGAACCTTTGAGCGCCTCCGATACCTTTTCGGAGGCGACCGCCCCAGTCAAACTCCCCGCCAGACATTGTCCCCTCACCGGTTCACGGTGACAGGTTAGAAATCCAGTATTATAAGGGTGGTATCCCAACAGCGGCTCCTCACGGGCTGGCGCCCATGCCTCTTCGCCTCCCACCTATCCTGTACAGACAATACCGAATCCCAGTATCAAGCTGGAGTAAAGCTCCATGGGGTCTTTCCGTCCTGG
>JAMPAW010000272.1 GCA_023666975.1 Clostridium sp.
AGATAAAGCTGCTGATATAAGAGGAGTCGCCTCTTTCGGACAGCAGGAGCCGTTTGAGTTTTTTTCTCAATGTGTCACCTCCCGAATAATGAAAGGCGCAGGCATGAAGCCGGGGTGGGGCTTCCTGTCTGCGTCTAAAGTGTGGCGTAAGCCGCATACGGGGTATGGGTTTTCCGCCTGCGTATGAATTTTCACGATACACATTCTAACATATGGGATTTACCCTGTAAATCGCAAAGCTGTGCCAGTTTAGGAAAGTTTGGTGCCAATGTTGTGCCAGAAGGAATAATAGAGAGGTATAAATTATGTGCAAAAGAAATTTTTTTGCAAAACAAACATAGTAAGTTTATTGAGAAAATTGTAAAATTATGGTAAACTATATCCATCTGTAGTAAGTATGTTTAAATGATAAAGTAATTTATAAGGGGAATTATTATGAATGATATTAACATGCTGGATGAAGAAATCATTAGTGACATTATTTTATGTGAGCCGATAACAAGAAAGGGGAGGGAATCTTTAGGAAGACTTGGCCTTTCTATTGAAGACATTAATATGTCGTATTTTTACAATAATTTGCGTGTGCCTTCTAGATACGATAAAAATAGTGTTTATCATAATAAAATGATTGAGCAACAAACTTACGCTCGTAATATATTATATTATCAATATACTGTTGATTATATACAGTTTAAAGTATTAAAAAGACGATTGGAAAAATTTGTTTCCCGATTGTCTAGTGATTCACCTAATGAATATCCGCTTTTGATGCTTGGGGTAGCCGGAAATGGTAAATCAATAGAAATTAATAGACAAATTTATCAATTAACATCTGGAAGAACTGAATTTGGAGTTGGAAGGATGTATTTTGATTTAGAAGATGCATTTACAAAAATTACTTATGGAGTTTCATATCAATGCCCAGAAAAGACTCCTCTTTGGTTGTTTTGCACTAAATTACTTGATGGTATTATGCAGTATATTAGATCTTGTCACCAGATATGTCCAAAGATATTGGATAATTACAACAAGATTGTTGTAAAGAACAATCTTGCCAGTGAAGAATATAAAATACTTTTTCAAAATATTGGAAATTTCTGTGAGGGTAATAATGATGCAGAAACAAAGATTTTTAGTTCTTTAAAATCATTTTTATTACCAGATGATGTGGGCAAGAATATTCAAACACTACTTGAAACGCTAATGTGGATTATGTATTGCTCGGCACCGGATAAAAAGCAATATATTGTCATTGATAATATTGAACAATATATAGAACTTGATAAATTAAAGATTCAAATTCCAAATAGAGATATCACTTCATTGTATAGAAATGTGAGTATAACTGTAATGAATATGGTATATGCAATGGGGAGAATAGAAAAAGATTTAGGGTGGAAAGCCTTTAAAATAATTGTTGTTTTAAGAAGAACGTCAATGGGATTATTAGATCCTACGCTACTACATTCGCCTGTCAAAGAAGAACAAAATATAACTGATATGACGGCACATTTTCAAATATCTGATATATGGGAGCAAAAGAAAAAATTCATTTGGAATCGAAAGCTTCGAAATAGATACAATAACGAAAAAAATAAAGAGATAATAGATATTGTTGACATTATAATGAAAGATGGAATCGAGGCTATAGGTACAGATTATCAATCCATTATAGCACCGTTAATGAGCTATGGGATACGCAGAAATGCAAAAGCACAAGCTCACGCTGCATATAGTACATATACAATGCTTACTAATGGAAAAACAGAAAATATAAATTTTGATGAGTTTAACAAGATTATGTTGGCCATAAGTCGAGATAATACTTCAGGGCGCTATATGTTTCGAAGAGCACTGATAGAGTTTCAATTTAAGTGGTCTATTTCAAGTGGTAAAAAAGATAGGTGGATGAATTTAGGAATTGGACATCTTACAAGAGAAAAAGAGATTTTTTATAACAATAAGAGATTTGTAGTTGAAGATGTTGCATATGAAAATCCTAGATGTGTAACTTTGGTTCGCCGGATATTGACATACTTATCCTATTTTCCAGAGGAGTATAATGAATATGTTAATGGACAGAACAAGACAGTAGTGGACATGTTCTCGACAAGATCACTCTTTGATTTAGTGCAGGGCGTTTTAGTTGATCCGTTACAGAGTAATAAAATATCAAATGATGATTTAATTCAGTTTGCACGTGTACTTATTGCATTAAGTGATATGTCAAATGGAGATACAAAAGGTGCACCGTATGTCATTTTAAGTGTTCGGGATGATAGATTTCACGAAAATCCAAATGCATTGGTTTTGGCAGAACTTTTGAACAAAATATTGGTAGCAGGTCGTGAAGCGAGTTTGCCAGGGGAAAAATATAATTGTAGTGATTTTGGTACCCGAATAACAGATGCGGGAAATTCATTTTTACTTGATTGGCAAGCAAGTTTTTCACTCATGAGCGCCTTGCATTGTTTTACAGTGCCATCATTATTCTTTTTAAAAGATATTTCAAGCATCAAGTATGTCATTGAAACAGTTTATGGAGCATCTGCAACATTGTGCGAAATGTATGAAGAGGAGGCAGCACGTTTTTGTGGGAATGAAGTTACTTTAAGGACTGGAACATATTTGCCTAAGAATAATAATAATGATTATATCACATTTAAGCAACGTGTTAAAGATTTGCATATGAATCATCTTTTATTATATAAAGATTATATTCAGAAAAATTATAATTATATCGGAATTTGTGAAAATGATATGCTTGATCTGACAGAAGATAATAATGGATTTATTAATAGCTATATTGAAAAATATCGACAATGGAAAACTAGGGGAGAGGAATCAGAATGCTTTTAGTATGTAATTTGAATTTGTTACATATAATAGAATGTATCCTTTGTTTTATTGAGGAAAATTCTGTATTAGTAGGGGTAATTACTTCGGTGATTGTAAGTTCTCGTTGGTTTAAACAATTCATAAGGCAAAAACGCGCTGAAGCATTTTTTGGTTTTTATGCAAAACTTTCCCTGCGTTTGAAAGCACTACAGACAAAATTAGTAGATAGTGGACAATTAAATGTATCAGATGCTAAAGCTGGGAATATTTTTTCTTTAATGTATACAGATGAATTAAGAGAAAAAATATGCCCCAAATACAGAGAACCCAAGGAAATGGACTTATATAGGTCTGCTGCGAAAGAATTAAAGGAAATACTTCTTAATACAGACAATAATGTTTATCCCCAAGGTTCAGACCCCAAAGAATGGTATGAAAGTCAACATATATTATTCGATTTTTGTGAGTTCCTAGAAAATAAAGCATATCACCAGAGAACAAACAAAGAATTAGGTGAAGGTGAAAGTGAACCTAAACATATAATAAAATGTAGGTTATTAATTAATGCAATGGATAATATTCAAAAATCAATTAATAATGCTCATTACTAATTAAGATGAAAATGGACATATTATTGCAAAATGATAAGATTTTTAAAATTTTAGGGTGTGAAGATAAAAGCCTTTGAGTTGAGCAACTTGAAGGCTTAAATTGTAGGAGGATAGATAATAGAATGGTATGCACAGAAGCAGAATTTGTAGAACAGATTATGATAGATTTGGTTAGCCAGGGATATTATGGCAATGATCTGCTTGAACATTTTAGGGAAGAAGTAAACCAGATACAACCTGCAGTGGAGGCAATGCTTGCGGAGGTTAAGAGGGTAGCTGCTTCAGGATCGGAATATGATTCTTATGAGGATGTTTTTGGCAGGGAGGAAAAGGAACGATGAAAGAAACAAGGAAAAGTAGTATAGGGGAAGACATCTGGCAGGTATATATGAAATTTATTGTTGGCGAATAATATGTAGTGTTTTTAGGCAGGATTTGGTATAATAACGGAAGATGCAGTATTCATGTGAGCATTACCCTGGCAATGGCTATACAAAAATAAGCATCTTCCACTTCAATGATTATATGTAAGATAT
>JAMPAW010000273.1 GCA_023666975.1 Clostridium sp.
GAACATTGCCTAACATACTAAGAGATGTCCGCGCAATATCAAGCATGACATCTATCATATCATTGTTCTTCCAATGGCTTCCGTCACCCTGCGTGTAAATTGAAGCAGCCTGCAACATTATTGTTCGATTATTACAAAGGACAAACTTGTTTTTGCATAAATTGGTATTTACTTTCATACCATAATTTGCAGCAGTAAGTCGATCAAGCCTGTTCAGTGTGCCATTATCATAATGTAATTTATAATCGCTTCCGTCAGGTCTTTGTATCGTAATATCATGTGTCAAAAAATTTGAACCCTCTAAAAACAAGATGTATGGAAAATAAGGCTCTGACAGCATATAGTTAGCAATTTCACAAACATTCTTGTGTGCCCGCTCAATAGCATTTCCTGCCGCCATTAAATCCTGATCTTCATTCTTTCCGACTTTGATACCAGCCTTTATATTATCAATATCCTTGCCTTGAAACTTTGCTTCTGAGACAACTACAACATGCCATTTCCCGTTGTCATCCCTAACTTCAATAATTCCGCCGTCCGGGATAATGCTTGCGCTTTGTAAAAACAAAGTCTGTCCGAGGTCGTCATCAATTTCGTGCAGTGCTGCATTTATCTCTTTCTTTGAAATGCTCTTTCTGTATCTAAAAGTCAGGGTTGGAAATTCCTCTTGTAACTTGCGCATTGCAATTTTAGAATTATCAGAAACTTTCCTGTCATGCTCCTGCGCTTCTTCGTCAAAAATCCCAATGACACCATCTGCTGCCTTTTGTTGTGTTGTCAGCCTATCAGATTGCTGTTTCCCTTTCATCCTGTCGTGCTCCTTTTAAGTTTGCGAAAAAATCTTCCGCATTGCCTACATGAATATAATCCGTGCTTTGCCCTGATTTCCTCATAAGTTCGAGATGCCTGTTAAAATAATCAGTAGAAGATTTATCACTGTCACACATCAGACAATGACGCCCCTCTAAAATACAAACACGACCGACTGTTCCACTCCCCGCAAAAAAATCAAGTACGACTGAGCCCGGATAGGAAAGCGCCTGAACAAAACGCTCTATAATTGCAACAGGCTTTTGTGTCGGATGCCCAACACGTTCCTTGCTATTACCGTTAAGCCTATTGATTTCCCACACATTTGTCGGGTTTTTGCCCTTCATCGTATTTTCCGGATTTAGACGTTTATCTTTCAATGCCGCTTCAAGATCCTTTTCTGAATAGGGTTCCCTTACTGAGTCTAAATCAAAATAATAATCATTTGTTTTTGTCAGCCAAATAACTTCTTCATGCCTGTTCGCAAAATATCTATGGGCAGACATACCGTTTTTGTATCGCCAAATAATCGTATTTATCAACTTAAATTTCGTAGCATGCCTGACGTGGTGAATTATATCAATCAAGTCACCCGATTTGACATCTCTAAACTGTATCCCGCCAAAAATAACCATACTACCGTTTTTTGAAAGAACCCTGTACGACTCATCAAGCCATTTTGCCGCCCACTCAATATAATTATCGTAAACATCCCACCCTGCAAGCTCAAGATTATAAGGCGGATCAATGCAAATTAACTGCACCGATTCGTCAGGAATTGCTTTCAAAAAGTCCAGGCAATCCATAATATTCAAGCATAACATAGTTTTATCGGGCGTTGTAAAATCTGCCGCTGTCTTATTCTTTAACGTATTATCCTTACGCATTTTATTCAAAGACATAAGAGCGTGATTATAATGCGATTTATTATGAATAGCCATGTTTACACCTCATATTATTCAACGTTTGTTTCTACAATATCGCCTAAAGCCCTGTTTCAATTTCTCCCTCTTTCCCTCAATCTATTTTACTCCTCTATTTCATTATGCGGTATCTTTATTGAAAAAGCAATAAATTCCAATAAAAATAAGAGCAGGTTTCTCTGCCCTATTTCGTAAAAAAGATTTCTTTCTCTGCGTCTGCGACAAGTAAATCTTTCTGATAGATGTCTGTATAATTATTGGAGTCAAAAATTGTATTGGGCAACGCTTGTCACCTAAAATTCTTCTTCATCATCCCACATCGGATACTGTTCCACATGCCCTGCCGACTTGATCAGTTTAGGCGATGTCTTTTTCGTTTCAGCTTCTATCTTTTGCACATGAATCGTAAACATCCAATCATCGCCATAATCATAATGAAGCGAAAAATTTTGCCCCTTTACAAGACCAATTTTGTCTATCACTATATCTGTTGACGGTTCGTCATCTTCGGGATCATACTGATAATTGTCTTCGCTATACATTCTATTGTCCATGCAGAATTCATATAAATGCTCATGAATAAAATCAAACGCTTCCAGAATAAACTCACATAATCTATCGAGCGTTTCCTTTCCAGAGATTTCTATAGTACGATATACCGTTCTGCCCTGCCCCGCCGGATAAACCTTAAAAGTGTATTTTGCCATTTCTTCTGTCCTTTCTCCACATGCCTATGTGATCAACCTGGGATAGGCTTGTCAGGAAGGCAAGGCTATCCGAATATCTTTCCAATAACTCATGGCACAAAAAACCAGCGGTTCTTATCCGTCATCCAGATTCAACGGTTATCGGGATTCCTATGCATTCCCATTGCTGAATATTTCTTTCATCTATGCCTTATCAATTTCAAATAAATCAGCTAATATATCCCCAAGCAGCTCTCCCAGCAGATTCTCCTGATAAGCCGCTTTCCGCTTCTCTTTCACCGCTTCCGCCGTCTGTTTCAATAACGGATTCCTGACATTTTCCAGCTTTGCCAGGCCGGTATTATCAATGCGCTCTTTCGAAATACCCGTCTCATAATCTGTCGGCGACATCCGCCATATATGAATTCGTTCTCCAAATTTCCGCCAAAGCCGATCCGCAATTCCGATTCCGTCCGGATCGATATCACCGCTGTAATAGATATCCGCGCCACTGTTAAGAATGAACGGAATCAGCTCCTGTGCCACCGATCGAATCTGTCCCGATGTACAAAGAAGGGTCAGCTTGTCATTCAGGCTCGGATTTGATCTTACTTTTCCCGACCGCGTTCCTTTCACCGCATGTTCCAGCAAATAGCAGAAAACCATCTCATTTTCAACCACATACACCCGGCCGCCCTCCGCCGAAGTCCCGGTGATTCCCCGCAGGTTCTCCATCGTAATGACATACGGCTCATTTAAACTGCAAAATGCATCATAGGCCGGATGCCAGCCATCCTTCGTCTGCAGACGCAGCCCATACGCGTGCACCATGGACGAAATGTTGTCCGGCACAATTCCAACCGCAAACAGCAGCTCTCTCCACTGATGCGCGTTTTTCGGCGGCTCCGTCTTCTTCCAGCAGCAGATTGCACTGATCAAAAGCTGTCCCGGAGTTGTGCCGCGGTCAAAATAATGAGGATTACCGAGCATTTTCGCCGCAAATACAGCCAGCGGCCATTCGACGCTACCCTCGTTCCTATGCTCCAGTTGCGTGAGCGCGTCCCCCACATTTTTTGCCAATATCTCCGCCTGCCTTGGCTCCTTTTTATATTCTTTCAGCAACTGCTGATATCCATACTTTTTTTCGGACGCCAGATCCCGCATCCACAAAAACGCCGCCGATTCATCGCCTGCGCTGTTCTGGAAATGCTCCTTAAGGCCGTTTAAAAACGCCGTTTTCCGTTTATCCCGCTCCTGCCTTTCCCCTTGATTCGTGGAGAGCGTCTCTCCAAAATATGCCTCCAGCACTTCTTTCATATCCACCGGAGCAAAGCGGGTTCTCTGCAGTCCCTGTTCAAACCGGACAAACTCAAAACAGATATCCTTCTCGTAAAAAGCTTTTCCTAAAATACCGCCAATTTCCCGGCGCTCTTCCTCATCCGCGTCTTTTAGCGTAATGCGCCCGGCTGCCTTTCCATAGGATTTCCATTTCTTCCGAAGCTCCTCCATACACCTTTGATACGCTTTTTTACTTTTAAAATATTCTGCGCATTCCGTA
>JAMPAW010000274.1 GCA_023666975.1 Clostridium sp.
CAGAAGCCACCTGCTCTAATCGTTCTATCAGCGCACATGATAATATCCCTGATCCCGCTCCTGCATCTAAAATACTGACTTTAGGCTTGTTGTTCGGAACATTATATAATTCAGCCATAAAACGTGCTGTTTCTTTACTTGTAAAGAATTGACCATACTTTTTGCGCTCTTTTTTAGGCATATTGTCAATATATTGATTTGTTAATTGAATAACCTTTTCCAGCATATTCCTTCCCACCTGCATTATAATGTTTCATCTATGAAAAATATTAAATCCACTGAATACTCCACATTTTGCCTCTACTTTTATATCATATCACATAAGCACTCTTTTTTCTACAAAAATATAGCAATTCAACTCTTCCGCAAATTTTCATATTTGTATTTTCCTTTATCAATTTATTTTACATGGTGCTAGCACCATGTCTGAAAATATCACCAAAGAAAAAGCAGGCTGAAGTTTGCCTGCCTTTACTCTTATATTTTTTACTATCTCGTAAAACTCCGTTCCAACTTCTCCCTCTGCCATTTTAACTCACTCTGCTTCTCATACAGGGCATTACGTTCCTCACACAACTTTTTCATACGTTCCAATCTTTCCCTGACACCTTTCCGGCACTCTGGCTCTATCTGTTTGTATTCCCCTGTCAGATTGCGGATCTTATTATTGTTCTCTTTCATCTTCTCTGAAACACATATCCAATCCGCTAAATCCCTCACTTCCGCATCCGTTTCATAAAGATCTGTTTCCGTTAAAATCTTTGCGCACAGCCGCACCATTACTTTCTTTTCCGTATCAGTCATACTCTCCCTCAACTTTCATATCTGAAAAATTCTCTCGCCAACGCCTCTGCCATTGCTTTATTGTATCCCTGTTTCAGATAGCCTTGAACAATTGTACCGAACATACCCTTTACCATATCCGCCTCTATATCACAATAGGCTTGCAACTCTCCTGATAGCGCCAACGCTACATACTCAATCGGCTTATCGTCCAACAGCTTATGTAGCTTTGCAAGCGATTGTTCCGTAGTTTGCATCCTGGCTTCTATTTCTTCACATTTTATTTGCAAAATATTCCCGTCCATGTAATGAACCTCTACATAACCGTTATCCATATTGTATGCACAGCCTACAATGTTCTCCATAGAACATTGTTCTCCCCAATTTCCGTTATCCATCATATCAACCATCCTTTCCTATCTACTCATATTATACATTCTACTATGCTGCTTCTTATTTTGTGAAATACGCTCCAATTCCCTTGCATTTGTCACAATTGCATCAATTTTATCTGATCCGACATACTGCTTCACACGTTCAAAATCATTTACTTTTTCCTGCAACTGCTCCAGTTCAAAAGATTGCTGGTGTATCTTGTTTTTATAGAAATCAATATCCGCTGCCTGTTTTGTCGCTTTTGTCTTTAACTGCTTAATCTGATCCATCAAATCAACACATTTTATCGTAAGATTTTTCACGACATCTTTTAACTTTATCACAAGTGGAGCCGCATACTTATCCCGGTAAGCCTTTGCACTCATCAATGCCCCCGGCTCCGGCAACTGCCACTTCACATCTTCATCATAAGCATGAATATTACGCTCCATAACTTCCTTAGACGGCACCATTTTATTGATTTCCTGCTGTAACCTTTTTTGCTGTTTTCCCAATTTCTCATTTTCAGATAACAGTTTTTCTTTATCCTCCGTCAGAGTCATCGTCTGCTCTTTCAGTAAATGATTTGTTACGGAAAGTTCCGACACCTCCTGCCGAACCGCTTCGCCCTCTTTTCGTATCTGCTCTGTTTCCTGTTCTGCTACAATCTGTCGATTACGAATATCGGACAATTCTTCTTTACTGCCAAAAATCATCTGTTCCAGTTCCGCCACTTCTTTCTGTCTTTCCTGTTTCTCAAAATTGAGTACAGACAAATGTTTGTTATGTGTACCCAATTTTTTCCACTGCACCCCATATCTCTCTGCAACCTTTGAAAGCTCCTGCTTTTCAGATTCCATCCATTGATTCCACTCCGTTGCGCTCCTTGTACCGCCTTTAAAACCCTGCTCTGCCAATGCGCCTTTAAGAGAGACTCTTGTATCAAGCCCGCGTTTACTGTTACGGATAAAGGGAACAAAATCAATGTGAATATGCGGCGTTTCTTCATCCATATGTAGATGCGCTGAAAATACATAAAGATTAGGGTTTCTTCTCTGGAAATCCTCCATAAACTCTATCAGTATCTTTTTGGTAAGCTGCCCCTCCTCGCTTTTAGCATTCGTGTCATCTTTATTGCCAATCTGAAGAATGACTTCATGAAAAGGCTTTTCCTGCCTGCTCTGCTGTATCTTTTTGTAATAATTGTCAATTTTTCGGTCGCTCCGATTCTGCTTTGCATTATAGCGCTCCAGGGCTGCATCAAACAACTCATGGTATACCTTTTTTATATCCGAATGACAAAACTGCACATTATACTTGCTTCGTTCCCTATCCACATTCTTCGCGATAAAAGTTCTTGTGTTATGGTTGATCGATCCTTTTCCCATCATACCGCTGATTGTCCTCTCCAATAATTTCACACCTTCCTCTCTTCTCTTTTTTATTTGTTATATTATGTGTCGATCAGTCAAAAACAAGATTCACTCGCTTCGCCTTTGTTACTTTCTGCGAAAGTAACGCAAAAGCACTTTTGACAGGCTGCGCTCTATCAAAAGTGCCTTTGCGCCCTGCCGGGGGCAAGCTGTCCTACGGACAGCATACCGTCCTTACGGACGGGGCGGCTTTCGCCGCCTTTCTACTGCTGCTATCCAGCTTTGCCCAACACCACAACATTGCAATATCTATAGTTATTGCAACCTTGCAACCTCCAAGAACGCAATTCCAAGACTGCAAAATTCTAATACTCTGCATTGTTGCGCTGTTATCCTGCCTTGCCCATCACTGCTTAATTTTATCCAATTCCCAATACCATGTATTGTTTATCCGCTTCGCCCGAACGCCTAACTCTTTCTTTGCATTTTCCAGTGTCCGCTTTGATATGTCCTGTTCCTCTGCAAGATTGAAAATCTCATTGCTCTGCATGGCGTTATTTGTTTCTGCCAGTTCCCGAAGCAGCCGCTTCGCCTGTTCCATTTTATTTACTTTGGGAGCAATGCCGCCAAGCACTTCATCTGCTGTGATCTCATAATCTCCAAGCCATTGAAACCCACCCTCCGACAGAGCAAATGCTTTCGGATACCCGAATGCCGCAAGGTTATTTTTTATCTGTACCATGGCCCTTATATTTTCCTCGCCCTCTACTCTGCCGATCAAAAGAACACTTCTTGCGACTGCCAAGAAATCAATCGAACCCATACCCCGGTATGCCGCTTTATTTCCTGCTGCTTTATTCATGTGCCCGACAAGGACGATAGCACACTGGTATTTCTCCGCCAATGCCGCTAATTTCTTTGTCATATCCCTCGCCTCATTTGCCCGATTCATATCCATACCACCACCTAAATAAGCTTGTATCGGGTCTAAAATCAGCAGCTTCGCCTTTGTCTTTATAACCGCTTCTTCCAATCGTTCATCTATCATGGAAAGAGATTTTATGCTTTCGTCAATGACTAAAATATTTTCACAATTCGCTCCTGCCTGTTCCAAACGTGGCTTTACTGTATCGGAAAGACCATCCTCCGCACTCTGATAAATCACATTCAAAGGTTCTGTAAGTCTCATGTCAGTATCCAATCCCTCTCCCTTTGACAGCTTCGTCGCTACGTTCAGTATAAGCGTAGTCTTTCCGTCGCCCGGATCACCCTGAACAATGGTCAGCTTGCCATAAGGAATAAATGGATACCACAGCCAAGAAACTTTCTGCGACTGTATCTCAGACATTTTAATTAACTGTAGTTCTGCTTTTGTTTCTTCCATAAACCCTCCATTTCTGAAAAATCGTTGTCACTGGAAAAAACCTCTGCTATACTT
>JAMPAW010000275.1 GCA_023666975.1 Clostridium sp.
CCCTCCTCTCTTTCGGTCAAGCTGAATCTCACATTTTTCATCTGCCCTTTTCTCCTGCAGAACCTTATAAGCCTCTCCACCCCACTTGGTTTGATTCCATACCTCTCCGGCCTTTACTCCGCTTATAAAGCAATCCAACAGGATAGCCGTAAGGTATTCCGCCAAATATGCACATTGCATATCTTCTTTTTCAAAATATATGGTAATACAGCAAAAGCTCTTTAGAAGGCTCTCCACATTTTTCAGGCGCTCCGCTATATTTGCATTCGGACGCAACTCGCCGTCAATTTTATAATCCTGAACTCCCTCTATCGTAAAGGTGACTGTATCCATCATCTGACGCAAATAATTCTTTCGTGTATACCCGATTTTGATTGGAGTGAAAAAAACAGTGCTTAAATCCCGTACCGGCCGCATCCTTACGCTTTGGGCATCACGTGCATAATAGTTTTCAACGTCAATCAGTTCTCCCTTCTCCAGTTCGTTTTCAGTGCGAACCATTGTTCGGAACAAGCGTGAAATACGGGAATTCACATATGAACGCAGAAAAAACCATTCTCTTGCAGACGCAAGACTTCCGTACAGTGGCGGCCTGGCATCCTCGGGAACTTCATAGGTATTTTCCGGCATACCCGCTTCCGTTACCGAATTTTCCCAATTTCCTATCTTCATTTCCTCATCAAACTCATCCTGGTTTGTTGCCATCAAGAGAGTCTCCTGGCATTCCACAAAACCGTCGTCATTATGATCCCCCATTTTATCTGTTGACAGTATTTTCGCGAGATACTGCTGACGGGACAAAACGGCAATGGCATTATTATTGAAATCCGTTTCCAGCCATTCGATCAGCTTTCTACGAAACATCAATATTTTACGCGTCAACCCTAAAGCCTGCTGAGGGCACATCGCGCAAGGAATGTAAATGTAAATAGGTTCAATCTTTTGAATTTCTATTTTCTGCTTTTTATTCTCCGGCGTGTTCACCGCGCCATAGTTATTTTCCAGTTTAATAATAATATTTACGTTTTCTCCCCCGTTATCTTGTCGCATTAGATAAAAACCATTTTCATTCAAAAATGAATCAGCTTTACTATCTTCTTTTACATGTTTCCACTTCTCTTCGAACCTGATTTGCTCTTTTGTCTTTCCTTGATTGTTCTGTTCGCCAATATACTGCGGATATAACACAAAGTAGTTCGGCAAGTTCAGATATTTTGCAACAGGAGAAATCTCTATATCGGCATTCTGCCTGCTTTCTCCAAACAGGACAACGCTTCCCTGCGGCGTTGTCTCAGCTTCCATAATCCGTTGCAGTGCTTTGCCCAAATCATTATACCGGTCAATTTCATGACTTGTTTGATTGAGGAGTATAAGCAGCTGATGCAGAGCGTGGAGTTGGCTGTAATTCATATTATTTTGCTTTCCAAATTGGAGAAATTTAGCGGACTTACGATTAATATACTCATCAAGGAATCTCTGCTCTTCTATATAACTTTCATCACTCTCACTATATTCATTTTGTTTTTCATCTCCCTGCGTCTTTTTGTGAAGTTCCACTACAAGCTGATACATCGGCCTGTTGTTCTCAACAAGAAGTACCTCCAGGAAATTTTGAAATGCAGCTTGTACATTCTTCGGAACCTCTGATACAAGCCGTTCGATTCCATCACCCATATTTTCTGATACATTCTGCCAGTTCTCCTTCTTGTATTCTTCACCAAATTGAAGTAAATATTCCAACCACAGGCTCTTAGTTTCGTCACTACTGCTATGAGTCATACGCAAAATTGAGCGAAGATAATGTTGATAAAACTCTATCGTTCCATCACCCCCGCCGCTTTTAGAGCAGACAATATCTATCTTTTTGCTAAGTCGTAAAAGTGTATCCTTGCGCAATATATAATTACTCTTGATATCAGCAAGACTCTTAAGAATATTATTTCTGAAAAATTCCAGCTTATCACTTTCGTTTTCGCCAATGGCTTTTACAATATTTCCAGCAAATGTTTCTATCCAATTAATATTATCTTCTATAAGCAAGTATTTCTTTTGATTGCTCTTTCCCTTCGTCAGCCGCATACATAAGTCCTGAATGCTGCTTTCGCCAATCCAATATTCTGCAAGAAGCAGATACATATCCATCACAGCACAACGAGTCCTATAATCATATGCAAAAAATGGGCGCGCGATTACTTTCAGGCCGGCCGCAAGCCAGTCTTTTCGGTTTTCTTTATTGATATATCGGTAAATACGGCTCTGTGTCTTTTCGTCCGAATTCGCATTGCAAATTTCATCAAAGAATCCTCGAAGCGCCATGAAGTAATCCTGTACGCGAGCTCCCTGTACCGGCCGAATATAATAAGCTGCCCTATGGGTACATATCATGCGTCTATACCCTTCTTCATGCTTTTCAAGATCTTCATTTTCATTCATTTCGACCTGATCGAACGGCAAGCAAGCTCTATTATAGATTTTCGTTTCCCAATAACAACTGATAGATTTTGTTGCCGCCTTTTTATAGTAACGCTGCGCTTCCTGCTGCAGCTTACATGGAACACAGCTATCGCCAAAAGTTCGCATAGCGGAAATGGCCAATTGGGCATATGCATGAAATTCCCGGTTTGGATTTTTTACATACTGCCTTTTGGAGGATTCCGATAATCTGCTTGTCAACAAAAACACCTGCTCAATCCGAAATTCGTATCTTTCCTCATCCCCAAGGTTCCAGTCTTCCACACAGGCCGCAATCAAGGAAACGGCACGATTAAAGCTGCCTCCGCTTTGCAGTGAAGTATCTGCATAGTGAAATTTTACATCTTTCTGTAAGGTGACCGCAGTACGCAGACGGCTAAACAAACCGCTATATGCCGCCTTGAAATTACTTCTAAATTCCTTTTCGGTATTCACGATTACACATTCCGCACAGCCCTGAAAATAATACTCATAAACATATTGAGAGAATTCTACGTTATCTGCTTTCTGCGGAATGATTAGTACATTTATGCAGTTTTGTGATGTGATGATTTTGTATCCCGTTCTGACAGCCTCTTCCCGCAGGGTCTTTAACCATGAAGCAATCCCCTCTCTTTCTTGTTGAAAATAGGTTTGGTTTTTAACGAAATATTGATAGTGATTTTCTCCTTTGGAAATATGTCCATACAGCATATTCCCTTTCAGGCTTGCAATACGCTCATCATTCTGTTGGTCTTGTGTAACTTGATCTTTTTCATCGGGAACGGCTCCATACTCTCTTTGAAGATAAAATTGCTGCGTCGGAACCGTAGAGGTGGGATCTGTCTCCACCAAAGGATATTCGAAGATAGGATCCTCCGGAAAACATTTCTCACACCCTAATGGATCTCTCCAGGTGCTGGTCACATAAGTAAGGTATCGGATTTCGCCATTAATAAATTTGCTAGATATAGTTTTTTTGTTGGGATCTGCAGTCTCCCAAAAACCCTCTTCCTCATCCGTAGAAACACGAATTTTATTTTTGGGAAATTTATTTCTGACCCAGAAAGCAGTGTAGTTCAATTGCGATATAAAAGACTTTCCCGTTTCCTGATTTAACTCCTTGCTCATTTTATCAAATGTGGTCAACGAAGAGCTGATTGGTACAATAGAAACCAATGTCGTATATTCGGGATCCCAAATATCTTGAGGCTGCCGCTGCCACTGCTCCCGGCTGTAATACATCTGGATCTGAGGTTCCTCGCTATCCAGCTTCAGATCATTTTGATAAATGACAAATCCAACCTCCGGAATGACTCGCCCGTCTTGCGTTTCCTCTACTTTAGGGTGCATTTTATATTGATTTAATATTTGAATAATAGCCCAAATAATAGCCCTGGAATACGATGAGTATCCATAAAACAAGAGTTGAGGCTTATTATATAACAGTTGAGGATATTCTGTCAAAAATGTCCTTAGAAAAAAGAAGGCCGTATAATAGGCATAATTA
>JAMPAW010000276.1 GCA_023666975.1 Clostridium sp.
AATTATCACAGAGTTTGGCGGTAAAGTGCAGATTCGCGATACGAAAAAGAAACGTGAAGTTGTAGTGACAAATGATGAGACAGGGGAATCCAAGGCATATCTTATCCCGTATGATTCCAGAATCAAGGTGCTTGACGGACAGACAGTCGAAGCCGGTGATGAGATTACTATCGGTTCAGTTAATCCTCATGATATCCTGAAGATTAAGGGTGTCCGTGCTGTGCAGGATTATATGATTCGCGAGGTGCAGAAGGTTTATCGTCTTCAGGGTGTTGATATCAACGACAAGCATATTGAGGTTATTGTGCGGCAAATGCTTAAGAAGATTAAGATTGAGAAGAGTGGAGATACGGAATATCTGCCGGGTACACTCGTTGATGTATTAGACTACAATGAGATTAACAGCAAGCTCGCTTCAGAGGGCAAAGAATGTGCAGAGGGAACCCAGGTTATGCTTGGTATTACCAAAGCTTCTCTTGCAACGAATTCCTTCCTGTCGGCGGCATCTTTCCAGGAGACAACAAAGGTGCTTACAGAGGCGGCAATTAAAGGCAAGGTCGACCCGCTTATCGGACTTAAAGAAAATGTGCTGATCGGTAAATTGATTCCGGCCGGTACAGGTATGAAGCGTTATCGCAATGTAAAACTTGACAGTGAGTTGGAAACTGTTAATTTTGATGATGAGGATTTGGTACTTTCCGAGTATGATGATGAAAATCCCGAATTCCCTGATTTCTTTGATGAAGATGACGAGGATGAAGAATTGGATGAAATGATCGGAATGACGGAAGAATAAGCAAATATAGTAAAACCCTGTCCTTTGTGGCAGGGTTTTTAATGAATGAAAGGAAGTATGCTGTGGACGACCTGCAGCGTGTGTAGATATGTCAGAGCAATTTATGAGAACCGGGCTTTTATTTGGAGCAGAGGCGATGGAGATATTGAAGCAGTCCAGAGTGGCCGTTTTTGGTATTGGCGGTGTGGGTGGATATACTGTGGAAGCATTGGTCAGAAGTGGAATTGGCGCATTGGATTTAATTGATCATGACAGGGTATCTGTTACCAATCTGAATCGCCAGATTATTGCCACACATTCCAGTATCGGTCAATATAAAGTGGATGTCATGCGGAAGCGGATTATGGACATTAATCCGGACTGCATAGTGGAAGTGCATAGATGTTTTTATCTTCCGGAGACCAAGGACGAATTTGACCTTGGTCAATTTTCGTATGTGGTGGATGCCGTGGATACAGTGACGGCAAAGATACAGCTTGTAGTGGAAGCGCAAGAGAGAGGGGTGCCCATAATCAGCAGCATGGGGGCAGGAAATAAGCTGAATCCGACGGAATTTGAGGTGGCAGATATTTATCAGACCTCCGTGTGTCCACTGGCAAAGGTTATGCGCCGTGAATTAAAAAAGCGCGGAGTGAAGAAACTAAAGGTAGTCTACTCAACAGAGAAACCGCTTCAGGGAAACTGTGGCGGAAAACCGGAAAAGGATACCGGGGAAAAAGACGCAGGCGGTATGGAGCAAGGGACTGCGATAAGGAAAAGTATTCCGGGGTCCACGGCATTTGTGCCGTCTGTGGCAGGTCTGATTCTCGCCTCGGAGGTGGTGAAGGATTTGACGGGACTTCGTAATGATGAGTGCTAATGCGATAGAGAGACAATACCAGAGTGGAAGGAAAGATTATGGTTCAAAAATCAATTGAGGAATTAAAACTGGATAGCCGGGATAAAATGATTATTGATGTCCGAAGTGGGGAAGACTATGAAAAAGAGACTTATCCGGGAGCAATCAATATTTTCTGGGAGGAATTTGATGAACACGTTGCCGATCTGCCGAAGGATAAGCCGATTTATCTGTTGTGTTATACCGGACAGACAAGCAATGACCTTGCGATTAAATATGCGGATAAAGGTTATGAAGTTTACAGCATTGAAAATGGATATCAGTCCTATCTGCGGTTAAAATTGGAATCACTGATGGACGAAGAGGGTGAGAAACCGGTGAGCTGCAAGGATGTAGAGCGGAGCATTGTGAAGCGGTTTCGTAAGGAAATATGGCGGCCTTTCGTGAAAGCGATTAATGAATATGAGTTGATTCAGGATGGGGACCGGATTGCCGTCTGCATTTCCGGCGGCAAGGATTCCATGCTGATGGCGAAGCTGTTTCAGGAGTTGGAACGTCATGGCAGGAAAAATTTTGAGGCGGTATTTCTGGTGATGAATCCGGGATATAATGAAGCCAACTATCAGATGATTTTAAATAATGCCAGACTGCTGCAGGTTCCTGTTACCGTGTTTGAATCAGATATTTTCGATACCGTTGCCAAGGATGATATCGGCGGTTCACCCTGCTATCTGTGTGCCCGTATGCGCCGGGGACATTTATACAGCCAGGCGCAGAAGCTGGGCTGCAATAAAATTGCATTGGGACACCACTATGATGATGTTATTGAGACGATTGTTATGGGAATGCTCTATAGCGGACAGATTCAGACGATGATGCCCAAGCTTCATAGTACTAACTTTGAGGGCATGGAGCTGATACGGCCGATGTATCTGGTGAGAGAGCATGATATCAAGCATTGGCGGGAATATAATCACCTGCATTTTATCCAGTGCGCCTGCAGGTTCACGGAAATGTGTGCCTCCTGTGGGGGTGCGGAAAAGATATCGAAAAGAGAAGAGGTAAAGGAATTGATTCATGAGCTTTCCCTGCGCAGTGATGTCATTGAAAAGAACATTTTCCGCAGCGTGGAGAATATCAACCTGAATACGGTCATTGCGTATAAGCAGGACGGTGTTACACATCATTTTCTTGAGGATTATTATACTGGCGAACGAAATTAATTGCCATTTCCAATTATTTAAATAATACTTTACAAAAGATGTTTAGAATGCTATCATACATAGTAAACATAACTATGTTTTGTGGTACAGTATAATAAGCATGGATTGTGAGGATATGTGATGAAATTTAAAATCGTGGGAGACAGTTGTACGGATTTTACGCAGGAGGATATGGAAAAAGAATACATGGTAGCTGTTCCGCTGACGATCGATGTGGACGGTTTTGAAATTGTGGACGATGCGACTTTTAATCAGGCAGACTTTCTGAGGAGAGTGGCCGAGTATGAGGGCTGCCCTAAGTCTGCATGTCCGTCGCCGGAGTGCTATATGCAGAGCTTTGCAGGGGCTTCGCAGATTTTTGTGGTAACCTTGTCCTCTCATTTGAGCGGGTCTTACAACAGTGCAGAATTGGCGAGGAATATGTATATCGAAGAACATTCAGATGTTAAGATACATGTCTTTGACTCTAAGTCTGCCTCCAGTGGACAGTTTCTGCTGATGCGTTTGATTGAGAGACTTGCTCTGGAGGGACGGGAGTTTGAAGAGATTGTGGATAAGGTAACGGCATTTCGTGATAAAATGGAGACTGTCTTTGTGCTGGAAACGTTGGATACCCTGCGCAAGAATGGGCGGCTGACCGGGGTCAAGGCACTGGTGGCAACAGCGTTAAACATCAAGCCGTATATGAAGGCAGTGGACGGAAGCATAGCGCAGGCCGGTCAGGCTAGAGGGATGAAAAAGGCGATTGACAAAATGGTCGAATATATCGGCGAAGTGGGTAAAAATCTGTCGGATAAGACTGCGGTAATCGCACATTGCAACTGTGCCGAGCGGGCACGGCAATTAGGAAAAAACTTAATGGAACGGTATCACTTTAAAGAGATTGTGATTGTGGAAACCAGGGGCATTAGCTCAATGTATGCCAGCGATGGCGGTGTCGTGGTAGCGTTTTAACGTGGCAAGTTGTGTTTCGGGCAAAAGAAAAAGCGGATAACGGGAGTCGAACCCGCCTTTCCAGCTTGGGAAGCTAGCGTTCTACCGATGAACCATATC
>JAMPAW010000277.1 GCA_023666975.1 Clostridium sp.
ATTTACTCACAAATTTGATCCCCTTTATGCTTCTTAAAGATATTGACGAAGACAAATTGGACATAGTATTACGATATGAGGTGACAGAAAAAGGGGAGTTTTATGATGTGATGAAAGCTGCCTTGGCTAAAATAAATGAAAAAAGTCGAAACGCTGCGAAAGATAAGGAATTGGATAATGGAAAAGAATTTCAAATTTTGCTAAAAGAATTGGAAAAAGTTCGTTTTCAGATAAAATACTATCGAATGCACAGGGAAGAGGGCGAGGCAGAGCAGCAGTTGGAGGAAGTAGGTGACAAATTTAAATTATCCAATGTGATGGATATAAAGTTTATACAGGCGAATAATGTAAAAAAGGATGAAGAATTATCTGTGGCATTTAATAAAATAATCTCTTATAGGTATGAAAAGATTGTATCAGATAAAAAGAAGGAATTAAATGAGAATATAGATGCTATAAATGATAGCTTGACTGAAAATATTAAAAAGCATCATTCGGATGGAATTAATAATGCCATTGGCAAAATAGTAACCTCTGACATAATGAAGGTGGATCTGAGTTCAAATATAACCGAAGAAAAGCTGGTCAGAGGCCTACTGAGTTATGCGTATGTGGAAAAAGGGATGAATATCCCAGAAGGGCAATTCGGCCTGGGGTATACACATTTAGTAAAAATAGTCGCCGAATTGATAGACTATATGGAACATTATCCCGATGAAAAACATAACAGCAAGATTAATTTAATTGCAATTGAAGAGCCGGAATCTTTTATGCATCCTCAGATGCAGGAACTATTTATTAAAAACATCAATGATGCATTATGGGAATTAGTCAATACAAGAGAAAAGAAACTGAATAGCCAGTTATTTATCACAACACATTCTTCACATGTCTTAAACAGCAAAATTCATATGGGAAAATCGCTCAATGATATTTGCTATGTATATGAGGAGGATGGGTGTGCCTGCGCCCAAAATCTTGATAATGAATCCGTTATGCCAGATACAAAAGATGAAAAAGATAGAGAGAAAGATTTTGAATTTTTGAAAAAGCATATAAAATATAAGGTGTCGGAATTGTTTTTTGCTGATGCTGTAATTTTGGTAGAAGGTTTTGCGGAAGAAACTATCCTGCCTTTTTATCTTGAGCAGGAGTCGAAACTAAATAAACGATATGTATCCATATTTGGCATTAATGGTGCACATGCGTTTCTGTATAAAAATCTTTTAGAAAGATTAAGAATTCCGGCAGTGATTGTAACTGACCTTGATATAGTTCGTAAAGAAAGTGACGATGGAGAAAAAAATAAAGAGTTTACTCAAATTACGGATTTGAAAGGGCAATCGACAACAAATAGAACAATAAAATATTTTAATGATAATTCCACGGATCTGTCAAAGCTAGGACCATTTATTGAGAAAGGTAACATCTATGTTACATACCAAGGGAAAATTGGAGAATATTTTCCCACAAGCTTTGAGGAGGCATTTATTCTTACTAATGCGGATAATGAGATTTTAAACGCTATTTTGAAGGATATTAAAAAAGGAACTTATCAGCAGATTGTGGAGAAAAATGGAATTCCCGACTATGAACAGAATAAACAGAGATCATATGAATGGCAAGTAAAATTATCAAATGCAAAGGGAGAATTTGCAAGTAAACTGTTGTATGCGCTAGTTACAGAGCAAGATAAGCGACCTGAATTACCAAATTACATCAAACAAGGGTTGGAATGGTTGAGTGAAAAATTAGGACAGGGGAATTCATATGGGGCTGAATAAAGTAGATCCGGCGAAAAGAAAACAGGAAGATGAGATTACAAAAGAACTTTTTTCGTATATTGATGAAAAGCAAAGTTTAGTATTTAACGCGGGAGCCGGTGCGGGAAAAACATATGCATTAATAGAATCCCTCCGATATGTTATAAAAAAGTATGGGCAAATACTTGAAGAGAACAATCAACAGATTATGTGTATCACTTATACGAATGTTGCTGCTAAGCATATAAAGAACCAACTTGGGAATTCCAGGCGGGTTGTGGTGTCAACCATTCATGAAAGGCTATGGCAACTGATAGCGCCTTATCAAGAACAGTTATTGTCCATTCATAAAGAGAAAGTGGAGGCAGAACTTAAAAGAGATATTTTTACATTAACAGAAGACATAAGGGATGAGAAAACTTTCAGGGTTTACAGGGAATTATTGGAGGAAGACAGGAGGATATTTGAAGAGACTGTATGGGAACACAGGGAGGAATTTTACCAAGGGTATGTCTAAATGCGAAATCATTTAATGACTTTTACAAAGCATTTATACCGGGTTATGGACAATTGATGAGTAATGTGGGGAATTTTAAAAAAATTGTCACTAAAATATACGCAATAAGGCGGAATAGAGAATGTCTTGCCAAGATGAATTCAAAGGAACAAGGGTATAGGAAGGTTGAATATAATGCCAGATATAATCAAGATCGACTATACAGAATGAGAATAAGCCATGATACATTGCTTGAGTATAGTGAAAAAATGGTGGTGCAGTATCCGGGTCTCCAACAAATTATAATTGACAAATACCCATATATTTTTATTGATGAATATCAAGATACTGCTGAAGAAGTAGTGAAAATCATGGCAGTGCTGGAAAATCGAGGAAAAGAAATAGAGCATACGGCTTTTATAGGATACTATGGAGATTCAGTACAAAGCATTTATGATTATGGGATTGGGGAAAGGATTTTAGAAAAGCACCTTGGACTTAAGAAAGTATACAAGCA
Source organism: Clostridium sp. (assembly GCA_023666975.1). The sequence continues at coordinate 2,777 of JAMPAW010000277.1, forward strand.
ATTCAATCGGCGTTCTTATGAGGAAATCATCGCAGTGGCAAATAAAATCAGGTTGGATGGATTGCAGCAGGAGTCTATCTTTGCGGACTGTAAAGGTGGGAAAGTTGAATATTGCGTTGGACATAGTTTTGATGCTGTGCTGGAAAAATGTAGAAACGAATGGAAAAATGAAGCGGATAAGAAGATACATTGTTTCCTGCTAAAAAATGAAGAGGTTGCAGAGAAGACTGGAATTTCGGATATATATAATGTATTTAAGGGAGCTAAAGCATATTCAGGATCGAATTATAAGCAGTTGAATACAGAACTGTTATCAAATGATAGGGAGAAACTGGGGAGGGCGGCGGCTTTTTTATACCGTATACTTAAATTGTATACGGATATTCAGGAAGATGAAACGCCAGTCGAAGAAATATTGTATGGAGATATAACAAAATATATCAATTTGGATATTCAGAAACTGAAAGATATAAAACAGCAATTAATGGGGATAAAGGGGGATACATTAGGCGATATAATAAATAAAATGTGTGAGTGTTATGTTCATGGAGATGTAGATGTCAAGATGATAATAGAGGCAGTATTGGATACGGAAAAAGTAACTTATCCCTACATTATTGCTTTCTTGGTGCAGACATTGGATTCAAATCGTGTGCAGGATGAAAGGACGGAAGCAAATATAGAAGATATGGATTTAGATAGGGTCAAGCAATTGTTGGCTATTAATATAAAAGAGTTTGAAAAGTGGTTTTACTATGTCGAAAGGAAAGAACAGGAAGAGATTGTATATCATACTTATCATGGAACAAAGGGATTGGAATTTGAAAATGTGTTGATTGTGATAGAGGACGGGTTTGGTACAAGTGTAGAGGACAGGGTTTTCATAAAAAAATTTTTGGAGGATTATGTTTCGCTTGATGAGAAGATACCAATAGGAGACTATGAGAAGGCTAGAAATCTTTTATATGTTGTGGTGACGAGGGCTATAAAAAACTTGAAAGTGGTTTATGAAGGGGAGTCAGGAATAGTGGAAGAAACATTGGCGAGAATTTTCAATGAACAAACAGCAACAACCACTTAAAAGTGGTATTTGGTTCGGTACAGACTAAGATTAAAAATA
>JAMPAW010000278.1 GCA_023666975.1 Clostridium sp.
TTCCATATACAACCGCCTTTCTTTGTGCTAAACTGTTTACAGATACGAATAAAAAAAGTTACCACCGTCTTTCTGTTTCCAGGCTCAAAAGTCTGATCTTGTAAATATTCCTTTATCCATTTAGCATCAACTCCAACACTCAGATAACGATTAAGTCCTTTTAAAGATTTCATAGATTTACTTCCTTTCACTGAATTGTAATATAAGCACCCATTAAGCATCTTTAGACAGGCTCTGCATCGAACACAACTATCCGATATGTTAAGCATACCATCATTCATTTCAATATTTCTGAACGGACATTCTGCAACACATGATTTACAATGAATGCAGTACTGTGTCTTTGCGAGAATACTCTTAAAATAATAAACAAATTCTATTGCATTCTTGGTTTTTCCGAGATTTTCAATCTTGAATATTGTTTTCTCACCGTCCCTCCTTATCTCACACTTTCGAACAGTTCCATCGTATTCCATGATATATTCTGAATCAGAGTTCTCATACAAATCACCTAATGTTTTGTACCATGTTTTCCAGTCAGGTCGTAGATTGATAGTAGTAAAGCAGTGATAATACTTGTCCTCCTCGTATTCAAATCTTTCATCCTCTGAATACTTTAACTCACGGCCGCTCAGCCGCATTTTCCAACCACCAGTATCAAGGAATATCTTTGCATTATCTCCTGAGAGATCTTTGCAGCTATTCTCAACAATTTTTTTACAATAAGTATCAACTTCCCTTGGAAAACACGCTCTTTTAATAAACTCATGCTTCTCAGAAGAATTTGGACACATAATGCATCCCACTCTGTTAAATCCGTATTTATATGCTTCATTAAATGGCAAGTCCTGCATATAGAGATATAAGTACACTTCCGCCGAAGACCATTCCAGGATGGGGTGATAACTATACTGTCCAGGTAACTTCTTCCCCATGCTGAGTTCATCATAATCAGAACGAGCTACACTTTCATCACCTCTAACTCCCGTAATCATCATGGCATGAATTTTATTCATACCATGAATTTCGCAAAGCTTGTTAATAACAGGAGCTGTCTTGTGAACAGTACAACACCATCTGAGCCTTCTTGCTGGTGCTCCAAACAAATCCCATGAATCAAGTGCTTTCATATCTGCCTTTGCGATATAGAAAGAAATACCATGTTCATGACAATATCTATCAGCCCATTCTACAACGGTTTTTGTTGTATCGAATTCCATATCAGTATCGCCAAACATAACTTCAAACCCATTATGTGGCAGGGCTCTTTGAACCAAATCAAAAACTACTATGCTATCCTTTCCTCCGCTGAACGCCACATAGAATACATCCACCTTATCCTTGTGTTCAGAGTAATTATTGTATATTTTCTTTATAGTATCCTGCACCAACTTTTCAAGAATGTCACGATTCTTTTCAACCATCGCCGGTATGTCTACAAATCTAAGCGGCATACCGTCCGGTTCTGGATTTTCCACTATGATTATTTCTGGCGCGGTATAAATTGAGCCTCCCTTTGTTTTGGCTATGAGTCGCCCTCGGTAATAATAGTTGTTTGCTTCAGCCCACATATAAGGGTATGTATCATTTCGGTCATATTGCCAATACTGATCGAACCCCAATATGTCCAACTCTTTGTAGTAAACAGGTCTGGGCTCTTTGCTGAAATTCAGTTGAGAGCTATTAAGCAAAAGTCCACCTGTTTCTGTATCCCAGCTATATGAATACATAGCATCATTTCTCCTTCTTGTTTCGCTTTGCCCGTGCTTTTATCATTAGTGCCTCTATACCAGTGTAGGTACGCCGAGCAATGTATCCGTTGTTGGAAAGATAATTGAGCGCATCCTTCTTTTGAAGCGTCACTCCACTTCCCGCAAGAATATCTGTAATAAGATCGTCAAAGCTGTCATAAACATTTTCTTTTTTGACCATCGCACCAACAACCGCATTCTTGTTATATCCGCCATGCATCAGATAGTAACATTTGCTATGAAAAGCCACATAATGCTCCAGAAGATATGGCGTCCACGGATGAGAAGCCTCCGGAAAGGTTCCAAAGTCTGTTATTTCTGGAAGGGCAAGATAACTTCCTGTACAGAAGCGGTCTAAAGTCTTGTCCGTCTCTTTTACCCGAAAGCTCACATCGTCTCTGGAGACAAATTGTTCCTGGCTGACTCTTGCGGCATTCTGGTATAAAGCATCAAAATATATTATCGAGCCCATGTTCTCCGCAAATGCAAGAAGCTCCGAAAGTGTAAAGTTTTTCTGTTCTTCGCCATATGCAGCAAAAACATCACTCATGGAAAGTTCCTTATCTTTGCTGCTGATAATATTTCCCGTAAATGAGAACCGATCTCCCAACTTGAACTTGAGCGCATCTCTCCAGCCAATCATGGAGAACACCGCATTTCTTTCATAGATATACGGATACTTTCCCTTTATCACGTCGTATAGCTCATTTCCGCTGATAAAAGCATGTCTTTCTATTTCTTCATGGATGAGAGCTGAAATGTTATCAAGTTCCTCATCTGTCACCGAAAACGAATCCACATGGAAATACTCTCCCTTGCTGTTTCGCACAAATTCTCCATGTGTTCCTAAAAGCGCCCTGATCCGATCAGATGGAATGTGAGAAAACGTCTTGCACAAATTATCCACATTCATAGGTAAACCATGTTCTTTAAGGCAAGTACGGACATCCTCTATAGGATCAACCGATGAGCGTCTCTCATTGGACAGATAACTCCTTGCCATGAAATACCTGTCTCCGACCATATATTCAATATAGGCTTTCAACATTTCTGCGTCATAAATGTTATGGTCAAGAAACTCCCCGGAGAATTCCTCAAAAAGAGCCTCATAATACACTACCGCCTTCCCTTCTTCAAAGCTCTTGTCGATAAAACTAAACAACTTACCCCGCAACTCTTCACTTAGCATTGCCTGCGGAGCATAAATACGCCCTTCATGTTTTATTCCGCAAAGACTGATTATTTTCTCAATATCATCAGGTTCCTGCTGCAGCGCATATCCGTTAACATCTTCGAAGTAGTGTCGGAATTTTTTCATTTCGATAGATGAACCCAATCGATATCCACGTGGGAAGTTTTGTGTAAGCACAGTTTCATAAGGCTTTACATCCACTTGAACATCATCTTTCTTTGGCATGATATTTGTTTGTTTTACAAGAGAAGCTTTGTCCGGTACCGTCCAGTCCTCTCCCAGATACGCCAGTAGCTTTGTAATAGCTGCCCGAAAACGATTGTGCTGAACCTCGTTTTTTTCTATAAACTCCGTGTCGCCGAAAAGAGCATCTGCCATTTTTCTCACTTCTTCCGCTGTTGCTCCAAGAAGAGCGACAGACTCCAACGCATGTTCTGACGCATACTTTTCTGCACCACGGATTGCGGAAACATATCCTCTGCACGATGCCTCTGCCATATGTTGGTCATACAGCATCCATTGATAAAAATCTTCCTTGTCATTACGCTTATATTTTCTTTCCGTTGGAGGTACAGCCGGCTCATCTTCAGCATCGTTGTCTCCACGTTTGATATATGTAATTACAACATTCTTGTATTCCACAGAACACTGATCTAACAGCCATTTGATAGCTCTCATAATATCGGGAGCACTGCGGTTAGTTTCGATGTGATAATCTCGCATAACCTCCTTCGGCGCGGCAAGTAATTCCGTATGAGCATCATCCACAAGCCATACCCTTGTTCGTCCGCTTATGCTGTCTTTTCGTAGCTGTTTCAGAATCTCCGGGTAATCACCTATAAGCCGCTTACATAAATCAGCATAAAGTGTACGCCACGAATTTTCCTGCATCTCATTTCCAAAGTAAGATAGCGTCACCGGCTTGGTAAATGCCATATC
>JAMPAW010000279.1 GCA_023666975.1 Clostridium sp.
TTTCTATGATGTACAGCAATGCACACATGAACTGATAGTTTGATATGCTTGGTTTCTTTCGTGCTATCGGCATCAAGTGTTCTATTTTTGCAAACTGTTTTTTCGTCATTTTCATATCCTTATTCTATCCTATTTTTCTCTATTTGTCAAGGATTTATGTGAACACGCTCTAATTGACGCCAACACCGCAATCACCCGCGAGGACTTCGAGAATCTATTCTGCAAGACAACCAATCGCATCAATTTCAACGGCTGGTACGGCAATAATGTCCAGAAAGAAATAATGTCAAGTAACATATGTGAAATCGCTTTGCAGCGAAGCTAATATCGCTTATTATCACAATTTACTGGACATTATTCTTTCGGTATTTATTCTTTACATAGATTCTGAAGGAACTTCATCAGATCTGCATTTTCGTGCCAACTATTTTTATCAACATTTGTAATGTCTTCGTAGACACTTTCAAGTGCTTCGCGCTTGTTGCTTTGAGAGACTTTTGCATATATCTCAGTCGTTTTTACGCTTGCATGACCGAGAATATCGCGGATGTAGATTAAATCAACACCTGCCTCCAATATATGAACCGCTTTAGTATGGCGCAATGTGTGGGGATGTACTGGTATTTTTATTTCTGCGGTTCCAGATTCGTTTACTGCATTAACATACTTTTTCAAAATATATGATACGCCGGATCGTGTAAGTTGCTGCCCCTGATTATTGGTAAAAATATAGCGTTGGGAGGTATGTTTTTTGGATTCCAGTTTATTTTCATCTATGTACTTTCTGAGCAAATCAACAGTTATACCCATGATTGGGACTATACGGGTTTTATCGCCCTTACCTGTAAGTGTAATTGTTTCGGGCTTAATAAGGCGGATATTGTCCAATGTTAGGTTGGTCAGCTCACTAACTCTGGCTGCGCTATCATATAAAACTGCCAGTAAAACTTTGTCGCGGCGACCTTGTGGCGTTGAAGTATCCGGAGCATCCAAAAGTGCCTTTAATTCTTCCTTGGACAAATACGGAATTTCACGCGATGTATGCTTTTTCCTTTTGATTGTCAGAATTTTCTTGTATTCCATCAGCCGTTCAAGATCATCGAGCTGAATAAATTTTACAAAAGAATGTATGCCAGCAAGACGAACATTCCGAGATGATTTTTTGGCACCGCACTCAGCTTCCAACCAGTCCAAGAATTCAGTTATGTTATCATGTGTAAAATCATTAAGAGTCATTCTTTGATGAGGAATATGTTTTGCCGACTCCACAAAAGTTAGGAATAGCTTAAATGTGTCCCGATATGACTTGATCGTATTTGTGCTAAGACAACTTTCGCCTGCCAAATATTTTGTTAAAAACGTTGTTAGATAGTAATCAAAATCTTTTCCATATTTCTTAGCCATTTTCGCTCTCCTCCATCAATTCACCAAAAAGATAGTTTTCGCATTTATCACGTATGTCCGGGAACAGATCCGCTGTAAGTCTGGTATACTATTCAGTGCTTCGTGTATCGGAATGCCCCATATAAGTACAAATATACGGAAATAAAGCATTCAAGCTGTGTCCTTCAAGCACCCAGTTCCTCATTTTGTGGACACAGAATGTATGACGAAAACTATGTAGTTGAGGTCCTTTGCTTCTGCCGGCATGAGGGATACCTGCTTTCCATAAGTATTTGCGGAAGGCATCATAAACAGCATTATGTTTCAGCGAATCATGATGTGGACTTACAAAAACATGATCTTCTTTTTGAATCCCCTTTCGATGCTGATCAGTGTAGTTGTGCAGTATTTCAAGCATACTTTTATCTACCGGTATCATACGGTCCTTGTTTTTCTTTCCTTGACGGATGAAAAAAGTACCCTGATTGAAGTTAATGTCCCCATAAGTAAGAGAAAGGACTTCACCTATACGCATACCTGTGCTGTACAGCATCCTAAATATAACAGAATATTTTATTGCAGATTCAGCCTCATCACTATCAACCGCTTTGAAAAATGCTGTTAATTCCTCATTGGTGAAAATATAAGGTATAAAACTACTGTTGTAGTTTCTATGCGGCAGAGAAGGATAGAGGTAAGCTGAATAGCCATGTGAACTCATGTATCTTGCAACTTCACGAATGTCAGCAATTCGTTTACGTCTATTATTGAGTGTCTCATTTGGTTTGATGCTGACAAAGTCTTCAACAACTCCACGCGGCAGCGCTTGCACTTTTATGCCATGTTTCCAAAAATAGATATCAAGCTTTTTAAGACTTTTTTCTGCCGATTCGTATTTGAACCCTATTGCTCGTTTTTCTTCGATCAAAGCCCGAATAATAGGAGCCAGAACACTTCGATACTCATACATTATACGGAAAAACCTCCTCTGGATCTATTGTACACAGAGCAAGTCCTTTCATGTCAATGTGAATATAAGTTTCCGTTGACTTTATACATTGGTGACCCATGATCTGACTTATTACAGGAAGATCAGTTTCCCGTTCCAGCAAGACGCGGCCAAGAGCGTGTCGCAGAACATGAATGCCTACCGGATGATTATTAGTTTTCAGTTTTATTCCGGCTTTGTTCATTCGTCTATGAAATATGCTTTCTACAACCTGTGATCCTTTGAGCCTTCCATACGGCGCATTCATACAACGGAAAACATATTTATCTTCTGTCTCCGGTCTGCCATGTTGAATATAATCAATCAAAGCCCAACCAATATCATTCAAAAGCGGCAAATGCACTGTATGGTATGTTTTCTCCTGTTTCAGGATAATTTCATTCGTGGACCAATTGAGGTCGTTAAGCTGTAAATTTGCGATGTCTATCGCACGAATACCCAGTCTGGCAGCAAGCAGTAAGATAGCATAATCACGCTTGCCCTTGGTGTTGGCACGGTCTATAGATTCAAAAAGGCATTTTACATTTTCTATGCTCATAACCGGTGGAAGATGATATACATGCGGAGTAGTGATCTTGGGGATTAAACTTGATTTGTTCTCCTTAGACAGACCGTTGATATAGCAATAGTCAAAAAATTGGCGCATATCTTGAACTCTGTTTTGAATAACAGATGGTTGGAAATGGATGAAATCTGATATTGCCTTATTTACAGCATCCTGATCAATATCAGAGAAATCATTTAGCTCCAGGCTTATGAACGTGTTTATAAGCGTTCATAACATCAATTCTTTATGAGCAATCAGAGAAGAAAAACATCAACAGGCTATTCATGGATTTGCAGTACATTCAACCGTGAGGGTAAATCAGCCTGCCTATCAAGGCAGATTCCCGAAATTACGCTTGAAAAATTGTCGGCGGAGGTTTTGAGACTGCCTGAATTTAATGCAGAAATTTTTGGTGAGCAGATCGAGAAAATGGACATATGCAATGATTGCGTTGTGAAATTCCATTTTTCAGACGGTCACGAGGAAACAAAACACTGGCAGGTGCGGTCACGCTCTGAGAGCTGGACTGCTGAAATACGAGAAAAAGCGAGGAGAAAATCATGCCAAGAATAATAGTTATACCGTCAACGTTCAACCCCGAAACCCATATGCCGACGGCACACATCGAGAAAAGAAAAGTCGCCGCATATGCACGTGTTTCCACGGATTTGGAGGAGCAAGTCACTTCTTACAGGGCGCAGGTGGACTACTACACGAAATATATCAAGGAGCGTGAGGACTGGGAGTTTGTCAAAGTGTACACTGACGAAGGTCTGAGCGGTTGTTCAACCAAAAAGCGAGGCGGATTTCAGCAGATGATTACAGACGCACTTGATGGAAAAATTAATCTGATAATTACAAAGTCCGTCAGCCGTTTTGCTCGAAATACCGTGGATTCGCTCAGTACGATACGACTTCTGAAGGAGCATGATGTGG
>JAMPAW010000027.1 GCA_023666975.1 Clostridium sp.
TTATCATAGAAGACCAGTTATTTCTCTAATTTACAGAAAAAGTTTCACAGACTCGTTAAAAACAGCCATTGTGCCTGAACACATATGGCTGTTTTATTTATTATCTAAGTTAGGAAATCTTTTGAAGTTTTTCCGAATGTTCTACAATGACTTTTTTCATCACATCAATATCTGCCTGTATGGATTCAATCTGGTTTATGCCGGATTGATAACGCTTATAAGTAGATGTATAGCAGGACTCAATATTTTGCAGTCTCGGCAAAATATCATTTTCAAGGGTCAAATTAACAACCCTCACATCATCTTTTATTGGTTTCAATTTGCTATCCAGCAATTGACTGATTGCCAATAAATCTTCATTGGTCAATGCCATTAAACCACACCTCCTTAATAAACAAGTAGATTTACATACAGTATATCATTATGTACAAATAAAGTCCATCGCAAAAATGAAATGCCCACTCAAATAACGGTAATTGGGGTAAAAAAAGATATCTCCAATTACGCTACCCATATATTTTAATAGTTCTCTGCCCTGAGCTTGAAATAACTCTGCGGATGCGCACATACAGGGCATTCCTCCGGTGCCTGAGGTCCTACATGAATATGACCGCAGTTTGCACACTCCCAAATCATATCCCCGTCTCTTGAAAACACAAGGCCGCCCTCTACATTTTCCAGTAATTTCTTGTATCTCTCTTCATGTGCCTTTTCAATCTCTCCGACCAGTTCAAAAGACTTCGCAATATCCTCAAAGCCTTCTTCTCTTGCCGTTGCTGCAAACTCCTTGTACATGTCGGTCCACTCAAAATTCTCGCCTGCGGCTGCGTCCTTCAAATTGGTAACAGTGTCCGGAACTGCTCCTCCATTTAAAAGTTTAAACCACATTTTGGCATGTTCTTTTTCATTGTTTGCTGTCTCTAAAAAGATGTCTGCAATCTGGTTGTAACCGTCCTTTTTTGCCTTGCTTGCATAATAAGTATACTTGTTACGCGCCTGCGATTCCCCTGCAAATGCTGCCTGCAAATTTGCCTCTGTCTTTGTTCCTTTTAACTCTGCCATACTTTTCCTCCTAATTGTTTTTTTCACCAATATTCCCGTCTTTGTATTTTGTCTGTATATCATACTCTTTTCCAAAACAGGAATTGTTACTATTTTATCAGACAATGATTTATACCGCAATCCCTTTTATCCAAAATCATTAAATATTTTTGTTTATGGTATCAATACTATATTCATGATATAATATGAACATCTAGCGAGTACTTTTGTGCTTAGTGGATATAATATAATGACCATAATATATTACGAAAGTGAGGATTTTTAAATGAAGCGACTGAAATTATCTATTTTATTATCCGTTCTACTATCCGTATTTGTCCTGACAGGATGCGACGATATCGATGACAGCCGCAACGATGATCTTGAATACAGAGTAAGACAACTGGAACTACAGGTTGCTGAACTGCAAAACCAGATTACAAGTAACTCTGCCACCTCCACTCCAGCCAATCCTGCAAATGAGTCCGCTGCCGACACAGACACACCGGCCGAAAATTCTGCTTCCCCACAGACAGATAGCTCAGCAGATACACTGGAAACCCTGACCACTGCTGTAGATGAAGTAACTGCCAGAGCAGACTCCGCAGTTCCGGAATCCGATTTGGCACAGATGAAAGAGCAGTTCTTTGCACTTAAAAATGAACTGGAAGCCGTAGATCACCGTCTGGATATCTATGATGACCTCCTTGAGACACAATACCGTCAGGGAACCTTATCCTATGATGACTATCTGACACTGGAACGGAGTCTGGATCGTCTGGAAGACCGGCTGGACGCCTCTGAGGACAGACTGGAAAAAACGTTTGGAATTGACGATTAATCTTGCTTTACATGACCAGAGCAAAATTCACTACCACGGAAAGGAATTTAAAAATGAAGCAGAAAAACAACGATTACATTGCCATACCGGCATTTCTTAAAGTCGAAAATGGCGCACTTGCAAGGATTGGCACCTATTTAAAGGAAAGCGGCATTCAAAAAACCGTCATTTTCTTCGGAAACGGTTTGATTGAACTGTTCGGAAATACCATTATGGAATCCCTGCGCACAAATGACATTGAAGTTTTGGAATATCAGGAGCTGGATTCCGTCCGTTTGGAGGACATCACTGCCCTCGCTTTCAGCCTGCCAAATAAAACCCAGGCAGTTATCGGTCTTGGCGGCGGCAAAGTAATTGATGCCGCAAAATACAGCGGATTTTTGCGAAAGCTGCCATTTATCAGTGTTCCCACCTCGGCTTCCAGTGACGGCTTTTCCAGTGCAAGCGCCTCCGTTTTAATTGACGGCAGAAGAAATTCCGTCCCTGCCAGAATGCCTTACGCTATTATCGTGGATACCGGGGTAATCAAAAGCGCACCTGCACGTTTCCTCTATTCCGGAATCGGCGATATGGTTTCCAAAATCACAGCGCTATACGACTGGCAGTACGAAGAAGACCACGGCTATGCGGAGGTAAACGATTTTGCGATGATGATTGCCAAAAAAGCGGTCAACAGTTTTGTGCGGACTCCCTTTTCCAGTATTGAGGACAATTTGTTTTTGAAGGAATTATTAGATTCCCTCGCCATGAGCGGTATTGCCAATGAAATTGCCGGAAACAGCGCACCGACCAGCGGCAGTGAGCATTTAATCTCCCATGCCCTGGATAAAATGCTGGAGGCTCCCCAGCTTCACGGAATCCAGGTCGGGATTGCAACATACCTGATGAGCCTTGTTCAGAACCACCGTTATCAGCGGGTGCATACGATTTTTACGGACACTGGATTTTTTGATTATGTGGAAACGCTGGAATTGAATGTTACGGATTACGAAAATGCGATTGACCTTGCCCCCTCCGTCAAACCATTCCGCCATACGTATCTCCATGAGGAAAAATACAGACAAAAAGCAAAAGAGCTGCTTTACCGTGACGACACATTAAAACAACTCTTCCACCTATAGAAAACAAATCCGCTATTTCAGCTTTACGATAAACGCATGCTCCTCATCCGTTTGTGCCGTCTCATATAACCACTTATCCGCTGCGGCATCATACTCCACGGTATACGGAATAAATTTGATGTAATCCGAATCCATATCAAAGTTGGTAATTTCCGCATACCATTCGCAGCCCCCCTGCAACATACTGTAAAAGTTTTCATATCGAATGCCGTTTGCATCTTCCACATAATAAAAATCATATATATATTTTTCCAGCCTCGCCTCGGCATCCTCATTTTCAGCGGCAAAATCAATATGCAGTTTAATGGCAGACGGCGCTACCGTGGAATTTTTCACCCATGCGGTAATCCCCTCCTCCACTTCAATCATCTGCTCCGGTACAGCGGCAGTATTTTCCAACGCATCACCAATCGGTGCCTGGAACGTAAAGTCTTTCCTCTCATCCGTTCCTTCTGTAAACAAGGATAATTTTACTGTAACTTCCTCTCCTGCAACCTCTTTATTGATATAGTCATCTCCTTCTCCTGACATTTCAAAGGTGAGGTCAATCAGACCAAAATAACTTCCGGGTTCTTCCGTATCCCTTTCAAATTGTGCCATATAGCAGTTTCTTCCGTTGACATATGCATGGTCGCCTGCTCCCTCCGGTATCCAAACAGCCCCCTCCGGTAAATGTGCTGTAAAAGCCAGATAGGTTCCGTCTATATACACCTCGTCGATTTCCAACAGTGTATCTTGTTCAGAATCCAAATCGGTAATGATATTTTCCTCTGGTATGCCCCTTCCCCACCAGCTGCGCAAATGCCGGTTAATGCCGGGAATACTGGCAGCAAATACAGCAGAGCCGCCAAGAATAAAGATACACGCTATGGCAGCAGCAGTTTTGGAAAGCCCGCCCCAATACTTTTTCTTTGCGGATGCAGCAAAACCTTCCGTATCTCCCTGCATTTCTAATCCGCTGTCTGCCGGCTTTTGCATGTTTTGCCAAACGGTCTGCTCGACTGTTTTCCGAAAGGAATCCGGTGTTGGCGGAAAAAGATAAGCAACCCCGCCTATATTTTCTTCTCTCTTTTGTGATGAAATTGTATTTTCTTTACGCATGGCATTTTCCCTCCTCTAAAAATTGCTTTAACTGGCTGCGTCCTCTGCTCAAACGGCTCTTTACCGTTCCCTGACTTACCCCGGTCATTTGGGCAATCTCTTTTACCGAATAGCCCTCAATATAATACAAAGTAACCGTAAGCCTCTGGTTCTCATTCAGATTCCGCATTGCCTGATATAAGTCAAAATAATCGTCCACATATGCATCCTGTTGGTTTCCCGAATACATAAAATCAAGCTCCGGTTCGTCCTGATGAAAAGCCAGCATCACTTTGCTTCTCTGCCTGCGGATACGGAAACACTCATGAATCAATATCCTTGTCAGCCATGTTTTTGCATATTCTTCCTGTTTGAGTGAATCTAATTTTTGAAAAGCGATTGTGATGGCTTCACTCACTGCATCTTCGCAATCCGAATCATTTTTCAGAATGGATTTGCTAACCCTGTATAAACTGTCCGTGGAGTCTATAACCAGTTTTGCAAAGGTTTCTTTACTCAGCATATTTTCCTCTCCTTTTCCTACTTTACCTATTAGAGAAAGAAAGCCAACAAATGGTTCCATAAAGATTGCAAAAAACAGCATTTAAGCTGTTCCGCTTAAATGCTGTCATCATCTTACCGCTATGCAAGTACCGACTCTTTTCCCTCAATGATCGCTTTTATTTCCTCAACGCTTTTTTCTGCCATTTCTGCGATATCTTCTAACGGAATGCCTTTCCTGTACATATTTTTAATCATCTCGGCTCTTCCCTCTGCTCTTCCTTCTGCTCTTCCTTCCGCTCTTCCCGCATCTTTGATTCCCTGTGAAAGATTACACATGACACCCACATCCTTTCTGATTTCATTCTCTACCGGAATATGATACTCTGTTTCGATAATATTCAACCGTTCGTCCACGGACAGGTCTTTTGACAGCAGTGTGCCAAGCAGCCGGTGCAGTTCATACTTCTCATCATGCGCCGGAAGTCCGTCTGCTATCCCGATGACAACAATGTTAAATAAATCAAGGTCTCCATCGCTCTGATAACTGCCTAAAAGCTGCTCCGATACCAGATGCACGTATTCCATACTGTTTTCCGGCATATTCATACATACCCATATTGAGAAAACCCGCTTGATGTCATTGTAGTTCGTATTGACAAAATCCCTTTCTTTTATCAAGTATCCATTTATTCCCCAATAATCGTTTCGCACTTTCATCATACTGGGCATCCCGGTCGGCTGCCCGCACTGCATTTTTCACCTCTGTATCCAAAGCATTCTCCTTTTCCTGAAATATCTCTGTTATCTGCAAACCATATCAGGCTGTATCCTAATTATACCTTAGGTCTTTTGACAAAGCAACCGAATTTATGCCTGGCTCATAACAAATCCTTGTCATTGCCGGTTAAAATCCATACAGCAGCTTTGCCATGCCCAATTCACTGTACAGGAAAAACCGGCATATAAACATGACTGCTATATAGATAACGGCCTCATATTTACTTCTATATACGTCCACTCTTGCCGCCCTCTTTGTTATGCGGGAATATAACCGAAATACAAGAAATCCAAGCACTGCTCCGGCAGTGTTCAACAATAAGTCGTCAATGTCGGTCGCCCGCATATTCAAAAGCTGGCTGATTTCCACCAGTAAGGACAGTGCGCCTCCGGCAATACAGGCATATTTTAATTTGTTTAAATTCGACCAGATGCACGGCAGCAAAAATCCAAGCGGAACAAACAGCACCACATTTAATCCATATCCCACTAAGTCAATATTGGCATCGGAAAACGGAATCAGATTTACGCTTGGCGTACTGTATGCCAGCCCGTATTGTTTGATATGAAATATCGTACCGGCACCCGTAACATGAAAAACGCCAAACAGATAAACTGCGAACGCGAACATTCCTATGATATGCCCTCTGGCATTTGCCTGCTGTTCTTTCTGGTACCGCAGATAAAACAGCCGGACTGCTGCCGCTGCCGGAACAAGCACCGTTAGAAATTCATATCCGGTCAATATCAACTCTTCCCATATTATTTCTGCCATAGTAAGCCTCCCTTTGCGTTCAAAATCATTCATACACCATACTTGTATGATAACAAATAGGAGACTTCTATGTTTCAATATATTATGAAAGATTTCTTAAGAAATTCTTACTCTGCCGCTATTTTAGCTTTACCAAAAACCATTCAGATTATATGATTTACTCTGAGATATGAAACAATCAATTTACAGATTTCAAAATGTTTCTTATAATTGTTGATTCTTAGTTCATCATAAAGTACAAAGGACATCACTTGGTCAAATACCCGCAGTTCAAATTGATCACCGCTATCCTTACCAACCTTGTCAAAAACAGCAACCAGTACGTCCCCGTTATATATGCAGGCCGGCCATACAGGGCCAAAACCATAACAACTGCTGGCTTCCACATAACATCCGCAATCCGGGCAAAGCACAATCAGCGTTTCTGCACGATGCTGGTGCACAAACGGTATTTCTTTTCCACATTGTTTACATTTCCATGTAATGACCTGACGATCCATCATCTCTATGCGTTCTCCTCTCACATAAACTAGTTATGTCATCACAAAGAACATCATAACAGAAAACAGCATGAAAGTAAACAGCATCGTTTGCCATGCCACATCACTGGCCTTTTTATTACTACTGCCATTCACGAAATAAATAATAAAATCCTATTTACAAAACACTTCCAAACACAGTATACTGAAAAGCAAATATCCACAGGCAGACATTTGCTGCGCTGCCTGCCGGAGCAAAAAATGGCAGAAGGGTTATCATTTAACCAGAACATGCCAATTGGGATAAAGGAGCATACGAAATGAAGCAAATCAAAAAAATTGCCGTTTTGACCAGCGGCGGGGATGCGCCGGGCATGAATTCCGCCGTCCGTGCGATTGTATTTAGTGCAATCCATTTTGGAATGGAAGTCGTCGGTATTCTGAGAGGATATGACGGGCTGATTGACTGGGAGACCATTCCTTTAGGCGCAGACGAGGTGCGGAATATCAATAACCGCGGCGGAACCATTCTCTTTACCAGCCGAAGCGGGCGTTTTTTGCAGCCGGAATACAGGGCAAAGGCAGCCCGCAATTTGAATGATCATCATGTTGATGCAGTCGTGGCCGTCGGCGGTGACGGAACTCTACGCGGAGCAATCGAATTTCAGAAAGAAGGAATCAATATCATATGTATTCCGGGAACCATTGACCGTGACGTAGCCTGCACGGAATACACGCTGGGATTTGACACGGCCGCAAATACGGCTATGGAAGCGATTGACCGGATTCGGGATTCCTCCGTTTCCCACGGCAGATGCAGTGTGGTAGAGGTCATGGGAAGAAAACGGGGATATATTGCCCTATGGGCCGGTATGGCGACCTCTGCGGATGCCATTGTCCTGCCGGAAAAATGGGACGGAAATTTTGATCATATAACGGATGCCATCAAGCGGCGGCATGCAGACGGCAGGAACAGTTATCTGGTCGTCGTTGCCGAAGGAGTCATTGATGCCCCGGAGCTTGCGGAAATCATTCAGCAAAAGACCGGAATTGAGTCCCGCGTATCCGTTCTCGGATACATTCAACGCGGCGGCCAGCCAACGGCCAAGGACCGCATGTACGGTTCCCTGATGGGCGCCTATGCGATTGAAATACTGAACCGTGGCAGGCAAAACCGTATCGTTGCCATCAAAAATGATGTATTGACTGATTTTGATATCACAGAGGCAGTGACACTGAAAAATAATACTTTGGATTCGTTCCAGTATGAGCTAAGCCTGCTCCTGTCCGAATAACCGATACCGTAAAGAAAGACCTTCTGGCATCACCTACGCAGAAGGTCTTTTTTTCGTGCTTTTAGCAAAACATGACAAAAGTCATATGCCAAACAGGTCTTTTTTCACTACAGGAAACGGCATACTTCTGCTATGATCATATTGATAGCTGCGAAATGACTATTTTCAAAATCAATATTACAGAACGGAAGGAAATCTCATGGACGAAATCATTTTAAAGACAACAGATTTGACAAAAAAATACCAGAGCCGGGCCGTCGTGGACAGCCTGAATCTGGAGATTAAGCAAGGGGAAATTTTCGGCCTGCTGGGCCCAAACGGAGCCGGCAAAAGCACGACACTGAATATGGTTTGCTCGATTGTGCGGCCGACCACGGGACAGATTGAATTATTTGGAAAAAATCCCTGGAAGCAGAAAAAGGAAGTCCTGCAAAAAATCGGATACATCCCACAGGAGCTGGCAATACACGGAAGCCTAAAGGCATGGGAAAACGTCGAGCTGTTTACTTCCCTTTACGGAATGAAAGGACAAGCGTTAAAAGAGGCTGTTAATGCATCTTTAGAATATGTGGGGCTTATCGAGCAAAAGCAGGAATTTGCAAAGAATTTTTCAGGCGGCATGAAAAGACGGCTCAATATTGCCTGCGCAATCGGACATCAGCCGGATTTATTGATTTTTGACGAGCCTACGGTCGGCATTGACCCGCAGTCGAGGAATTTTATTCTGGAAAAGATTAAAGAGTCCAACAAAAACGGTGCCACGGTGATTTACACGAGCCACTATATGGAGGAGGTTGAGGCGATTTGCAGCCGGATTGCCATTATGGATAACGGCAAAATCATTGCCTGCGGAACCGCTGACGAATTAAAGCGGCTTGTGACAAATGGCAGCAAGGAGATCACGCTGGAGGAAGTATTCTTAACCTTAACCGGAAAAAAACTGAGAGATTACGCAGAATAACAGGGAAAGCAGAGGATAAGAAAATGATTCGATATTTAATCAAAAATAATTTTAAGCTCATGCTTCGCAATAAGCTGATTCTTGCACTGATTTTTTTAGGGCCGGTTCTCGTCATCGCTATCCTGTCCAGTGCATTTTCTGAGCTGATGAAATCCTACGAGGGGGTAAAGGCATTTACAGCCGGCTATCGGATACAGGCCGAAAGCCGCTTTTATCCGTATATGGATACGATAAAGGCGGCGGGCAAAGACGCCGGGATTACGCTTTTGGAATATCCGGAAGGGGAACCGAAAGAGGTAATGGAAAACAACGGGCTGTCCGGTTTTGTAGAATTTGAAACGGATACCTATACCGTATATGAAAGCAGCGACTTTAAAACCGAGGGGATTACACTGGAATACTTTCTAAACCGGGTAATGCGGGAATCCGCACAAGCTGCGCTGTCCGCAGCGGAAGAAGAAGAAATTGAACTTCCGGTGGCAAAGATTCCATATATGCCGGCGGTAAGTGCAGTTGACTATTACGGGATTATTTACATTGTCTATTTTGCATGGTGCGGTTTCATCTGCACGGCAAATGTCCTCGGCAGCGAAAAGAAATACCAAATAGAGCGCAGGTATCAGGTCAGCGCCGTATCCGGCTGCAAAAGATACCTTGCAAAATGGATTCCGAACGTGCTTGCGATGTCAATCTGCCTTGCGCTTAGCACAATCATTACGGTTTGGCTGTTTGATATTCACTGGGGAAATCTTTTTCTATCCGCAGTGATCCTCTTTGCAACCATAATGGCAAGCTCGGCATTTGGCCTGATGTTCTACTATATGTTCAACAATCTGGCAATGACGGTAATTGCCGTTTTTACCAGCGTATGGTTTATGGGGTTTTTCGGCGGCAGCTTTGAAACCTATATGTACTCTGCATGGACTGACCCGGTCAAAAATTTATCCCCGATTTACCATATCAATCGGGCATTGGTGGAATTGTCCTGTATGGGACATAGCAGCTACACGAAAAGCGCTGTCATTTATCTGTTCATCATTACGGCTGTCTGCTCTGCCATTGCAGTGATTGCGGACAGCATCAGAAAGAGAGGGCGGGCATGAATAAATTAATTACCTTACTGAAAATGAATATGAAATTACTGCTTCGCAACAAAGGATTTCTATTCTTCCTTTGTGTTACGCCGATTGTGTCGGCTGTTATTTTGAATTTGAAAACCGAATCTGCCCTGTATGAAAATAAACGGGCAAAAACCGCAGTAATCGAGCTGGAACATGCCAACGACAAAGCCGTATATATCGGCGATACTACCACTTATATCCTGAAGGTATATGACGGCTGCGGCTCCGGGCTTTCGGAATATCTGCTGGAAAGCCTTGCGGCAACCGGAATGTTTTCCGTATGCCGATGTGATGTAAAAGACATGACGGAGGAACAGGCTGCTTCGCAGGCCCAAAAAGATGCCTTTGACGACCGGGCAGGTGCTCTGCTTTATCTCAAGCCGGATTTTGACCATGCCGTTTTGGACGAAAATTATCCGGAAGCATTTCAGGTGTACTCCGTATCAGATGACGAGCGTTTTGATCTGTTTGAAACGGAGCTGAAAGATGTCCTTGTAAAGCTGCGCGCTGCCGCAGCATATACAGGGGCCAACAGCGGCAAAATGCTCACGTTTATTCAGTCCGTTGACAAAGAAACTCCGCAAAAACAGGTTGTTACTTTAAGCGGAAAAGACGAAATTGCTTTAACCGATAAACAGATAAACCAAAAGTCCTTAATCGGGTACGCATTGGCGATTATTACGCTGGGATTTTTGTTTTGCGGTGTCTGCGTTGCCCATACGGTCATTGAGGAGCAGAATAATAAGGTCTATACACGGGCAATGCTGTCAACCTTGAGCCGGGCAGAATATTTTTTCTCGAAACTAATCGCCGCCTTTCTTGTATCACTTGTACAGACCTTGATTTTGGGGATTTGTATTTTCACGGTCAAGGGTATGGATTTCGGAATCAGTAAAGGTGTATTTTTATGGATTATTTTCTGTCTGGGGCTCATTTTTTGCACGGTAAGCCTGCTGTTTGGAATCCTGCTGGGCGATGTCATGAGTGCCAACTATGCCGTATTTGCCATATGGAGTATTTCCGCACTGCTCTCCGGCCTGTACTTTTCCCTGGATACGACCTCCACGACGATAAAAGCAGTCTCCTATCTTATGCCGCAGCGCTGGTTCTTAAAAGCGGCCGAGTTATTATTGGCAGGAGACAACGGAGCCTATTCTATGGTATTATATATAACAGCAGCATACTTAATCTTATGTATCAGCGTGGGAAGCGCAGGCTTGAAGCTTAAGCGCTGCGATACCTGAGCATTTCGGAAAGAGAGCAGAACATGACAGAGCAGCTTCGGGAAAATTACTTTTTGGCCGTCCGAATCGGTTTATTACTGGTTCTGGAAATCTATATTGTATTATCGCAGCTTATACTGGAAGGGGCATCCGCCAGGGTGCTCCTGCTTCTGGCATTGTTTGTCGGTGCGATGACCGGCAAGGAGCTGGCGGGCAAAAAACTCCGGCCGTTTTTCTTCGCTTTGTCGGTTCTGCTATGGTGCATTATGTTTATGGCACTGGGAAGGGAATTTCTGCTGCTGGGGATTTACCTGTGCTATGAGGGAATCACCTATAAAAAACCGGAAATGCTATGGTATTTTCTGCCGCTGGCGATTGCATGTGTTCCGAGCGGTATCCATATTCCGATTCAGTTACTGCTTACCCTTTTTTTAGCCGTCATTTATATCCAGCACGATTTTGTGATTGAATCCTATCGGCGGCAGGCAAGGGAAGATACGCTTACCGAGCAGCACCTGAAACATAATATGCACGAAAAAGAGCATGAAATGCAGGAGGCACTGCAAAAGAGTTTATGGCGGGCAGAGAACCAGATTTTAGAGGAGCGGATGCAGCTTTCGCAAACCTTGCACGACAAACTTGGACATAGCATCAACGGTTCCGTCTATCAGTTGGAGGCGATAAAGGTGATTATGGAAAAGGAGCCGGAAACCGCCCGGAAAATGATACAGGCTGTTATCGACCAGCTTCGAACCGGCATGGACGAAATCCGGGCAATTTTGCGCAAGGAACGTCCGGAAAAATATAAACTCGCACTTTTACAATTAGAAAAGCTCTGCGAGGAATGCCGACAAAAGGGTGTCGAGGCAGTACTGGTGACCGAAGGCGATTTATCCGCAGTGCCGGAAAAATATTTGGAAATCATACTCGATAATGCGTATGAGGCCGTCTCCAATTCCCTGAAATACGCAAATTGTACAAGAATTGACATGAAAATTCATGTGATGAACCAAATCATTCGGTGCAGCATTGCCGATAACGGAGTCGGCTGCGCCAGGATCACAGACGGCATGGGAATCTCAGGAATGCGGCATAGAATGCGGGACGTCAACGGGATTTTGAATTTTGAAGGCGAAACCGGATTTACCATTAATATGCTGCTGCCGCTGTAGAGGACGTTTGCTGTTCAAGAGGGGCCGGTCAACAAAAGAATGTTTGAACAACCGGCGCAGCCACGCATAGGCAGATGGATTTCACGGGGCAGGCAGTATCACGGATATCGGATTGCCATTAAGGACAGGGGGAATATATATGGAAAAAATTAAAGTGATTATCGCAGATGACAGTGATTTTGTCCGCGACGGCATGCGGATTATTCTGGAGGTAGATGACGATTTTGAAGTGCTGGGATGCGCCGCGAACGGGGAAGAGGCGATTGCACTCGCAAAAGCAACGCCTCCTGACGTATTTCTTATGGATATCCAGATGCCGGATATGGACGGCATTGAGGCGACAAAACAGATCACGGAACACGGGCTTGGCAAAGTGCTGATTCTCACGACCTTTGATGATGACGAGCTGGTTCGTCAGGCACTTTACTACGGTGCAAAAGGGTATCTGATTAAAAACCATACCCCCGAGCATTTGAAACAGACGATAAAGTCGGTCTACTACGGCACAGGGGTAATGGAGGAAAATATCCTCGAACAGCTTGCCAAAAATACAGAGATGAAAACGACGGGATTTTGTGCGGACGGATATTCCCCCCGCGAGTTGGAAATCATACAGGCGGTTGCCGAGGGGCTTTCCAACCGCGAGATCGCCAGTAAACTTTTTATCGGGGAAGGCACGGTGAAAAACTATATCACCTCGATTCTGGCAAAGGAAAACCTGTCGCACAGAACTGCGCTTGCCGTGTACTATCTGACTGGAAAGAAGCAGGGGGAATGAACGGGAATGCCGTTATACCCTCCTGCTTTTACTATATAGTATTTCTCTTTTTATTTTACTCACGTTCCCTTAACCAGCTTAAACCTGCTAAACCGTCAATTTCCGGCCCGCCATGCTCCGGAATATATGGCAGGCAGTTTTCATACAGCTCTTCTGCCCCCAGATTATAATTTGTAATCGCATAGCAGCCTGCCACTTTCAGCAAATCTACGATATTTTATTTAACATATCATAAATGTATTTATTCAGGCCTTCCTCAGAGCTGATATCATACTTTGCATTAATCATCTCATAATAAACCTTGATACTATCCTTTGTAAGAAGCTCGGTGGACGGAATCTGATCACCGTATCCCTTTCTAGCATTTTTCCACGGTGCCTCATTGTGCGTGACTCGTTCTAAAACCTTGCCGCCATATAATCCAAAGGTATTTACCACCAAATCAATAACCTTCCTCTCTTCCTCCGTCAACTCGTCTTCTTTCCCTTTAAGGACAGCAAATCTGGCATCATCAATCGGATTATATTTAAAATCCCTAAACAAGTTATACACAGCAGGATATACCGGCCCATGAACCCATGCTGCACAATCCTCGATAAACATAGGCTGACCATATAATGCCTGATAAACACCCTGAATGAAATAAAGAAGCTTCTGAAGCATCAGCGGTGTAACTTCCTTTAGGCTTTCAAATACATAGGAAATCACCCGCAGCATCTTTTCAGACACGGAAAAGAGATTTTCCAGCTGCATCGCCGCAGTCATTGCCTTATGATATGCCGTATCAGCAATCTTATCTCTGTTTTCGATGAGAAGCCTCTTCATATATGCCGGAGAGGACAATGCCGCACGCATAACATCGGAGTATTCCTTAGACGGAATCTGTCCCGCCAGATATCTGGTAATGGTCACCTCGCCAAATCCTAGCGCAAGCGACAACGGGGCTTTGCCAATTTTATATATTTTCATCAGCTTTTCTATGTCCTCTATAGTAACGATACCTTCTTCCTCACGGTACTGCTCATCAATCTCACCGACATTTTTGTCGATAAGCCCCGGAATACTCATTTCTTCACCACACTCTGCGCAGACGGCAACTGTAATATTAAAAAAATATTGCTTTTCCTTAATCATTTTCACAATCGGTCTCTGTTGCAAAATATATTCCGTGTCCTTCCTACATGCTATACAGAAATCCTTTCTTGCTTTTTCCGTCATTTTATTTTCCTCCTGTTTTCCATTAACTCATTTAAAATAATATTGTAGTGGATATCTCTGCTCGTGAAATGAAATTACAATAACAAAACGATTTCCCAGCTTGTTAAACTTAATATACAGGGAAACCGTCTTCTCCTTTGTACCGCTCCTTTCCAACAGTGCTACGTCCTTGCCAAAAACGTATAACAACTCATGTTCATAGCCTTTATGCTCATTTCTTAGTACTTCTGAAAAATCTGTTACGGTAAGACTTAATAGAATTTCTTTTGCTTTCGCTTCATCAATTATATAATTTAAGAACAAATCTAAATTGTCCTGACGCTGATTATTCCGCTCAATTCGATATCTGCAATGTACTATGGCATCCTTTACCTCCGCAAGATATGCCTCAATATCCTGTAACGTTATATCCAATAAATTATCCTCCGTATTTATGATAGGATTTCTGATTTTTTCTATCATTATAATATATGAAAAATCGTGCATTGTCAATATTTATTTGTACACTTGCTTCTCCGTTTCGATATAAAAGCTCAATCCATTCTCAAATGCACAGAGCTTCCTTTGCTTCAGTACTACCGCCCCGCTCTTGCCTTTAACATATACTGCACGGTATTATGAATCAATTCGGTGGCAAGCAGTGTAAATGCGAGCAGCACGATGATTTCCGCAAGCCCGCCAATCAGGTTTCTTCTGTTTTTCCAGCTATGGTCGATTTCCACATCATACTTATATTTCCGGTTCGATATCTGCCTTGCATAGAAAATCCCCTGAATCAGCCATATCACCGTGCCAAAAACCAACATTCCCTCAAAAAACCGGATATCTTCTCCCAAAGCGGAATACCGGTACCAAAAATACACATCATAAATTATCAGACCGATGGTAATCACACCGGTTAAAACCGTCAATGCAATGCTGCCGGCATTCTTACCGGAAAACGTCTTAACCGCATGCTCTGTCACCGGAAGCTTTTCCAAATCCCTGCCAAACTGCCGCTTATCCTCCGGCACTTCATAACCATAGTTCTGAAGCCTTTTTAAATAAAGCACTGCATCCATAAAACCCACCCATAAACCGACAGCAAGCAGCAAAAAGGGATAAAAGGCGCAGACAAACATGACCTCGACCGCAACCGGAAAATGCCACATAATCCCCTCTCCAAAATATAGCATGCACCCGTCAAGCACGGCGAGTACCGAGAACACTGCGGCGGCCCTGCCACACAATCTCTTATCTCTTTTATCATACTTTATTTTTGTCATGCTCCGACACTCCTCTCCTTTTCGGTTTCGTAAGATCGTAGCTCTCCCCGATCATCCGCTTTACATCTGCATCCGGCACGGTTCCATCCAGAATAATGGAATTCCAGTGTTCCTTGTTCATGTGGTATGCCGGCACCACGGCATCAAATGCGCTCCGCCAGAAATCCCGCCACTCTGTATCACATTTCACGTTCAGCCAGATATTCCCCTGCCGCTCATAGATGCAGACAAAGGTTTTTTTATTCTGTTTATGGCGCATCAACGTCCAGTTGGTATCATGAAACGGATAATCCTCAATAATATCCGAAAAAATACTGCAAAATTTGATTACGTCCTGCCTTGTCCGCATCCCCTGTAAATCCGCCTGCTTATCCACGCTTTCCTCACCACCTATATTTCCATACGCTTTGCTTCCCCTTGAAAATGAATCCCCTGCTGACCTCTCGCCTCCTGCATAATCTCCGCCGCACACAGGCTAAGCGCAAGCATCTTCTTGGCTCTCGCAAAATCCCGCTTTGAAATGATTGCGATAAATTCCCGGAACTCATAAAACAGGCGGTGTTCCCCGCTGTCAAACCGACAAAGCTCTTTCTTTCCCGCATTGTCCACAAACTCATAAGCATCCAAGCGGTTCACTGGCCCATTTACCGCAATATATCCCGCTTCTCCCTGAATCGTAGAAACCACGGGTGCCTGACAATCCTTTGCGCCGATTGCCACTACCTTAAAATCGCCATAATCCAGCGTGAGTATCCCGCTTGTATCAATATTTCTTTCCACATTTGCCAAATACTGTATGCACTTTGGTCTTCCGAAAAGCCCCACAATAGCATGCACATTATACACGTTGATATCCATTAAAGCCCCTCCTGCCTTTTCCGGATCAAATACCGGCAAAACCTCTCCTCGTTTAAATGCGTCATACCGGGAAGAATACTGGCTGAAATTGAAACTCACAATTTTGATTCTTCCTAACAGCGCTGTCTTTTCCTTTAAGGATTGGTATGCCGGCAGATAATGAATATTCATCGCTTCCAAAAGCATACACTGCTTTTCTTCCGCAAGGGCAATCAACTGCTTTAACTGTTCTGCATTTGCGGTAACCGGTTTTTCGATGATGACATGCTTATTTTTCATCAGTGCTTTTCTGGCAAATTCATCATGCAGATGATTCGGCAGTGCAACATAAACCGTGTCAATATCCGTAGCCAGCAATTCATCGTAATCAAAATAGCAGCCGTCTAAATGATACCGTTCACACAGCTCTTTCGTCCTCTCTTCCGAATGCCTTGTACCCAAAAGATAAACCGCCTCCAAATCCAGTTTATCAATCGTCTGCAGCAAATCCTGCACAATCATGCCCGTACCCAGAATTCCCAATCTCATCAACCGCACCTCGCCTTATACAAATTAACAGAATTATAGCAAAGGGCACGGGAAAAAACAATGTTTTCCCCGTGCCCTCATTTTTATGCATTCTTTTCCACGCCCAAATCAACCTTCTCACCGTTGATATTCCAGTTCTTCGTATAGCCCTTTGCCTCGCCATACGCAATGTCTGTGGCAAGCACGTCACCAAAGATTGCTTCCTCATTCCGCTTCATAATCTCTGCCACCTTATCATTTCCGGCGACGGAAATCGTAATCTTATCCATAACCTCGAAGCCTGCTTCCTTCCGCATGGTCTGTACTTTGGAAATGATCTCGCGGACGAAGCCCTCCTCTAACAGTTCCTCCGTTAAATGAATATCCAAAACGACCGTAACCACTGCATCCGCCTCCGTCACATAATCGTCGGACTTGGCAAGTTCAATCAGCAAATCCTCCTCTGCCAGAGAGATCGGTACACCGTTCACCTCAAACTTCAATGCGCCCTCGCTCTTCAACGTATTCATCGCCTCATTGCCGTTGACATTTGCCAGATATTCCCGGATGCCGTTTAACTGCTTGCCGTATTTCGGGCCAACCGTCTTTAACTGCGGTTTAAAGCTGTATGAGCTAAATTCCGATACATCATCTTTAAAAGTAACTGCCTTTACATTTAACTCGTCCTCAATAATTTCCTTATAGAAATCCGAAAGCTCTTTGTCTGCCTTTACATACATATTGCCGATTGGCTGTCTGTTCTTGATATTCGCGCTGTTTCTTGCCGCGCGTCCCAATACGACAATCTTGAGCACCTCGTCCATATCCGCTTCCAGCTCTTTGTCCACAAGCCCGCCGTCACAGACAGGGAAATCACACAGGTGGATACTCTTCGGTGCTGCCTTATCTACGCTTCTCACCAGATTCTGGTAAATATCCTCCGTCATAAACGGAATCATCGGTGCCGCTATCTTGCAGACCGTAACCAGTGCCGTGTAAAGTGTCATATAGGCATTAATCTTATCCTGCTCCATTCCCTTCGCCCAGAAACGCTCACGGGAACGTCTTACATACCAGTTACTGCAATCATCCACAAACTCACTCATGGCTCTTGCCGCCTCCGGAATCCGGTAATTGCCAAGATGTTCATCTACTGCCTTCACCACGGTATTCAGCTTGGAAAGCAGCCATTTATCCATAACCGGAAGTTTATCGTATTCCAGGGTATATTTTGTCGGGTCAAAATGGTCAATATTGGCATACAGCACATAAAAGGCATAGGTATTCCACAGCGTACCCATGAATTTGCGCTGTCCCTCCACAACTGCATCCTCATGGAACCGGTTTGGCAGCCACGGGGCAGAATTTGTATAGAAATACCAGCGGATCGCATCCGCTCCATACTGCTTTAACGCCTCCATCGGGTCTACCGCATTTCCCTTTGACTTACTCATCTTCTGCCCGTCCTTATCCTGAACGTGACCGAGAACGATAACATTCTTATATGGCGCCTCGTTAAAAATCAGCGTGGAAATCGCCATCAGGGAATAAAACCAGCCTCTTGTCTGGTCAACCGCCTCGGAGATAAAGTCCGCCGGGAAATTCTCCTTAAAGATGTCTTCATTTTCAAACGGATAATGCCACTGGGCAAAGGGCATGGCACCGGAATCAAACCAGCAGTCGATTACCTCCGGCACTCTCTTCATTTCCTTTCCACAGTCAGGACACTTAATCGTTACCGCATCAATGTATGGACGGTGCAGCTCGATATCCTCCGGACAGTTGCCGCTCATCTCCTTAAGCTCGGCAATGGAGCCGACTGCATGGCGTTTGCCGCACTCACATTCCCAGATATTTAACGGTGTTCCCCAGTAACGGTTACGGGAAATTCCCCAGTCCTGAACATTCTTTAACCAGTCACCAAACCGTCCTTTGCCGATAGACTCCGGAATCCAGTTTACCGTATCGTTGTTGCGGATTAAATCCTCACGGACTTCGGTCATTTTCACAAACCAGGTATCCCTTGCATAGTAAATCAGCGGGGTATCGCATCTCCAGCAGAACGGATAATCATGCTCAAACTTCGGGGCATCAAATAACAGTCCCCGGTTATCCAGATCCACCAGTACCTTCGGATCTGCATCCTTGACAAACAATCCGGCAAATGGGGTTTCCTCTGTCAAATTACCCTTGCCGTCCACAAACTGCACAAACGGCAGATCGTATTTTCTTCCAACCTGGGCATCATCTTCACCGAATGCCGGTGCGATATGCACGATACCGGTACCGTCCGTCATCGTGACATAGGAATCACAGGTGATAAAATGCCCTTTCTTTTTCTGCTTGTCCGCCACCTCTGCTGCACAGGCAAACAACGGCTCGTATTCCTTATGCTCCAAATCTGTACCGACATAAGTCTCTAACACTTCATACGCTGAAACATTATTTTCTGCATCTGCCAGCTTGCCAAGAACCCGGTCTAAAAGCGCTTCCGCCATATAGTAGGTATAGCCGTCTGCCGCCTTTACCTTGCAGTAGGTCTCATCCGGATTCACACAGAGAGCCACGTTAGACGGCAGTGTCCACGGGGTGGTTGTCCATGCCAGAAAATAGGCATCCTCTCCAATCACCTTAAACCGTACCACTGCGGAACGTTCCTTCACCAGCTTATATCCCTGCGCCACCTCATGGCTGGAAAGCGGGGTGCCGCAGCGAGGACAGTACGGAACAATCTTAAATCCTTTATAGAGTAAATCCCTGTCCCAGATTTTCTTAAGCGCCCACCATTCGGACTCGATAAAATCATTGTGGTAGGTTACGTAAGGGTCGTCCATATCCGCCCAGAACCCGACCTTGCCGGAAAACTCTTCCCACATGCCCTTGTATTTCCAGACAGACTCCTTACATTTTGTAATAAACGGGTCAAGGCCGTATTCCTCAATCTGCTCCTTGCCGTCAATCCCTAACAGCTTCTCCACCTCTAACTCTACCGGCAGTCCGTGCGTATCCCAGCCCGCCTTGCGGATAATCTTGTGTCCTTTCATCGTCTGGTATCTCGGAATCATATCCTTGATAACACGAGTTAACACATGTCCAATATGCGGCTTGCCGTTTGCGGTCGGCGGCCCGTCATAGAAGGTATATACCGGTTTGCCCTCCTTCTCTTCAATGGACTGCTCAAAAATCCTGTTCTCTTTCCAGAAGTCCAGAGTCTTCTGTTCACGCTCTACAAAGTTTAAATTTGTTGCTACTTTTTCGTACATAACTGCCTTCCTTTCGCATAAATTTCCAAAATATACAAAAAGCCCTTCTCCTCCTGTATCAGGACGAAAAGGGCTGTCATTCGCTATACCACCTAATACACTGTACTCTGCAAAACAACTATGTTTTTTTATAGCATTTCTTAGGTTTTTTGTCAATAGGGTTCCCTTGTTATTTTCCTGTTCTTCATTTTCAGCATTCTATTTTTGCAGCTACACCTGATTGATTGGCAACAACTCCCGTTTTTCCGCTCTGTATAAACGCATTACAAGTTACCCTCTTTCACGCATATTAAATTTTATCACTGTATGGCAACGATTTAATATAGTTTTCCATATAGTCATAATCGGGGGTTCCTTCTTTTGTGGCAGGCAGTTTAATCATCGTGTCCTGTATATGCTTTCTATATTTTCTGCCATAGGAATACTTTGGCTTCTCCAGATCTAAAACAGTTACTAAAAAAAGAGCATTGTATTTATTTAGTTTTTTATTTCTACCTACAGTCAACGTTGTAGACCCGATAAAATCTCTATCCATATAATTGGTATATCCGACAGAACCCTGTCCATCGCAAATAAATACAATACAGTTGCCTGCTGTAACAAATTGTTCATTATATGCAACTTTTTTCATCACTCCATTATTATTTTTCTTTGCTCCTATATAGAAAATATCATTTCCATCATCTAATTCTCTGGCATTCCCACATTTACAATTTTCAAATTGAAATATGCCATCTATGCCTCCAAGAGCAAAATATTTCCAATCCTTAACTTGTATTTCATTGCTTTTCCACTTTATGCTACTCCTAATCGGAGTTATTTTCAGTTTTAGTGCCCAATCAGGAACATCTTCCGGTAGTTCAATATCCTTTAAGGTTTTATTGGCCTGTCTTCCCCATGCATATCGATAAGCATTCGCTTTTATACACATACAATAAAATAATTTTTCATTAAAGCTCATATTTCTTTTGGGTTGCAAAATCATAACATGATATGCGGTATAAAAGGGTCTTGTTTGCACAAAAGCTGAACATACACCATTTCCGCTTAATGCTACAGATATCGCTCCTGCAGGGAATGGTTCGACACAACGTACCCTTTCCACCCTTTCGACAACTCCGTTATTTGAAGAAGTTCGCGACACAAAATTAATACCAGACTCCTTATTAATCTGCATATCCACTAATTCAAATGAATTGCCATTATGTAATGTAAAAATGTCCTCAACTTTCATGTACATCACCACTCTCAACTAAATAAGCCAAATAATTATTAACCGTTTGTTGAAAATCAGCCTGTGACAATTTTGAATAATCTGTCTTCATATAAGCTTCGCAAAGCCATTCATCTTCATATGTCACACAATGCCGGGCTGATATCCCATCAACAACATCTCTATTTCTATATAGGTTCAGCCATTCTCTTTCTATTTGTTCCCATTTGCCCAGTGCATCTATTCTTCCCAACTTCTTTCTTTTTACAAAACCATCATCTTTGCAATAACCAAAAAATGTTTCCTGTGTACTATCATGCGGTGTATGAGCCACCCAGACCATAACACATACATTGGTCCCAGTCGGATAAAAAATATCATCAGGCATAGAAAAAACCGCTTTTAAAGAATGTTTGTTCATTAATCGCTCTCTGACTTCTTTATATTTTGTACCAATAGCGCAACTCATCGGTACAACAACCACACCAATTCCACCCGCTGTCAAAATATCCAGCAAGTGTTCTACAAATTCAAGTTCAACAACATCTTTTTGCGAATAAGGTGGATTAATCAGTCCAATATTAATATTCTTATTTTTCAATTCATCAGTAATACTCTTGTTAAAACAATCACCTTTATAAATATTAGATTTTCCATCTTTTCTAATTATCATATTTGCGATTGCTAATGTATAAAGTCCATCATCAAATTCCACCCCATATAAACCATTTTTGCGAATATTTTCAATTTCATCTGAATTAGCTTCCTTGAACATTTTACTCATCGCAGTTACTAAAAAGGAACCCGAACCACAACATATATCAACAACCCGGCTATTTTTATTTACTCCAGCCAAATCGCACATAAACTCCGTTAAATGTTGAGGTGTCAATACAATTCCTAATCCACTGCCATCTCCACCAGAGTACTTAATAAACTCATGATAAAAAACACCCAATGCATCTACTGTACTATCTGCATAGTCCATCATTGGCTTTATTTTCATTTCCAGCTGCTCAATATACCAAGTTATTGACTTGGAATGTCCTAAAGGTATTTCTGCAAATTTTGTATTGTCCTGAAGCGTACTAAACACTTGCTTTATATAACTCACTCTGCTGCTTTTTATATCACTTTCTTTCAATACATTTTCAATTGCATTCTGTATATTCTGCATTACAATTTTGTACGAGGTTAACGAGGAATCACTCTTTGAAAAATCATCATCATTTAATGCGATCAAAATTCCCGCAATAAAGACAGGCTTATGCGCTTCTGTAACTTTAATCTCTCTAAGCGAGTTATGCATATCAATAGCCATATTTCGAATCTCATCTAAAGAATATGCCTTTTTTAATTGATTTCCCTTTATTAACTCAATATAATTCTGTGGCTCAAGAATAATATCTTTTGCTTTTTCCAATGTAGTATAATCATCTTGTCCCTGAACCCAATAGAAAGTATCTACTTTCATATTATCTACATTCGTTCCGCTTATCGCTATTGCTATCACATTATATTCCTGTTTCAGAAATTTTGCATAATAGAGCACTCCATCAACTGCATATCCATTTGGTTTGCTCCTTTTTTCGCTACAGTGCTTTTTTACTGTATTTTTACATTCTACTACAATAAGCGTATGTATATCATCATTAAATGTTATAATATATTCTGGTTTCGCTTTACCTTTGCCTCCTTGTTTAAAATCATTTAATTCACATTCTTTCGGTTTTCCCCCTGCCATTTTAAGAAGTTTTTCAATCTTATCAATGCTTGAGACATCTCCTTGAGGAAATACATAGCCAAATTTATTTTTCCCGATTGTGCATTTCATTTCTCCGAGAGTTAAACTCTCGGTATACCGTTCAATTGCCATTATCCATTCCTCCAATTATGCTCTTGACTGTAAATGGCGACCACCCTATCACCTACATTAAATACCATAAATGAAACATATTTCGCTTTCGCAAAATGAACATATGTTCTTTTTAATTATAGCATCTATCTATCCAATGTCAACAAAAATCAACTTCCAGCTCCCTCGGCTTTATCTAAGAATTGATTTTTTCAACTTATTTTGCTTTACTCATTATATCCCTCTTATTTTGACGTCGACCTCACATTCGTCTCAAACATTCTGCTGTAACCAAGCCATTCCTCACCCTTTGCACTGTCCAAAAGCTCAATAAATCCCTCCAGCTTTGCATCCGTGTTATCGGCAAAGGACAATGCCACCGCTTCAATTAATGCCGGCTTTTTCGGTGAACCATATTCCAGTTCGCCGTGATGTGTCAAAATACAATGCTTCAATTCATTGGCAAGTTTAACGGGAAAACCGTCAATCCTTCTCATCTTTTCCTCCAGCATAATTGTACCCGCCACAATATGTCCAATCAGCTGGCCTTCGTCGGTATAGTCATTTTCCGGAAAAGAGGAAATCTCATTTACTTTTCCAATATCATGGCAAAGTGCGGCAGTAATCAGCAAATCCCGGTTGATTACCGGATAATGCGCTGCATAAAATTCACAAAGCCGGGACACCGATAAGCTATGCTCCAACAGCCCGCCTGCAAAATTGTGATGCATCGTCTTTGCCGCCGAATGAACCTTAAACTTCCTGACAAAGTCTGCATCTTCTATAAATATCATCTGCAATAGTTTAGCCAGATGCGGTTCCCGCACCGTATGTATCAGAGATACCAATTCATTATACATCTCTTCTAAATCATGCTTGGAGCAGGGCATATAATCTTGCGGGTCATACTCTCCCTCCGCCGCTTTTCTCACGCGGCGGATATTCAGCTGCAGTGTTCCCTGATAACTAACCACCTGCGCATCAACCTGAATATAATCCATGGACTCAAAATGCTCGATTCCACTCGACAAATCCCAAACCTTGCCGTCTACAGAACCGGTCTTGTCATGCAGCTGCATAGAATAATAATTCTTGCCCGCCTTGGTCTGTAATGTCCTCTTGTCCTTACAGAGATAAATGGACGAAATCATATCTCCTTCTTTTAATTCTTTAATAAATCGCATATAGCTTAAACTCCTTTCCCCTATACAACTTTAGCATCACCCTATCTGGCCTTCCTCATGGTCGCCTCTGCGCTGCAGAGAAAAAACAAACTCGCTTCCGGCTCCCTCCGTACTGGTAAGGTTGATATTTTCACCGTGCGCCCTGATAATTTCTTTCGTAATGGCCAGACCAAGTCCGGTTCCCTGCTTATCTTTTCCTCTTGAGGAGTCCGTCTTGTAAAAACGGTCCCACACTTTATTCTGCTTATCCTTTTCTATTCCCGGACCCTCGTCCTTAACTGACACAAAAATTTTATCATTTTTGTCGTAGATTGTCACGGTAATCCTGCTTTTTTCCGGACTGAACTTAATTGCATTATCAATCAGGTTATATACCACCTGGCCGATTTTCATTTTGTCGGCATAGACCGTTGTATCCTCTGCCGGACACTTTATGCGGAAATCAATGTGCTTTTCCTCACAAAGACCTTCTACCGTATTGCGTGTCTCCCTGACAACATCTACGATATCAAAATTCTGCTTTTTCAAAATAGGACCGTACACATCAAAATCGTTCAATTCCAGCAGACCGGTAGTCAGCTTCGTCAGCCGCTTAGATTCATTTAACACAATATTCAGATACCGGTCATATTTCTCCACAGGTATAGTACCGTCCAGCATTGCTTCGAGATACCCCTTAATCGACGTAAGCGGTGAGCGGAAGTCGTGGGAGATATTGGCGATAAAATTTTTGCGGTACTCATCTAATTTGCTCAATTCACTCGCCATATACTCTAACGAATCCGATAATTCCCCTATCTCATCTTTACTCTTTACGCCTGTACGAACCTCAAAATTTCCCTTTGCGTACTCACGGGCCGTATTGTTTATTCTTGCCAGCGGCCGCAGCACCACGCCGGAAAGGAACATCAATACAACACCCACCACCAAAATCATTACGACAAACGGCATATACATGATGCCCAGCATATCGTTTTGCAGGCTGTCTAACTCGGTCATGGAAGTGTGCAGTACCAAAAATCCCTTTTGCTCCTTCCCTGCATAAATGGGTATGCCGATACTGATTACATTATATTCAAATACACCGCTGAAATTACCGGTTCTGGTGAAGCCCCTTTCCAAATCAACCTCCGGGTCCAGATTGCGAATATTCGTCGGAATCTTTGTATAATTACCTGAATTGGAAGCCGCAATCAAGGTGCCGTCCGAGGAAAAAAACCATACATTTGTCTTCAGCGTATCCTCAAACTCGTCAAACCGAAGCTGCAGGTATTCCAGCGAAGTAATCCCCTGAATATAAGAGGAAATCGTCTGCTCTGAAAGCAGCGTCGCCTCATTAATCAAATTATTCTGCTTTTCATTCACTAAGGTCTTCTGGACTGCATAAGTGGTATACCCTGCCAGTCCGATAAAAATTCCGATCAGCAAGACTATGATTACAATGATGATTTTATCAAAAAATGTATGCTTCAACCCATTTCACCCCGACTACTTTACTTCAAACTTGTAACCAATTCCCCATACGGTTGCAATAGACCAGTTATTTTTGTCCTTTATCTTCTCCCTTACCCGCTTCACGTGTACATCTACAGTCCTCGTGTCTCCAATGTAATCATAACCCCATATTTTATCCAACAGCTGTTCTCTGGTAAATACCTGATTGGGCTTGCTGGCAAGGAAAAACAGCAGTTCCAGCTCCTTCGGCGGCATTTCTACCGGCTTGCCGTCATACACTACTGAATAACTGGTAAGATTTACCGTCAAGCCGTCATATTTAACATACTCCCCCTGCTCCTCCGCTGCAGGTGCCAATGTTTCCTGAATATGGCTTGTGCGGCGCAGGATTGCCTGCACACGGGCTACCAGTTCGTTGGAGTCAAACGGCTTTATCATATAATCGTCTGCACCGATTTTTAATCCGAGAACCTTATCAAACACCTCGCCTTTCGCCGACAGCATAATGATTGGAACGTCGCTGTCCTTGCGAATCTCCCGGCACACGTCATAGCCGTCTATCCCCGGCAGCATGATATCGAGCAAAATCAAATTCGGCTGAAATGACCGGAACTTAGCGATAGCCTCTTCCCCGTTCAGCGCAATTTCCGTGTCAAAGCACTCTTTAATCAGATACAGGGAAATCAACTCTGCAATATTCTCATCATCATCTACAATCAATATTCTTCTCTTATCCATTACTACCTCCTTTACAGCTCCACAATCGTCACACCGGCATCTCCCTCTCCAAATTCTCCCAAGCGGAATGATTTGACATACGATTGCCGTTTTAAATATTCATGGATACCTTTTCTCAGTGCACCGGTTCCCTTTCCGTGTACCACTCTCACCTGATTTAAATGGGATAGACAGGCGTCATCTAAATATTTATCCAGTTCCATTACCGCTTCATCTACCGTCAGCCCCAACAGGTTAATCTCTGGTTTGATTGTTGCCGATTTGTTAACCGATGCCCGGTACTGGGTCGTTTTCTGCTTGGTAGACTGCTTCGTTTCCTCCTGAAGAATTTCCACATCTGTAATTTTGACTGTACTCTGCAAAATACCCATCTGCACAGTGATTTCTCCCTTTTGATTCGGCAGTGAACGGACCGTTCCCTCCGTATTCATGCTAATGATATGCACACGGTCCCCTAAGTGGAAATCCGCCGCCTTATGTCCGGACTTTCGGTTCGCGGTTTTATATTGCAGCTTATCATTTGCCTTCCCCAGCTTTTCACGGAGTTCCCCTCTCGTCTTCTCCATTTCTTTATTGCTTGCAGCATGAGGATTTTTTTCCCATTGATTATATTTACGGATAGCTTCATCGGCAAAGGCCTTTGCCTCCTCCAAAATATCCCTTGCCTCCTCTCTGGCATTCCGCAAAATATCCTGCTTGCGCTGCTCAATATGCTCATTCTTAGAGGCAAGTCTGTCCTTCAGCTTCTGTATCTCTTCCTTGTTAGCCGCTATCTGCTCCCGCTCCTGTTCAATCGTCCTCTTGGACCTCTCCAAATCCGCCAGAATCGTCTCCATATCGATTGTTTGATTATCGATTTGCGCCCTTGCACTGTCGATTATCCCGTCTGGCAGCCCAAGCCTTCCGGCAATCGCAAAGGCATTGGATTTGCCCGGAATGCCAATCAGCAGATGATAAGTCGGAC
The DNA here is from genome assembly GCA_023666975.1 of Clostridium sp. Next base: position 27,689 of record JAMPAW010000027.1, read on the forward strand.
TTAACGTTTCCACATCAAATTCACAGCAGGCATTTTCTACGCCCGGAGTTGTCATCGCAAACGTTTTTAGCTCGCTGTAATGCGTAGTCGCCATGCAGGTGATTCCCTTCTGGTGCAGGTCATTCAAAATCGCAGCCGCCAGAGCGGAGCCTTCCACCGGGTCTGTTCCTCCCCCCAGCTCATCAAACAAAATCAGGGTGTCCTTTGCCGCATGCTTCATCATATAGACAATATTGGTCATATGGGAAGAAAATGTACTCAGGCTCTGCTCGATACTCTGCTCATCACCGATATCCGCAAACACATCGCGAAACACGGCAAGTGTTGATCCTTGAAATGCCGGGATATGCAGGCCAGACTGTCCCATCAACGTAAACAGGCCAAGTGTTTTCAGGGAAACGGTCTTCCCTCCCGTATTCGGTCCCGTGACAATCAGCATCGTAAAATCCTTCCCCAGATTCAGGTCTATCGGCACTACGCTGTTCTTTTCCAGCAGCGGATGCCTCCCCTGCTTGATTTCCACAACGCCCTGCTCGTTCATCTGCGGTTCCGTGCCGTCATAGGATTTCGCATACCGCGCCTTGGCAAAAATAAAATCCAGTCTGGTAAGAATTTCCACATCTGCCTCAATACTTTCTTTTGCTTCTGCGACCTGTTCACTTAAACCAGCCAGAATTTTTTCTATCTCCATTGACTCTGTAGCTGCCAGCTCCTTCAACTCATTGTTTAAATTCACCACAGCCATCGGTTCGATAAAAAACGTAGCACCGGTAGCGGACTGATCATGTACCATGCCCGGAAACTGGCTCTTATATTCAGCCTTTACCGGAATACAATAGCGCCCATTGCGCATAGTCACGATAGAATCCTGCAGCATAGCCTGATTCTCCTGCTTCGCAACAATGTGATTCAGCACCTCGTGTACCTTGCCATTCGTCATTTTCATGCTGCGCCGGATATCCTTTAATGCCGCCGAGGCATCGTCAGCAATCTCACTCTCCGATAAAATACAGCGGTTAATCTCTCTCGCCAGATGTAAAAGCGGCATCAGGCCTTCAAAATATGGCGTGAGGGAATCCCGTCCGCTTTCCCCGTCCATACTTTCACTTTCAGCAGCCTGTTCGCCGTACTGCTTTGCATTTTCCGCCACCTTAAGCAGCTTTGCCACATCTAACAGTTCATTGACCGAAAGTGCAGCTCCTACTGCCACACGCTTCATCGCCTCACCAATCGGATAGACACCCGCAAAAGAAATGCTTCCGTGCCGATATACCCTCGCCAGTGCATCTGCTGTCTCCTGCTGATTCTTCCGAATCTCCATGATATCAACCGACGGCTTTAGGCGTTCACACATGCGCTTGCCTGCCGGACAAGTGGCAAAGCTGGTCAGTTGCTCGATAATCTTGTAATATTCCAATACCCGTAATGTTCTCTTATTCACTATCTTTCCCCCGCCATTTCATATATACAGCAGTCTTTTTCACTCTTCCTTCGCTCACCATTCATAACAGTGAAGCTGTCCCTCCAGCTGAAAATTCACAAAACCGTTCTGCCTTAATGCTTCATAAAGCAATACCGCCACCGAGTTTGACAGATTCAGCGAACGAATCTCATCAAGCATCGGAATCCGGACACAATTATCCCGATTGTTCAGCAAAATCTCCTCCGGAATCCCCGCGCTTTCCTTGCCAAACATAATATAGCAGTCCTCCTCATAATGCACATCTGTATAAAGCTGCTTCGATTTGGTCGTTGCCATATAAATCTTCGCTCCGGGATTTCTCTCTAAAAACTCCTCATAGCACACATAAGTCGTCACATCTAATTTGTCCCAGTAGTCCATTCCAGCGCGCTTAATCATCTTGTCATTGATCCGAAAACCCAGCGGCTCTATCAGGTGAAGCCTCGCACCCGTTGCCACGCAGGTCCGCCCGATGTTGCCGGTATTTGCCGGCATCTCCGGCTCATGAAGCACAATGTTTATCATTTCTTTCTCCTAATTTCTGTATTCTCTGCTCTCAATTCCCGTATAAATTCACCCAGTCTTCCAATTGCCACCTTTAACTCCTCCAGCGAGTAAGCATAGGATATTCGCAAAAATCCCTCCCCGCACGCTCCAAAGGCATCGCCGGGCACCACCGCTAATTTTTGGCTGTTTAACAGTCTGGTGGCAAACTCCTCCGAAGACAATCCAAATTCCTTTATGCAGGGAAAGATATAAAATGCTCCTAACGGTTCAAAGCAGGGCAGTTCCATTTCCTTAAACGCATGAAGCAGATATTTTCTCCTCTGGTCATACGATTCCCGCATATTTTCCACGTCCCGCTGACAATCCCGCAAAGCCGAAACCGCCGCATACTGACTGGTGGTCGGTGCACACATAATTGCATACTGATGCACCTTTGTCATCTGTTCCATAATCATGGCAGGACCGAGCGCATATCCCAGCCGCCAGCCGGTCATGGCAAAGGCCTTGGAAAAACCGCTGATTACAATTGTCCGCTCCCGCATTCCCGGCAGCGAAGCGATACTCACATGACCGCTGTTATAAGTCAGTTCCGCATATATCTCGTCAGAGATAACATAAAGGTCATTCCGAATGACAACTTCGGCAACAGCCTCCAAGTCCTCTCTGGTCATAATGGCACCGGTCGGATTATTGGGATAGGACAACATCAACAGTTTCGTCTTCTCCGTGACTGCGTCCTCCAGCTCCTGCTTCGTCAGCCGGAAATGGTTTTCGTTTTTCAACGGAATGGTCACCGGAACACCTCCGGCCAAATCCACACAGGGCACATAAGACACAAAACATGGCTCCGGCACAATGACCTCATCACCCGGATTCACCATGGCCCTCAACGCCACATCAATCCCCTCACTGCCTCCCACCGTCAGCAAAGCCTCCGTTTTCGGATTATAGGCGACATGAAACCGCTTGTCCATGTACTCACAAATTGCCTGGCGAAGCTCCAATAGTCCGGCATTAGATGTATAAAAAGTTCTCCCTCTCTCCAACGAGTAAATCCCCTCTTCGCGGACACTCCACGGTGTATCAAAATCAGGCTCTCCAACGCCCAAAGAAATTGCCTCCGGCATCTCGCTTACAATGTCAAAAAACTTTCGTATCCCGGACGGTTTCATCTTAATCACTTTATCGGATAGTGGATTTTTCATGCCGTCACCACCTGTCTTTCATCTTTTTTCTGCTGTTCGATTTTCGTTCCTGCTTCCTTATATTTCTTGAGCACAAAATGAGTCGACGTACTCAAGACACCCTCCATAGGTGCCAGCTTTCTCGCCACAAACTGCGCTACCTCTTTCATCGTCTTTCCCTCGATAAATACCGTCATATCAAATCCACCAGACATCAGATACAGGGAGGTTACCTCCTCATAGTTATAAATGCGCTCTGCCACCCGGTCAAACCCCTGCCCTCTCTGCGGCTGAACCTTGACCTCAATCAATGCCGTTACCCGCTCTGTATCCGTTTTGTCCCAGTTAATTACCGTATTATAGCCGCAAATGATCTGCTCCTGCTCCATGTCGTGAATCGTATTAATCACGATAGATTCGTCTATGCCAAGAACAGTGGCCATGTCTGCTGTAGCCATCTTAGAATTATTCTCAATCAGTTTTAATATTTTGGTTCTTTCCTTCTGCATGTTCATTCTCCTTTACCTTTCAGACGGGCAGCGGCTGCCCGTAAAATACCGCATTCAACGCATCTCCTTTCGGCGGGTTCAGAAATCGCTCCTCATCTCCCAGCAAAATCTTACGCTCTGCCGAATCCATCGTTTTCCCCAATATCACTGCCTCTATTCCTGCCCCGTTCATCTTTTCGATAAACAGTTCTCCATTTCTTACGACGAGCAAAAGACTGCCTTGGCCGTTCATCAAATAAGGGTTGAGGTCAAAATATTCGGAAATCTCGATGATTTCCTGCTTAACCGGTATTGCTTCTATCGGAATCTCTGCACCACAGCCACAGGCTGACAACAGCTGCCATAATGCGCCAAATATCCCCCCGTTGGACACATCATGAGCCGCATAAATACATTCACGAAGTTCTCCGTTCTCCTCCAAAATTTGCAGCTCCGGCATCAGCGAGGTATGCTGTAAATAATCCGCAGCAGCAGCTATATAACTTTCCGGATAGCGGCTTAAAAGCTCTTCCCTGCGCAGCTTGGCGAGAATCGCCCCACCGTAAAGTCCCGCCCATTTTGTCATCACGATATCCAGATTCGCCGTCACCTCCTTGTGGCGGTTTTCCCACAGCTTCTCCCCATACACCGTTACCACCACGGTCGGGGAAACAACGGAC
>JAMPAW010000280.1 GCA_023666975.1 Clostridium sp.
ATGTGTGCGGGAGGTTGGATATTGTTTTGAAATGAATCCTCAATATTAATGTTGCGAAGTGGTCAGAGAAAACCGGGCGACTTTTTGTGTTATTTGTAATGTCAAAGTTCATATAAAAATGCTGTAAGATTTGGGAAAATACATAGTAAAATATAGGGTGATATGATAAAATGCTGATGTAAGGTCAGGGAGGAAGATATGAGGAAAGTTGATGAATTAAGGGATGTAATTGCAGATCGATTTGCCTGTGAATATAAGGCGTATGACCTGGACAAAGCATGCAATGCATATGGGATTGAACCGGATGATGGACTTGAACCAATGCATAGTAAGCGGAAATATGTTTTGAACGGATTGGATAAGTTATCGGATGATGATATTTGGAAGCTGGCAAGAAGGATTGCGAAGGAATTTGAGAGCACGGCAATGATAAAAGCGATGGAGCCTTATTTAGCTGATACGGAGCTGGAATTTTCATTTGTGACGAGAAGGCGGATTGTTGATTTTTTGGATTCTTTAGGTGACATGGAAGGGAGGATGAGCTTAGATGATTTTCTCTCATTTATTTGGAACATGTCTGAAGTCCCGGATTTTTTCATGGGAATAACTGTAGGTGAAGAAATTATGTCTGCCGTAAAGCGGGATAAGACAATGTCATATAAGGAATTGCTCATAAACCGATTGGAGATCAAGTATTTGTCCGATGAAACATTTATTAAATTTTTAGAGTGCCTGGTGAAACCGGAAGTGAGAGAAGGGGAAGGACAGAAGAAATATGTCCAGGGGATAAACAGGATAATCAAGGAAGACGGATATGAATTATATATCAGTTCCCAAAAATCAGGGGTTCCACATTACAGTATAGGAAAAAGAAGGATTGTTGAGGGAAAATTAAAAAATCTCATTTTTGCGCCAGTCGGTCAAAAGCCGGATATCACTATTGAAAATTCAATCAGTAATGAACTGCGGCTGATAGGGGATACCGATAACTGCCTGCTTTATAATTTTGAAACAGGAGCAGATGGCCTACAGTGGAATACGCTGATTGAGTGGTGGAAAGAAAATAATAAAGAGAATGATGGCGACCCGGAATTGGGATTGTATGGAAGATTGAGAGAATCTTTGGATTCGGACATTGAAAATTTTTTTTTGAGGACATATTACAATTACTACCGTCATCCAGTGAAGAAAGATATTCCGGCATTAGTTCCGCAGGTGTATTTACATTATGATCCTCGTAGCAAATATCAAAGAAATGGAAAAGTGTTGTATTCGCATCAAAGAATGGATTTTTTGATGCTTTTACCAGGAGGAGTGCAGATCGTTTTTGAATTAGACGGACAGCAGCACTATTCCTTGAATGGGAAAGCCGAGCCATCGTTGTATGCAGAGATGGTAAAGGACGATAGGACATTGCGGCTGAAAGGATATGAGGTATATCGATTTGGCGGGTACGAGTTCATGGATGAGGCCAATGCTAAAAGAATGATATGTGATTTTTTTGATAAACTTTTTGAATGATATGAGCTTGTTTTGTGAAGAACAGAAAACGGTATTCGTTCTAAATGGGATATAACATTTTCAAAAAAGTATTTAAAGGAGTGCATAGAGATGAATGAAGAATGGAGCATGAATATTGAAGAACGGAAAAAGTTTTGGGATACTTTGTGTAGACTTGATGGAAAAGATATGCAGAGCGATATCAAACGATTGATGGACACAATGAAGTTTCCAAGATTTTTATATAGGTATCGTGCTGTAAATGACAGAACACTTTCGGCACTTAAGGAGAATAAATTATTTTTCTCAACTTCAAATTATTATGACGATCCTTTTGATACATATATTAGAATAGATCGAAAATTGGTTTATGAGAAAATTAGACAAGTAGTCGGTAATACGGGAAATTATGAGAAAGAGATTGCTTGTTTTGCAAATGTTTTTGGGATTCCGATGGAAACGTGCAAAATGGCATTGTCAAACTCCAATATTGATTTTATAGGGAATGCTTCATATAACTTTTTTAAAGAGTTGAGAAATCAGTTGCGTAAGGAAGTTTATTCTGTTTGCTTTTCGGATACATGGAAAAATGAAAATTTGTGGTTAAAATATGCTGATCAGCACAAAGGCTTTACAGTTGCTTATGATAGGATTGACAGTTCATTATTTTTGTGCGGGACGGAAGATGTTTGTACAGGATGTGATAGAAAAGATTTAGGCTTTAGCATATATCCGGTTTGCTACTCTGATGAAAAGTATGATGCTACAATGTACGCAAGAGATTATGCAGTGCATAAAATACTGGAGAATTTAGACGGCAATCATAATGATCCTTTAGTAAAGTATCTTCCAAATCATACCTGGGAGCTGGAGAAGATTATACTTATTAAAAAGAAATGCCATGAGTATGATGCTGAATGGCGAGGCATTCTTAATACGCCATATTATTTGCAGGGACCGGTGTGCAAAAAATGGCGTCCTTATTGTGTCATACTTGGGCTGAACATTGAAAAAGATGCGAAAGATTCAGTTATTGATGCAGCGAAAGCAGCGGGGATCCCTGCAATTTTTGAGGTGAGAATATCGGAAGATGATGAGTTGGAACTTGCGGAAGTGCCTGATAAGTTGTAATTGCAGGGGAGAGGGGAAACCGGCAGAGACTTTTGTAGAAAGAACGGTATTATCCAATAGGGTTCACATTGTAATATAGACTAATGCTGATTAATATAATTCTGTTTTGGAGGTATTCAAAATGAACAATGATATACAAAAAAATTAATTAAGGGACATGAAGTGTATATATTTGAAAAGCATCACTATGCTTTATTTCCATGGTCAAAAATAAAGACTGATAATATTGATCATAAATTTGTTTTGTTTTCTTTTGATCATCATACGGATACACATGACCCTTTTTTAGATTATTGTTACTACCATAATGAGAAAATGGAAAATTTAATTAGTAAAATAAAATTTAATGATGAAAGCAGCATTTATGATGCAGTATTAAAACTTAGAAATGATGAACATATAAAAACTGCACTTAAAATAGGGTTATTTGAAAAAGCATTTATTATAAGCCATTCAAATACTTTTGAGGATGTTCCGATGTCAGTTCAAGAGAAAGAAAGGTTAGAGAAGTTTGAAAAAAATGATTCGGAGTACCTGATGCAGGTTATTAGTGGGGATTATGGTATTACACCAAGAGCAGAAAGAACATATGAGGAATCAGAAATTTATATGCCGCCATTTGTTGCAGAAGGAATTTAAAAATATGAAGGAGAAAATGACGATGATGTATTAGAAGATGATTTTTTGGCTGAAAAAATGATAATATTATCAAGGATGTGTCCGAATATTATATCAGCAGAAGGAGAAATTAAGTGCGATTATATTCTGGATATAGATTTAGATTATTTTCATACGATGAAGTCAATTGATCCATCCACAAAAAAGATATTTTCACAATTGGTAAAATCTGCAAAGGCAATAACAATTGCAAAAGAACCCGTCTGTGTGGAGATAGTGGAGAAGCGAGAAAATAGTGACAAGTGACATATTACTTGAAAAATTATTGGAATTGCTGGAGCTTATTTTATGATGATAAAATGTCAAAAATACTCAATTGAGCAATTCAAAAGAGGAAGAAGCACAAAAGAAACAGGGAATCGAAATGGTCACACCGGCTTATAAGCAGTTCAAGTCATGGGAAGAGGAATTTGACTCGGCAACACTGGAGCAGAAGAAAATGATAGCATGCCAGCTACTCAAACATGTTGAGGTGGGCAGTGATTACAAGATATCCGTGGAACTCAACACGACTTACAGCCAGTTCTGTAATGAATGGAATGCCAATGAGTTCCTGGACACGCTT
>JAMPAW010000281.1 GCA_023666975.1 Clostridium sp.
ATGAGCGAATTATGAGCGAATTAATGAGCGGAAAAATGAAAGAACCTGTACAGCGGATACTTGAGTATTTGAAAAGTTATGATACTATTACTACGGCAATAGGAAAGGAAATTACAGGTAAATCTGAAGCTCAAGTCCGCAGATATTTAAAGGTACTGATTGATTGTGGGATTATTAAAAGTAAAAAAACGACAAAGGGAAATATATATACAAGACTTTAAAGTAATCCGCTCATTTCAGATGAGCGAATTATGAGCGAATTAATGAGCGGAAAAATGAAAGAACAGGTATAATTTGATTATATAAAAGAGGAGGTATATGTGAAATGCCACAAATCTTTCCTATTAAGGAATTAAAAAATACATCAAATATTTCCGATATGTGCTATAAATCAGAAGAACGGATATTACAACCGTATGACATGGTAAGACAGGTGGTTTCAACAATGGCAATCGAAGATATGCATTTTTCCAAAGATTTTATTGAAAAGATGTTAAAGGTTGCAAAGGGGGAATTGTCATCTGAGGAAGTAAGACAAGAGGTAATACGGGAATATGGCAGACAATAATATTGTTATCCCAATATATAAAGCTAAAAAAGCAAGGTGGTAAGTGGTATGACAAAACAAGAAGTTATGAATGAAATGTATGATACATGTAAAAATATGACTGCGGATGATTTTTTTAAACTTACAAAAGAGGCAAATAGCGATGAAAAAAAATCTTTTTATGTCACAATATCAGATTTTTTTCTATAGTTACAGCAAAAAGAAGTGATTGAGCAGGAGAAATATTAATGAAAAGTACCTAACACTTCACACATAGACTTTATGTCTCCTTTCGATTCAACCAAAGCATTTACATATCGATTATCTTTTGTCAATACAGACATTAATTTCAGTAATTCATCTACTCAATCCATTTGAAAGAATGTATAGAAGACCATTAAACAATATGTTATAATTTTTTATGTTGCTCACCGATACCCGCAACAGGGAGGAGGTGTTTGCATGGAGTTCTTTGCATCTTTTTTTATCGCTGTCATGGCTGGTGTAGTTTGCCACTACATCATCAAATGGTTAGACGGTGATGACAAGAGCAACGGATAGCCTAGTGGGTGCTTTGCCACTATAAAAGAAAAGAAGAATCCCCGGACTGTACGCAACTACGGTTCGGGGATTTCATTCTTTGTTCACATGGAACTTTTTGCATCTTTGCCTACTGGCATTATAGCATATGCAGAAATCCTTTTCAATATGCTTAAACAAAAAATTTCCTCTTCAGTTCCTTACTTCCGTTTTCTGTTATCGATTTTTATAAAGCTGCTCAAAGCAAAGGGGCTCTATTTCCCATTCAGTCAGTCCAGTCAAGACTTACTTTTTATTTCTTCTAAAATACGGGCAATCTCTTCCTCCGGCAAATTGACCTTTTGGGCAATTTCTGTAACGGATAATCCCATATTATTGTATGCTTTTATTTCACCGCGTGCTTCGCCTCTTGCTTCACCGCGTGCTTCACCTCTTGCTTCTACCCTGTCTAATACTTCACACATAGATTTTATGCCTCCTTTCGATTCAGCCAAAGCATTTACATATCGATTATCTTTTGTCAATGCAGACATTAATTTCAGTAATTCATCTACATGACGAATGGTTTCCTTTGATGGTATATAATCTTTATTTTTCTGCATCTGTGTAAAATATTCAGCGACAAAACGAAAGTCACTTTTAAACATTTTTACCTTTTCCTCAGATAAATAAGAGATTTCAAACACATTGATTTTGTAATCATTCATATATGGTTTTAGTTCTTCCGGAACATTCATGCATTCATATAAGGAACGTGCCTGCCAGTGCTTTATCCCAAAATACAATACCAGAGTGACTACCGGGTAACGTTCTTTCCTGCCATCAAGCATTTGTGCTCGGTATGAAGCGCCGTCATACCCCATGATCCTTAAGGGCATATCCCGGTCAATTGCTGTCTGGTTTTCCAAACCACATAAAGCAATCTGTGTTTTCCCTTTCACCCAGAATTTAGATACATCCCGCTCCTGTTCATGCAGATTTCCGTCCGCTTTATATTGGCTCTTGTCTTTTACGGCAGAGAGTTCACTTTCCTTAATCATTTCTTTTCCATCAAACAGCAGCACATTTACAATATCTGCAAACACATCATTATAGTCTTCCAGTATCTTTTCCGTTATGTCTTTTTGTCCCATAGTATCAGATTCCTTTTATCTCCGTTATATCGCCTGTAAATCGAATTATAGCATACTTTCAAACAGAAAATCAATTTTCTGTTTTCCCCAAAATTCAAGTTCCACATTTTGCCTGGAAAAGATGTAGAATTATAAAAAAAAACATGGTATACTGTTTTATATTGTTGAGAACCACAAATTGGTATTTACAAATCTGCTCATAAGGAGTTTGCAATGAAAAAAAGTAAAAGATTTTTGTTTATGCTTCCGTCAGCAATGCTTGCCGTTGTGCTCTATATCACATTTCACGAACTGGGTCATTTAATTGTCATGCTGTCGGCGGGTGAAACAATTGTGGATTTTAGCATCATTACAGCACATGTGAGTGGAACAGGTGGAAATTATACAGATTTGTCTGCCCTATGGCTTTATGCAAATGGTGCGCTATTGCCAATATTTGTGTCATATATTTATATGCTTTTTTACAAAAGCAACAATGAAAAGCCATTTTATCGTTTTTTTTCTTATATGGTTGCGCTTATACCAATTGCATCGATGCTTGCGTGGGTTGTTGTTCCATTCATGTATGTGGGTGGGAATGCTCCAGCTGGTGACGATGTGGTAAGTTTTCTGTACACGTTCTCTCAGTACTTTCATCCATTCATCGTAAGTGCAGTGGCAGCTATAATAATTGGAATCGGCATCGTTTTTATGGTCAAAAGAAGAATCCTCGGCAATTTTATTGCAGAAATTAAAATTATGACAACTGCCAATTTATCAGATGATTGAATGAACCAGTAAAAGCGTAATTTGTGGAAAGATATATGGATAAAAGAGTGTACATAGCGTATCTCGAAAAACTAGCGTATGATATAAAATATTATTTTAAATTGGAGGCGTGATTATGGCGTTTGATTTTAAGAAAGAATACAAAGAATTTTATATGCCCAAGAATACCCCTGGCATTGTGGAAGTACCTGCCATGAATTATATAGCAGTTCGGGGAACTGGGAATCCTAATGAGAAAAATGGAGATTATCAAAATACGATAGGTTTATTATATGGTGTAGCATATACAATCAAAATGAGCTATAAGGGAACTCATAAAATAAAAGGATTTTTTGAATATGTTGTACCACCGTTGGAGGGATTTTGGTGGCAGGATGGCATACAAGGCACTATTGATTATCATAATAAAGGTACAATGCACTTTATATCCATCATCAGATTGCCAGAATTTGTGACAAAAGAAGATTTTGATTGGGCGATTGAAGAAGCGACGAAAAAGAAAAAGCAGGATTTTTCAAGGGTTGAATTTTTCACTTATGAGGAGGGTACCTGTGTTCAATGCATGCACATAGGTTCTTATGATGATGAACCTGCAACAGTTGAACGAATGCACAAATTTGCAAATGAAAATGGATATAAATTAGATATTACGGACACAAGATTGCATCACGAAATATATTTAAGTGATCCAAGAAAATGTGATATAAGTAAATTAAAGACCGTTATAAGGCACCCGATTAAGAAGATATAATATGATACAATAGATATTTATAAATGGAGAAGTATATGGTAAAGTTTTTTCATTTGTTTAGGAATTATTATTTAGGAATTTCTTTTGCGGGAATTATTGCATTTGTTATTCAG
>JAMPAW010000282.1 GCA_023666975.1 Clostridium sp.
CAACCGACTTTACCAGTTCTAAATCATACCCCTCCATCATGCCGTCTCGATCCACGGAATTTAAAAAAATCTCTCCCACTCCTAGTTTTTGCGCCTGCTTTGCCAGTTCAACAGGACTTATATCAACTAATTGACTGCCGTCGGAAATTACGCATTGGTACTTGTTCCCTGCTTTCTTCGCATCTATAGACGCCACCACGCTCTGGCTGCCGGCAAGTGACACTATTTCTTCTACCAGTCTTACGTTTTTTACTAATTGCGTATTAATTACAACTTTTTCATAACCAATTGCCAGCAGACGCTTCGCCTGTTCCAAAGATGTGATTCCGCCACCGTAGCTGAGCGGCATAAACGCCTGGCTTGCTATATCTTCCAGCAATTCAAAGTCCGGCTCAAGCCCTTGTCGGGTTGCCGATATATCCAAAACAGCCAATTCGTCGATACCTTTTCTGTTAAATATCCTAACCGCATTTACCGGATCTCCCAGATATGTGCGTCTTCCGAACTGCACAGTCTTCACCATATCTCTGTCACTTATCAGCAAAACAGGAATTATCCTTGGCCGTGTAAACATATTAACATCTCCTTGCGAAATTTTCCAGCAGTCTCAATCCGAAATCATGACTTTTCTCCGGATGGAACTGAACGCCGTATATAGTATCTTTTACAACCGCAGCGCAAAACTCATAGCCATACTCACATGTCATTAATATGTTGTCTTCACTGTCACATTGCGCATGGTACGAATGGACAAAGTAGTATCTTTGCTGCCCTTCAATATCCTCCAGCAATGGCTTTTTTTGTCTAAACGTAACTATGTCCCACCCCATATGCGGCACCTTCAGGCTGCAGCCTGCCGGAATATGAAACCGTACATTGTCAAAAGGGATTAACCCTAACCCGTCACGGCTTCCTTCTTCGCTTCTTCTGCCCAACAGCTGCATTCCAAGGCATATTCCCAAAATCGGCTTTCCCTCTTCTGCCTTAGCACGAAGAAAATCAATCAGATTTCTCTCTTCCAGATTTTTCATACCGGCATCAAATGCCCCGACGCCGGGTAAAATGATTTTGTCTGCGGCTTCTATTTTAGCCGGATCGTAAGTAATAAGAGGCTTCTCTCCTATCGCTTTCAGCATGTTGGCAATTGAACCAAGATTTCCCAAACCGTAATCCACAATGGCAATCATTCTTCAGCTCCTACCTTATATTTCTGTTCTCAATACCCAAAACCTTGCTGAACTTTACGGCAAGGTTAATTATCCAATATGAATTTTTATAATCCATAGGAGATTTGTTTTCACCTTCAATAATCTGTTCAAACTCTTCTGCCGATACTCCCAGCTTTTTCGCTATATATTCTTTATCCTGCTCCATCATATCGGTATCATACGGAGCTTCCTCCAAAAGCTTAACGGCCTCTTCCCTTGTCATGGTGCCTGCCAGAATCTGATTGGAATACACATTTTTCCGTGTGTCAAATCCGAATTTGTGCGGAAGATAATATCCCTCAAAAAAACGGGTGAATACATTTTCATAGTGCTTATTTTCATATCTTGTCCAACCGTATTTCTCATGCAACATCTTTTCCACATCCGGTTTGTTATAAACAACATAATCCAGCGGGTATACCCTCTTCATGCCATATAAATATTTGTAAACAATTCTGTACTTAAACATACCGCACATGGGAAATGTCTTCAGCGGTCTCTGCCCGAATTTCTTATGTATATCCTTTGCCAAAGTCAAATCATTTAAAAATAACCACTCTACAGGAGGTCTGATAAATTCCGTAGCATTATTTCCGCCTGTCAGCACATATTTAATATGATGCTTGACAGCATAATTATATAATGCCGCAAAAATCGCATGATCCTGCGGGAAATCCTGGGAAGAAATCTGCGCCTTGAAAAAAGAAAGCTGCAGATCGCTCATTTCCTTCCAGTTCACCACCTCTGTATACATGTCCAGTTCCAGGCCCTTGACAATCTTTTCTATGTTTTCGACTGCAACATTCAAATTCCAGCCGGTATCTACCACAAAAGCAAGCGGGCGCAAATGCATCACTTCCTTGGCAATGTATGCCAAATAAGAGCTATCCGCCCCCCCGCTCAAGCCCAAAATACAATCGTAATCTCTTCCTTTCCCCGCCTCACGAATCTTGTCCGCAAGCTCCTCCAGTTCTTCGAACCTGTTCGTATTTGAATCCCACAAGGGTTTAATATTCTTGTCGAAGTTATTGCAATGATCGCATACGCCATTTTCATCAAACACAATCTTGGAATCAGTTGTATCCATAACGCACCTTGTGCATCTTTGAAACGGCCGTCGCTCCATTTTTATGTTTCTTTTTCTCATCGTCTCTTTATCCACCTTACAGATAAACCTTTACGAATATCGGTTCAGCCAATATTCCATTTGACTTATATAAACCTCTTTGGCAAAATTTTTTTCATAATACTCTCTTGCTCTGCATCCCAACTGTCTCTTTTCCTCATCACTGAGCTTTATAAACCTTTCTATATTAGCAGCAAGCTCTCCCGCATTGTCAGCCGGCCCGACATATCCGCATTGCGCCTCGCGCACTACCCTTTGGGTCTCCCCGTCTATCGCGCCTATAATGGGCTTTCCTGCCGCCATATACGACTGCACCTTGCCCGGAAGCGTCAAACTGATAACCGGATCAGCCGAAAGAGTAACCAGCATGGCGTCTGCCATAGAATAGTACTTACTCATCTCTTCTACAGGTTTTCTCCCGTAAAAGATAACATTTTTCAAATCCTTTTCCCTTGTTACTTTTTTGCAGTATTCAAGCCGTGTTCCGCTGCCGACAACATGAAAACAGATCTTTTTATTTTCCTTTAACAAGTCTGCAGCGCCGATTATAGTTTCCACACCCAGGAATTCCCCCACATTACCGGCAAATACAAAATCATACTTTTCTTTTTTCTCTGTTGATGCTTTCAATTGATTGAATAATGTTTCCGCATATTGCGGCAAGTATGCCAGCTTATTTTTCTCTATTGAAAATTCCTTATTAAAATAATCTATAAACGATCTGCTTGTAACCAATATTTTATCACAGTTCTTATATATACGTTCAGATATTTTATGAAAAATTCCAAATATCTTAGACCCCCGTCTTACTCCTCCCCCTATTAAGCTTTCAGGCCACAGATCCATACAATACAACACTAACTTCCTGTGTTGTTTCTTTTTATAGGCTATCCCCGCATAAGCCATCATAACCGGAGATAACTGATTAACCAGAACGACGTCATATTTTTCTCCCTTGTCAGGCTTACACCTGTTAAAACATACTGCAAGCGTAGACGAAACGGCATAACTGTAATAATTCAGAAAACGAAAGAAAACTCCCTTACGTCTTCCAATCGTAAAGCAGCGTCTCACCTTCACCCCGTTGATTATTTCCCGCCTTTTTTTTCTGTTTTTGTAGCCATCATAAATTATTCCCTCCGGATAGTTTGGAATACCCGTCAGAACCGTTACATTATGTCCTCTTCGCACAAGTTCCTCGCACATATCTGCAATCCGAAAAGGTTCCGGATAATAGTATTGGCAAACAACAAGAATATTCAGACTCATATTTACACTCCCTCGTTTTTAGAAATGTCCTCTATGATTTCTGCCCCGATTCGCCCTTCGTTTGTATGGTCTTCAACATCATCTTGGGAAAGCACCAACAAAATAGTCTTTAAAAAAATTTCCACATCCAATTTCAGACTGATATTCCTCACATAATATATCTCCTGGTTATATTTTTCTTCCCTGGTCTGATTATTTCTTCCATGAATCGCCGTCCAGCTTGTAATGCCGGGAAGAACGTCAAAACG
>JAMPAW010000283.1 GCA_023666975.1 Clostridium sp.
GCTCTGATATGCAGAACCCTGCGGAGCGAGATGTGATTTCTGTTCTCTTACAAAATGAAGTGTATCATATACGGCCGATTTATGCAAGTTCTTTTTTAAAGATTTATGAACTATCAGTATCATTGCCTCTTCTTATATCTGCATTGAAAAAAGAATAAATACCCGTTCAAAATGATGCCTTGAAATAGGATCGAAATCCGTTTTATTTATTGTGGCTACTCATTATCCAGTTTGCGCACAATAATCCTGTTATACCTTTTTACTCACCCATTCAATAAATTCCCGTACTGCGCCGTCTCCGCCGTTTCTGACGGAAATAAAATCTGCTACAGCCTTAATTTTGTCTGCCGCATCGGCAGGACATCCTTTTTTCTCTGCAATTGACATGCACTCAAGATCGGGAATATCGTCTCCTATATAATATGTATGGGGGAGAATTCCCGATTCATTCATATAAATCCCATAAGAATTTGCAAACTCAATCATTTTTTCCCTTTTACCGGAAACACCCTGAAACATAAAATTAATACCAAGCTCCCGGCATCGGTTACGCACAATTTCTGATTTTCTTCCGGTTATTATAACCGGAAGAATGCCCTCCTTTGGCAATAAATGTATTATCGCATATCCGTCTTTTACTGAAAATGCTTTCATAAGTTCTCCGTTACTGCCTATATAAATCTTACCATCTGTCAATGTCCCGTCAACGTCCATAAATAAAATATATTTTAATCTGCAAAAAGGGATTTTAATGACCGCTTTTTTAACTTCGACCGGTTCCTGAACTTTAACGCAAGGCATATGTGCCTGCCCCGGATAAATAATCAAGTATTCGCCCCTCTTTAAAAGATGCTGTGTCCCTATTTTATTGTTTGCATAGAAAGTAATGTCTTTTTCCGCATTATATGACCTACTTACAAGCATATTTTTTACGGGACAAACCTCTATTACTTCCTCTCCGTCAAGCACTACTTGTATATCTATGTATTGTCTGTGATTTTCAAATTGTCTGCCGCTTCGTTCTTGGGTTATATAACTCTCAATATTCACATACACTCCATTCTCCAGTTCATACCTGCCATCTTCCCAAAATGAGGACTGCAGCTCCTGTAAAAAGGCGTATGCTTCCTCTGAAATTTTTTTAATATCCTCATATCTTTCCATATTAATCTCCATGCTGCCGCTCTGCGGCGGCTCAAATCAGGATGAAAAACGCCATGTTTTATATCTCACCCTTTGTCAGCCTGCATAAAACATCCTGACCCGTCTTATTGCGCGGAATCAAACTACAATTCCTGCCCTTATTATCATTTGCCAGGTAATTGTTCCGCATAATATATTCTGTTCATTTACAACCGGTAAATTATTGATTTGATTTTGTTTTATAAAACGCAGTGCATCTACCGCTAATCTTTCAGGTTTAAAAATTTTTGGAGTTACTGTCATAACTTCCGCAACTTTAACAGAATATAAATCAATACGTTTTTCTATGATTCTTCTTAAGTCGCCATCCGTAATTATCCCCAAAAGCTTCATATTTTCGTCCACAACAGAAACAACGCCAAGTCCCTTTTTGGACATAACCGCAATCGCATCCATCAATAGTGTATCTTCCATAACATAAGGCATGTCCCTTTCTTTTGCCATTAGATCCTTCACTTTAAGAATCAGCCTCTTTCCCAATGCTCCGGCAGGGTGAAATCTGGCAAAATCACTTTCTGTAAAACCTGATGCTTTACTTGCAGTAACAGCTAATGCGTCTCCATAACACAAGACTGCGGTTGTACTTGACGTTGGAGCAAGACCTAATGCACAGGCTTCCTCAAATCCCGGCAATACCTGAGAAATGTCACTGAGCCTTGTAAGTGTAGAGTTGGCATTACCTGTAATGCCGATAATTGTAGCGCCTATCATCTGAATATTTGGTAAGATCCTGATGATCTCATCACTTTCCCCGCTATAACTGATAGCAATCACAATATCATTTTCGCTAACCATTCCGAGGTCACCGTGCATTGCTTCTGCCGGATGTAAATAAAAAGAAGGTATCCCCAGGCTTGCAAAAGTTGCGGCAAGTTTTGCAGCTATATGCCCCGGTTTCCCTATTCCTGTGAAAATCACCTTTCCGGAACAGGTATGTATCTTTTCAAAAATTTGTACGAAGATATTGTCCAGAGAATTTTTTGTCTTTTCTAATGCATTTATTTCAATGTCAAAAACCTTTTTTCCTTCTGTAAGAATGTCCATTATCCGCTCCTCAATGAACCGCTTCATATACTTTCAAAATTCGTTTCATCATCTCTTCAAATTTGTCTAAATAAACCATATTCGGCCCATCCGATAACGCTTTATCCGGATTCGGATGTACTTCAAAAAACAAAGCATCCGCGCCTGCCGCTATCGCCGCCTTTGCAAGAGCTTCCACATATTCTCTGTTTCCGCCTGTTGCATCTCCTTTCCCGCCCGGCTTTTGTACGCTGTGTGTTGCGTCAAACACTACAGGATAACCGAATTTTTTCATCTCCTGGATGCCTGTCATATCCACCACAAGCGTATTATATCCAAAGGATGTTCCCCTTTCGCAGAGCATAATATTCTTATTGCCCGACTCTTCCAGCTTTGTCACAACATTTTTCATATCCCACGGAGCAAGAAACTGCGCTTTCTTAACATTTATCATTTTTCCTGTCTTTGCTGCCGCTATCAGCAAATCAGTCTGTCTGCATAAAAAGGCCGGGATCTGAATTATATCTGCTACTTCTGACACGGGATCTGCCTGCCAGGGTTCGTGAATATCCGTAACAATCTTCAAACTATATGCATCTTTGACCTTTTTCAAGATCCGAAGTCCTTCTTTCATTCCCGGTCCCCGGTAGGAATTAATCGAAGTTCTGTTGGCTTTGTCAAAAGACGCCTTAAAATAATAATCTACCCCCAAATGCTCTGTCATTATTTGCACTTGTTCTGCTATTTCCAAAACCATTTTTTCCGATTCAATTACACATGGCCCGGCCAACAATTTAAATTTATTCATTAACATATTCCTTCTATTTTCATTTGTTCTTCTACAAGGGCAATATCGGAAGGCTGATCAACGCCTATCGATTGATATATTGTTTCTTTTACCCGTATCTTATAACCGTTTTCTATCGCCCGTAGTTGCTCTAAACACTCTGCCTTCTCCAGATCAGCCTGCGGCAAGGCAATATATTTTTCCAAAAAGGATTTCCTGTAGCCATATATTCCTATATGTCTATATCTGTTTATTTTGCCTTCTTTTTCTCTATCATATGGTATTGTAAAACGTGAAAAGTAAATTGCATCCTCGTTCATATCTGCAATTACTTTTACTACATTCGGATTATTCAATTCTTCAGCATCTGTAATCTTTTTCTTTAACGTAGCCATTTGTACATCTGAATCATTAAATGTCTCTATTAGAATACCTATCATTTCGGGCCTTATCAGGGGTTCATCTCCCTGTACATTTAAAACTATATCCGCTTCAATATTTTTACATGCCTGATAGACTCGTTCTGTACCGCAGGAACATTCGCCTGTCATAACAGCTTTTCCGTTAAAGCCTTCAACTGTTTTAAATATCCGGATATCATCTGTGGCTACATAAACAGCATCTATTTCATTTACAGATTTTACCCGCTCATAGACCCATTGGATCATTGGCTTTCCGCAGATATTTGCCAAGGGTTTTCCCGGAAAGCGTGATGATGAATAACGGGCGGGGATAACGGCAATAATTTTATGCATTATAATTCTTATCTCCTGTTAAATATTTTATTTAGGCGCTTCCCTTGTCCAATTTATATTTCTTTTTTTAATATT
>JAMPAW010000284.1 GCA_023666975.1 Clostridium sp.
TTCTATCCTGTTTACTATGTCACAAAAGAAGACCTTTTAGAAAAGCTCTCGAAAAGCACAGATTTAGCAAAGCATTGAATAAATTTTTCGAATAAATAATAAATCATCTGAAGTATAATCACCATTTTTCTTTAGGTCCAATTCTGCCAATATACCTTTCATACCTTTTATTTTTTGCTCATCATTTAACCTTTCAAGAAACGCTAAATCCACACCATATTTTCGATACATCTCTTCAACGCGCCGCATTATAATACGATCTTTTATCTCCAATAATCTCCGCCTCCAAAAACTCTATCACTTTATTGTTCTTTGTTTGCTAAACTAATATCAATTGGTAATGGTAAAATATCAGCTGATGCTAACCTTGCCTGACAAGGTTTTCGTAAAAATATTATCATTGTATTTCATTTTTATTTTCCTTTCGGAGATAAACCTGATAAGCTTAATATTGAAGAATTCTATTTATCAATTCTGACTTTATAATTATGCCGGTGAAATGCATGCCGCCATCATTATCATAAAAAACTGATAAGCTTGTCCGGTTTTCATTCCCTCCCTCCTCATGCAGGAGTTCCTTATTGTGGTATACAAAGCCGTTTTCCCTGCCGTTCTCCATCAGTTCAAAGTGCAGACTGTCTACATCATAACTGTCTCCTGCACACTGCCGGTTTCCGTTTCCACTTTTGTCTGCTGTTGGCGGCTGCTATAAGAGAACAACCGGATGCCCGCAGAGTTGCAAAATACACTGTGGTCTGTGGTGATTTTTATTCCTCCCATGCAACACTTCTTTACAATGCAACCGCCTATAATTCTAAACAATATGTGAAAACATATCACTTTCTTGATTTTTAACAGTTTAATTGTAAATGGTATCCCGTTTACGTTCAATTTATTTACACTAAATATTTCCGCATTTTATACAATACCGTTTTCCGCTAATAATCTCGTGTGTCATTACCATTGTCCACATATAGCTAGCATCAAAAATATAAATATCCTCCGGTAAATACATTGCTCCTTTTAGCAGGACATCAAAATTTAGTTCTATTATATCTCTTTTCCCAAATTTCCAATAATTCTTGATTAAGATTCTCTCGCATGAATGTATATCCCAAAAAACATATACATCACTAAGATCCTTTTCCTTTGATTTAATATAGTTTTCATCAATAACCGTAGGTTCCTTCATATAGTCCCACAAGTACCCCAAATAGCAATATCCGTCTCGAAATTTATATTTTTTTTGAATTTGTTCTTGATATTGCGAATGAGTACTATTTACAAATTTTTCAATATATCTTTCCCTAATACCTTCACCCTCCAATTTGTCTAATATATTAACCTGCGTCTTAAAACTCTTAAACTCCATTGTTTCCGTTTCATTCGCATTCATGGAATTTGTATTGTTTCCTTTCCACCACTTGGAGTGGTATAATTAATATGATTATAATTATGTGGATTAGGTGGACCTTCTATTCTATTTACGGTTCCACCTGACTCATTTATTAAGCTAATTGCTTCTTGTTCTGTAGGCACTAATCCACGGAGTGATTCTATCGTTCCGCCTTCTCCTATAGTATTTACATTATCTCTCCAATTTTTATCTCCGCGCCACCTTTTCCGCCAACACCTCTACTATTTTCAGGAGCAGTATCTGTACCTGTAGGGCCTGCATCTCGTGTATTTGAACACTGTGATGGTTTTTTACTTGCGTACCCACTTGGATTGTCGTGCTGTTTTGCTATTGCTGTCCATTTCTGCGTCTTATGAATAGACAGTTAAATAATTAAATACTTATTCTTGCAAAACTGCATTACATCACTCTCAAACAGTTTATAGTCAATATTGCCCTTTTTACTAATGCATTTAACCGATTTCAATATATTCTGAAGAATTAACTCTTTTTTTTTTCTCCATATCAGCTTTTATAAACTCTTCAAAATCAACCTGTAAACTCACAGACGCAAAACCATATCTCAATTCACATTTTTTTAATTCCTTCCACAATCCTTCCTTTAAAATTTCTGATGGAGCAATAATTGGTGTAATTCCTATAATATTTATCTCATTGCTATATTGCTTATCTTGTACATATTCTGATAAATTTTTACATAAGTAATATATTTCATCATGTATACCATATTTTTCTGAATAGTATGCTGGAGAATTTATATTTAATACCATAATCAATCACCACCCTTTGCTATTTAATGGCGGATATACACCATATTTATAATACTCGTTCATATCATGTTGCCATAAATGTATATCCAATTTACTTCCTTGCTCTAATATTGTTATTGTTGCAATTATTTTCTTCTAGATAACTTTTTGAATATCGCGTATCAGGATTTATACTTTCTCCAAACTTTAATATCTCGCCAGTATCTTGATCTGTTAATACATATCCATAATTTGTTCTTGGGTCATCTAGAGAATTCCCATGTGTGCCACTTGCATTCGTCGGGGTTGTATTTGAAATACCTACTTCTGCATTTGAAGCATATTGGCCGTTCGGTCTATGCCAGTCGCCATCGTCATCTTGATAATAGCCATCCAAATTATTATTATTTTGGCCTTGCCCGTCATCTATATTCCCATCTCCTCCACATGGAACCACTTCTTGCGCATACCCACTCGGATCACAATACACCACCGGATTATTCCCGCAGTACGCATACAGATTCAGCCCGTTTCCCTGATAGGTATCCTCCTGCAAAAATATTCCAAGTACAGGATTGTAGTACCTTGCCCGCAGATAATACTGTCCTGTCAGGTCATCATACTGCTGTCCGGTGTAGCGGATACGGTTCTGGAATTGTTCCTTTACCTCTAACGTAGCGCCAAAGACATCATAAAGGTAGCTGTTCTGGATTTCTCCTTCTGTGTTTGTAATAAATGCAGTGCTGCGCTGCTCATCCCTGTGGTAATAGGACAATTTCTGTCCCTTTTAAAGCGCATCAATTGAATTATGCTAATATTATCTCATAAGCAAGAGCACCGAAAAAGTCGCATCTTCTAAATTGTTAGCATTCTAACATATTACAGTATAACAGCAAATCACGTTTAGATCTAAAAAAATTTCTTTGTAAATAAATAGACATTTTATCAAATTTATACCTATAGTAAAAATCTTGTTGTATACACAAATCATTTTGCAACAAATTATTAAAAGGATATTCTCTGCATATTAGATATTCAGGCAAATCAACTTTAAAAATTTTCTTTATCTCCCTAATTAACCTTCTGCTGTAATAATTAATATGATGTATAGATGTAGGTAAATTCCAGCCTAAATGTGGAAATCTATCTATGTTTTTTGAATTACCAATATATGACCAAAACGGAAATATAGATGTATTTATTTCTTGAAATAGCGCAAATAACTTATTATTTGTTTCATCATCAACAAAATGACATCTTTCAGGTAATAAAATATCAATTCTATTAACTTTACATTTACTTTCAAAACCTATCACACCATGTACATAGAATTGAGAATTTTCTAATGTTATATGTATAGAATTTATTAAATTTCTATTATTTATTTTTGTTTTTATATAGCTAAATATATCATTTATACTAGTTCCTTTTTGATCATAAGCATAATCATAACCATACCTATGCAAAATATTCAATATACTAATAATATTTTGTAACTCTGCGTTTTTATTATAGTTCTTATAATAAATCACATATCTGTAAAATTGCTCTTGCTCTGTTTCCTCCAACAATTCGAAATTTGGTTGCATAGTATTTGAGCATATGCATTTTCAGTCTTGAGTTTCCGCAAACTGTAATCAAAAATCGGGTATATCAGTCCAAAGTGCCA
>JAMPAW010000285.1 GCA_023666975.1 Clostridium sp.
TAAGAATTTCTGTCATATATATTGTTTACAAACTTTCTATATATAGATTTCCTTTTTGCTTCTTTATTACATTGGCATACAGATTCATATAATCTTTTAGTTGAAATATCAACATACTTATTGTATTTAGTAAAATATAGTCTACATTTATCTATAACTACATTTATATCCTGGTTTATGTCTTTATCAGATATTATTCTATAAAGTGGATAATAAATTCTGTTATATGCGATTTCAAGTTTGTCTAGCGGTCTATTTTTATTATATGTGTATCTTGTAATTAAAAATGTACACAACCCAGTTATAATTGATGGCAAAATTACCTTTGACACTTCAAATATAGTATTCATATAGCACTCCTCATTCTCATCTTTTATTACATTATACTACTATGTCCTGCATTTGAAAAGATATTTTATTAAATAGTAACGACCGAAACTATAATAGGCTGACAACTGCCATAGTAAGTGTTGAGAGGTTTCATGCTGTCTTAGCTCAAATGGCGAGAGCAACGCACTTGTAAAGCGTAGGTTATAGGTTCGAGTCCTATCGGCAGCTTTATATTAAATTAAAATCAATAAAGGAAGTTGGTGAATGAATGGCAAAAAATCTTAATATAACAGAAAATAATTTATCAGTCGGTCAAGTTAAACGTATTACTTCCGGTTGTGGTACAAAATTAGATTATGTAGAACTTTTATTCAGTGATAGGGTTAAAGTTCAGTTCTCTCCCAAGGGTAATGTATTGTATTTCACTATTTCCGATCGTACTCTTGATCTGTCAGATTTGAATTGTGTACTTGATAAAGATACATTGCGAAATCTTATTTTAGCATTTAAGGATTCTTACAATCAAATTTTAGAAAATGAAAGCGAGGAAAAAAATGAAAATTAATCAAAAAAATACAATTGAAAATGATATTGTTGGAATTGATATTTCTGTAGAAGTTTTAGGAACCGCAGATCTTACATCAGAGCAGGAATTGGAGTTATTACATAATTACAATAAAATGATTGAATTTAATAAAATAAAATTCGTTGGCAATATGAAAATTGAAAATAATGTTCCTGTAGTAACCGATGATCCTGTTGATGGGACAAATGTTGTAGAGGTGAGTATTCCGGATGTAATTAATGAACAATTTATTGTTGATGAAGATTTACATATTACTTTTAGCAGAGATATTACAAAGTTTCCAGAGTCAGAACTAAATGAAGTTTTCAAAAAAAAGGAAATGCTTGGTCAGGCCAAAGCCATCCTGTTTGCTACTCGTATTAAAGAAGCAATTGCCGAGAAACTATCTGAGATTCGTGCTTTGAGCAATACATTTGAAGGCGAAGAAAGTTACACACTGTAGGAGGGTTTGAAAATGTATAGTGTTCTAATCCAGGATAAGAAGGATAAATCAATTTACCGATTCCTTCAGGTAAAAGAAGAAATAATGCAGGAAGTACCAAAAGAAGTGGAGGATTCTGAAACTCATGAAGTTCGCACAGAGGCAGAATTAGTTGGTACTGGTAAATATCAGACTGTTAAGTATAGAGAATCTGATAAAGATAAATTTGAGAAGAAATGCATTGATCTTCTAAACACATATAACAGAACCGAAATTGTCCCTGTGGCTTTAGAGGAATATGATGTAGATTTACTGTGGAATTCTGATAACGCACAAAATCTGTAAATAATATAGTAGGCATCAAGCATGACTACTAGAGTATAGAAAGGAGGCATATTTGATGCCTGATAATTATATTGCAAATTCTGAACGTGATTGTTTGGGTACAAAAAAAACAGAAGAAGTTTTAAACGATGTAAAAGCATTAGATAGACGGCTGAGCGAATTTCAACAAAATGTTTATGATACCAACGGTCGGTTTGGTGCCAGAATAGGAAAACTGGAAGCTCGTGAAGAGGTAAGAGAAGAGCAGCATAAGTATCTAAAAGAAAGATTAGACGGAATCACCAAAGACATGGCTGATTTTCAAAAAGAAAATAAAAACTCAATTACAGAACTGCGCAAAGAACATAAGGAATCAATGGATGAATTGCGCAAAGGAAATAAAGAAATTCTTGATTCAATCACGCCTCTGGTACATAAAATGGATGACATTGAGCGACTCGAAGAAGATGTAGAGGAACTTAAAGAAAAACCAGTACAAACATGGGAACATATAAAAAAGCAAGGAATCGGCTGGATAATTGTTCTGATTCTTGGTATTATCGCTGTTGCTTTGGGTCTTGGTCAATATCTGTAAAGAGATTTATCTATGAATCATAAGGATGAAGTTTTAGATTTTATACATAGAAGATTTCAAATAGACTGTAATTGGCTTAACGGTAATTGCTATTATTTTTCGCTCATATTAAAAGATAGATTCCCAAAAGGATCTATCTTTTATAATGTGGCCAGCGGACATTTTGTATTCTTCTACGGCGGAAATTATTATGATTGGACTGGATCCGTATCTACAGATGAATATATGGTCACTTGGGACGATTTTGATGAATATGATCCAATGCAGAAAGAACGGATTGTCCGGGATTGCTTAATGTAAAATATTGCGTGGCTGAGGAAATAAGCGTTTCATTGAGTTCATCTATACGGTATATTTGATTTATGGATATAAATTTTTAAAGGATTGTATCCGTTTGATAACAAAAATAATTCTAAATCTAAATCATTAATACTCGCTTTGGAACCCACAATTATTTCTCTAATAAAATTTTTTTTAATTGATTCAAATGACAAATCGATATGTGATATGATTTTATCATTAGAAATATGAAACGTCATAGGGGTGCGAACAAATCCTCCTTTTTCAGTAGATTTGTTGAACATTTCAGCCATTCTATCATAATATGCCATTTTATCTGTAATTCTCCTTATATTACCAAAAGGATTATATACAAGTCTCCATTCCCTTTCCTCGCTGAAATTAGGATTTTTGTATAATATAGAATTGTACAAAATTACAGACAATGTGGTATCTACAACATTTAATAATGCTAAAGAGTCATTTTGTGGATCCCCATTAAAATTCTTTTTTATTTCTTTATTTGTATATTTTTCAATTTGATCATATAAGTCATCTAACGAATATTTAACCTGTGAAAAATTATAGCTGGATTGGACACTGCGAGCTAATGGATAAAGTAAATCTGTCGAAAAACCTATAGATACACCACAAGCATCGTTGGCATACCCTCTCCATTGACTCAGTAAATCCGATTCTTCCGAAAAACATATTACATAAAAGTTTAACGAAGTTTCATTAAATTTAAAATCAAACACATTATTTATAAAATCTGTTTGTAATTTATACCGATCAGGAAGCATATCGTTATAATAAATAAACAAATTTGTACAAAATTTTTTCATTTTAGGAATTAAATATGTTATTTCTTCCGAATCGTTTGATTTAGAAATATTGCTTAATCTAATGGTTGAATTGGAAAAAATCGCAAAAAAGGTTTCTAAATCACAATAATGGTATACTATTTGTGGTTTAACTCTTGCAATACTCATATTATATATCCTCTGTGTTTTTTGCATTAAAGAATTGTTTCATTAAGTATTACCTTTTTTTTGATTCAGATGTATTTTTATTTGTCCTTACTACATTAAATCTATTATAAAATTTATCAACCAAATTTATTATTAATATTCTTGTTTTCTTAAATACAAATACAATAGAGGGAATAATGACACTAATCCCCAAATCAATTACAGTATATAAATCATTAAAATCTTCTACCTTAAGAATTTTTAAAGCAAATGCTTTTAAAAATAGATATATT
>JAMPAW010000286.1 GCA_023666975.1 Clostridium sp.
CAAATCCTTCCCGCTGTCTTCCAGTATTTGAAACAATTCATCGAAGGTAACACCACTATGTCCGTCTATCACGTCGTCGTATCCCCACATAGAATGGAGTTGAAAACCCGGTGCAATGCTGTATAGATGCCCTCCATCTTCATAAGCTTCCGCCACTGACTGTACCAGTATATCTTTGGAACACTCTTCATCATCTTTCATAAAATCATACAGATCCGCCAACACTCCCTTTTCGGATAACATGCTGCGATCAATTCCCGATAACGCAATTATATTCGGGGCCGTTCCGGTGATGATATCCAGCTTGAGCTGTTCAGCAGCTTTGTCGTAATCTCCTGTCCGGTCGAAGTAGTCCACTATCTCAACCCTGTAATCACTACTATAGCGATTAAATTCCGTTACCATCCTCTCCAAATCCTGCGCAGTCATAATCATCCCCAGAGTCACGGTCTTCTTTTCCGATTCTCCCGGCGTAAATGAAATAAACTCTGAACAATCAGATTCTCCAAAGTTGCTGATAATCTCAATCGCGTCCCCCTTTTTTGCAAGGAACAGAATATCAGAAGAATAAATCCCATAACCGGATAAATTCAGCAGTTTTTTCGTCGTCTGCGTATTATAATGATACTCAAAAAGTTCATTGTTCTGGCAATACAGAAAGCCGTCTTCTATGGCAACGATGTTTTCTAAACTGCTCGCGTAATCTGCTTCAAAAAATCCCCCGGATTTTTCCAGTCTTACTTCATCCTTTAGTTTTCCCTGTGCTACATCTATTTCCTTTATATAAACACCCTCTTCATCCCTAACGATAAAGATGGGGGAACCATCTGCAGCAACTTGGAAATTCAATACCTCTGTCCTAGAAACGCGTGGAATCTCCTCATAAAAGATTGTGTTAAGCTGACTGTCCTTTACATAAACACGGTCTATGTAATGCCACACTTCTCTTACGGTACCTTCTACCTTTTTTTCCTCAGGGATCAGCATCTCGCACCAAATATACGAGTATCCGTTTTGAACCGTATAAACACCTTTCAGGAGCAAATCTATAGCATCCCCGGTACTTTCCAGATTCATATTTACATAATCCTGAAGGTGACCGGCGGCGTCGATTTTCCAAATGCCCGCACTTTTCTCCCTGTTATCCAAGATATATATATTACCCTCCTGATCCGCTGCCATTCCTGATATCAGCACGGCGTCCGGCAACACGAAGGTTTCATTTACTAAAAAGTTTTCTTTATCTATGCTGTCCAAGAGTACCTCATTGTCCTTAATGTAACATCCGTATATATTGCAATCCGCCGCCAAAGCAAACACATACTGTTTTTCCAGTCGAGAGTAACTCTCTTTCCATGAAATGACATCTGCTTGTAAAGTGCCGTTTCTTTCATTATCTCCCGATACGCCACAAGCAGTCATAAGAAGCACAAATATACTTACTACAGTTATTATTTTATGTTTTATCCTTTTCATGTTCCCGCCTCATTGCTTCCGTTATAAATAAATTTCAGTTATGGCACACCATAACGGTGTGCCATAACTGAAAAAATGATTATCGCGCGGCTTAATAATTGCAAAGTATCGTAGTGTTCTTTGTTACATAACCGGATACATCGCCGTATACTGCGCCATACCAACCGTCCAAATCTGCCTGGAAAGCGAAATATGTTTTGTTAGGGATATATATTGTTATTATATAACTTGGCAGGTATGATTTATACATGGGAATACTGCTGGTACTGGAATCTGCCTTCAGATAATGATCTTGGGGGATAAAGTCAATAAGTCTTTTGGCCACATATCCATAATACCCATTGGTATCATACTGTACTTTATAGAAATCCCCTGATTGCCCGACGATCATCACGCGGGTCTCGTCCGGTATAGATTTGATGATACTTGAAGTTGTCAGATTCGCTGCATTTCTCACATTTACTCCGGACCCGTCACTTGTATTTGTAATCCCATACCCAGGCTTACTTACTGACACATCAGAAATGGACTGTGCATGCACGGGCAACGAATTTGCGGTCAAAAAAACCATTGCTGCTGCCAAAGTGATTGCTGTAAAACTCTTGAACTTTTTTGTTATCTTCATACTTTTTCCTCCGTTTAGTGTATTTCACGATTTATAACTTTTTTATTTCTCCATCGGACTCACCTCTTTTCCTAAGCACATATTATCCTGTAAAGGCTTCCCGATTTTCCCAAATCAGTTCGCCATTAACAGCATCCACGGCAAAAATCAGTTCGCACCTCTTAATTCTCTCCAATTCATCATTCCCCGGCCAGAATCTCCAGATTGGCACAATCTCCAACTCACCATTTGAAGAAATCACCGCCAAGTATTCCAGGCTGATTTTTGTGACATACATCTGTGTTTCCTGCATCTGAATGGAATCAATCTGCTCCTGCATGGCCGCAACAGCTTCCGTTGGCGTCAATATAGGTACAGCCAACCCGATCTCTTCCATAGAGAAAAAGCTGCCCCATGCTTTCACCGGCAAAATACTCCCTTTCGATGTTGCCGTGCTGAAATCATGCCAAGCAGTTACAGGCATCCCATCTACCATCTGTTTAAATACAGCCTTGGCATACGGATGTCCGCTGTCTTCCTCGCAGATATGGATATAGTCACAAACATATTCAATCTCCTCTGTCACAGAGGTAGCGGTTAACTTTCCTATCTGTATAATTTCTGAAGTCGAACAATTTGTGACCTCTATAAGCAGCATTTGGTCTTCTGCGGGTGTATTGAAAAGTCGTATGGGCGATACCTCGCTTTCTTCCACATAATCTAATGCAATATCTATTCTCTCGACATTTACAATCTGTTCACCCGAAATCCGGGAGTCCTTAATCCTACACACCCATCTTTCCCCACGGGGAGTCACAATCTCCCATGCACCCTCTTTCTCATTGTACATTGCCGCCTCATTCACATCCCAGCTTTCTGCAGGAAACATCCTCTCCAGCAATGCTTCCCGCTTTTCATCTGCAAATTGCAACGGTATATACTTGTAACGGCTCACACGGCTGACGCCATCCACATCCACCTGCGCATCAATAGATATGACCTCTCCCGCAGAAGTTTCTATTGTCTGTATTATTGTTGTACCCGCACAGGCAGTAAGAATGTCCTGGCTTGAATTACCTGTAGAGACATCTTGCTGTGCGCCGGGGTTGTTTTCCGGCTTTTCGACATTGGTACTGCTTTCTACTATGCTTGAAGGAATAATTTGTTCCTCATTGATTTCCTGTTGCGTACAAGCCGTTAATAAAAGCGGCAATAAAATGAATCGTGCCATCTTGTATAACTTTAGTCTTTTATGCATATTTCATCCTTATTCGACGGTGCTGCTGTGCTTCTTTTTCCCTGAGATTACTGCTTATGCACCTAAAATTTTATCTTGTCTGCCAGCAGAATTAATTCTTATGATGACAGGAACTTCTTCTGTTTATCACTATTTTATGTTAGCATATAATTTAAAAAAGAGAATGACGCTTTCGGAAATTATCATTTTCCAAAAACGTCAAAAAATCAATACCACTCTCTTGATCGCCCCAACAACTTTTCATAGGACTCTTTAGCAACTTGAGCTGTCTGCTCTCTTCTGAACAAAATTTGGAGAAAGCCGCAAAGATTACAGTACATAAGTCTCCTTCAGACGCATTGTGTTTGCAGTGAGATTATTGACTGTCAGTCAAATGCGCTGGTTTTTGCTATTGTTTGAATTGTTTTTCCGCTGGTTGATGATTTAGAACTGACAACTAAGG
>JAMPAW010000287.1 GCA_023666975.1 Clostridium sp.
ATTTTTCGTATATCCAGACGTTGTGGGATAAAAATTATAGTTTGCAGCATGGACAACCACTCCACCTGCCAATAAAGAGATTGTCATGATTAAGCTCAGTGCTAAGATAAATGATTTTTTCATTGTTAAAACTCCTTTCGTATAAGAATGTGTTGTTACGTTCGCTATGGATTCCCTATGCCTCCTTTCCGTGATGTTAATATGTGTTATTTTGTGAATGGACTTTGATAATCGTTAATAATTTGTTGGATTTTTTGTGATTATACCATTGATTGAGTAGCATGTCAACTAATAATGCTTTTGATGGTGATTGGTAAAGGGAGTGGAGTTAGAAGAAGAGAATACCTGAGGAACGCATTGTTTTTAAGGGTGCTTTCTGGTATAATTCCGTAAATAGAACTGA
This sequence comes from Clostridium sp., assembly GCA_023666975.1. The sequence goes on from JAMPAW010000287.1 coordinate 404, forward strand.
TGAATGATGTCCCAGATGTTTGTCTATACATATTGAAAGGCGAAAAGATGAAAGTAGTAGTAGCAATGGATTCCTTTAAGGGAAGCCTGACCTCCATGGAGGCGGGAAATGCAGTAAGAGAAGGGATTCTCCGCACCATGCCGCAGGCGGAGGTTGTCGTGCGGCCACTTGCAGACGGCGGGGAGGGGACAACCGATGCGCTGCTTCGGGGACTTGGCGGGACAGGCATTGATTTGTCCGTCACCGGGCCGATGGGGAAGCAGACGAAATGCCGTTATGGCATATTGGAAGACGGCAAAACGGCTGTGCTGGAAATGGCGCAGGCAGCGGGCATTACCCTTGTAGAGAAAACGGAACAAAATCCGTTCTATGCGACAACCTACGGTGTGGGAGAGATGATTTGCGATGCCGTACATAGAGGCTGCCGGCATTTTATCATTGGAATCGGCGGAAGTGCCACCAATGATGGGGGTGTGGGAATGCTCTCGGCACTTGGTTTTTGTTTTCTGGACGAAGAGGGACAGCCGGTAAGCGGAGGGGCAGACGTGCTTGCTAAGATAGTGGAAATCCATGCAGACAGAGTATTGCCAAAACTTCGAGAATGTGATTTTCAGATTGCCTGCGATGTGAGCAATCCCCTATGTGGAGAGAACGGTGCCACTTTTGTATATGGCCCGCAAAAAGGGCTGTCTGCCGAATTATGCGGCAGGGTGGATACGGATATGCGGCATTATGCGAAGGTGGCAGAGGCATTTTCGGGAACCGATTACAGGGAGACGGCAGGTGCAGGGGCAGCAGGAGGCCTTGGATTTGCATTCCTGACGTTCTTAAATGCCCGCTTAATGCCGGGAGTGGAATTGATGTTAAAAGCAGCCTGCATAGAACAGGAAATCGAAACGGCGCAGTATGTGGTAACGGGTGAGGGCAGGCTGGATGCGCAGACGGTCATGGGAAAGGCGCCAATCGGTGTGGCGAAGCTGGCAAAGCGGTATGGCAGGAAAGTCATTGCCTTTGCGGGCAGCGTAGCGGAAGGCGCATCCAACTGCAACGATGCAGGGATAGATGCTTTTTTTCCAATTATCAGAGAGATTACCGGTCTGGAAGAGGCGATGAAACCGGAGACGGCAAGGCGGAATCTGGCGGACACTGCGGAGCAGGCGTTCCGGCTGGTTCGGGAAACGAGGTGATTTCCGAATGGATAAAGGTATTTTTCATGTCCATACTTATCGCTGCAGGCATGCAGGTGAGGAACGGGATGAAATGTATGTGATAAGAGCGATGGAGCTGGGAGCGAAGTATATCGCATTTACGGATCATGCTCCGTTTCCGAACGATCCTTTTGAAAACAGAATGCGTATGGATGAACTTGAAGATTATATCACGGCTTTGTCTGAACTGAAGGAAAAGTATGCCAGCCGGATTGATATAAAAACAGGTTTGGAAATCGAATATTTGCCATCCTATCAGGACTATTACCGGAAACTGTATTTATCAAATAAATTTGACATTCTCATGCTGGGACAGCATTTTTATGAATTGGAACCGGGGAAATATAGTTTTTGTCTGCCGCATGGTGTGCTTGTGCAGAAGGAAGCGGATGGCTGTATCAATGCGATGTTAGAGGGAATGAAGCTGGGGTATTTTCAAGTGATTGCTCACCCTGACCGGATTTTCAGAAGATGTGGCATGTGGAATGCCGCTTTGCATGATATGGCACATGAATTGATTCAGGCTGCCGCTGCAGGAGGAATCTATTTAGAGCAAAATCTTTCATCATTGGAAAAGGAAGGACAATACCGGAAGGAGTTTTGGGATTTGGTTTCTGAGGATGCAAAGGTGGTTGTCGGCATAGATGCACATGCCGTTGCGGAACTGGATCGAATTGATTATTGGAATTTGGGGAGAGCAGGTGTTCCGTCTGGTTCGGGAAACGGAGTGAGGCGGGCACGGAATGAAAGAGTATAAAAATACTACCGTATATACGACGAAAGGAGTATGGACTTTACGCCGTATCTTTGCTAAAAAGTAAACAGGCAAACGCCTGATAAAAAGTAAAAAAGAAAGGAGGATGCAGATATGTATATTCTGGCAATATTAGGAATCATTTTGTCCGTTTATCTGATGCTGGCAGTCAATCCATCGGGATTTGATCTGCAATACGTTTCTTACTATATTGATTTGTCAAGTGTTTTGTTTATGGCGATCATTGTGGTTCCGATTCTTGCCGCGGCGGGGCTGCTGAAGGACTTCAACAATTCATTTAAGCTGACCATTGGCAGAAAGACAGCAAAGTGTTTGAAGGAGCTTAAAAGAGCGAAGTCAGCAGTCAGCCTTGCCATGCGCAGTTTTTTGTATGCAGGTGCGGTCAGCTTGCTGGTAGAGTGTGTGAGAATAGGAGCGAAGGCCAGTGAATGGTCAGAGGCGGGGCAGGAGTATTCGGTTGCATTATTAAGCCTGCTATATGGATTTATCGGTTGTCTGGTACTGTTTCCGATTCATAGCCGGCTGGAGCAGAAAATCGCAGATTTTATGGAGAGTGGAGAATGAAAAAGGGTATAGGAATTTGCTTATATCTTGTGCTGATTGCGGCATTTTTACAATTTGATTTGCGGCTTCTGTTTGATTTCCGGCAATTGCTACTGGTGATATCCGGTACAGGGCTGCTGCTTCTTCCGGCTTTGCATGACTGGCATAAGGGGTGGCGGAAGAAAGCAGAGGAGGAGCATGGAGCGGGCTTAAAAGCCTTTTTTCGCCGTGAAAGGGCATGGATCGGACAAAATGCTTTATGGGCTGGAATCCTGCAAACCTTTGTCTTGCTATTAGCCAATATGGGTGCAGTCTGGCCGGACACCGAAAGCACAAGCATGCAGGTGCTTGCTTTGTCCTGCCGTCCGATTTTGTATGGATTCTTAATATGGGTAATTTTGCAGGATGCAGAGGACTTTTCTGGTCAAAATGAGACAAAGCCGGAGCAGGAGGCGAAACCGGAGCAGGAGAAGCCGGAAACGAATGACCGGGAACGGCTGCAGGCATTGGGTTTGACACAAAGGGAGGTTGAGATTGCATTGCTGGTGATAAAAAATAAAAGTAATGCAGAGATAGCAGAAGCGCTGTTTATCTCGGAAACGACGGTAAAAAAACATCTGTCGAATATTTTTGCAAAACTAGGGATCAGTAAGCGTAATGAGATAAAGGAGTTATTGTAAGAAGGGAAAGGGGTAATGCGTATCATGTGTAACTTCGTTAAAAATGTGTTGAAAAAATTGCTTATCGCCAATATAATATAAATGAAGAATATTATCATTTTGTATGAGCCATACTTTAGAAGGACAATATGAAGTGACCCCACATTTGTAGCAACGTGGATTTACCTGTAT
>JAMPAW010000288.1 GCA_023666975.1 Clostridium sp.
AACGATTTTGAATATAAACAACATAGGTGTATTGTAATTTTTACAGATATAGGTCATAGATGCGGTTATGTATCTGTAAATGAAAATAGTCCCCTATGGTGTAAAGATTATTCTTATTTTGATGTACATGGTGGTATTACATATTCTGGTGGAGGCAAAAATTCTAAATATCCAGTTGAAAGTGATTTATATTGGTTTGGATTTGACTGTGGTCATTATTATGATCAGATAGATTGCGAAAAATTGAGAGAATATTTTCCTGATGGAAAGTTTACCGAGTCGAGAATTTCTGAGGCGATAAATTTTGAAGGTAGTGAAATTAGAACTTTAGAATATGTTCGGCAAGAATGTAAGAACTTAGTTTAATCAGATAGAAAAGATACTACATCAATGAATGAAACATTTCAAAAACTAATAATTAATTGGACAGAAATAAATTTATAAATATAAAAAGTAAATTTAGGATGCTGGGTGTTCGTGGATAGATTATTGAAGTTATCATTCTTACTATCTATGCGTTGCACCTTCCAAATTGAATAAATATGATAACCAATTTGGCTTGGCTCAATGTTGTCCGTTTTTATTAATAACGGATTTTCGTTGAATTAACCCAGTTATTCGATGATAGTTACCTATCAAAGGGGCAAAATCTACTCTCGGGTTCTGTATCAGATTTAACGGCTAAAGTACCATTAATAATATCAAATACATTGCGGCTGCGTTTTGTAGTTACAATTGCAGAGCAAGGTAATACGGCCTCGGAGATTGCTTTACTATCATGTTTCATCAAACCACCTCCTAAAGCAGCTACATTTAAAACGCTCAAAATGTTATCATACGGTTTTTTATCCGTATTTCTATATGTTGCCATATAGTTCAGCATATGTCATCATCCTAAATTTACAATATCTATAATACCATACAATTACCATTAAAGTAAAGAAGTAATGAAATAAATCATTCATCCAGAAAGAGAAATAGTAATTATAGAAATAATGAAAGGGGTAAGAGGTTTGCTGGCCAGCATTAAAGACTGTCTTTACTCCAAAATATAAGTATTGAATATTGAAGAATTAAATGGAAGACCATTAAGACTATTGATTGGTGGATCACCGTGTTTTGAAGCAGGCACACAAATTTTAACAAAAGAAGGACTAAAAAATATTGAAGAAATAGAAGTAGGTGATTTGGTATATACGCATAAAAATAGATATATGCCAGTTATAGATATAGGAAATAAAGAATCTGAAGTTTATGACTTAAAAGCGCAAGGAATATATTCTACTCATGTAACTCTCAATCATCCATATTACACTAGAAATGTAAAAAGATATTTTCCGACAGTAAATGGCAAGCGAAAGAATTGGCGTAAATTATTAGAGGCAAAATGGGAAATAGTAGAAATTTTACATGATAAAAGCTATTTAGCATCTCCTATAATAGAACAAACTGAAAATCCTTATAATTTAACAAAAGAACAATGTTGGATTTTGGGAAGATATGTAGCAGACGGACATATCCGATATAGTAAAAGAGCGCAAAGAAAAAACAGTTATCAATACGGAGTGATTTTATCAATTGGAAGTCACAAATTGGAGTATGTAAAGAAAAAGATTTCAACTTATCATTATAGTTGCTATCCGCATACAAAAAGTACTCATAGAGTTGTAATTAGTAATCAAAATCTTGTTGAATTTATTATAAATAATGATTTTGGAATGGGAGCAGAAAACAAAAATATACCAGGAATTATTTTAAATCTTCCAATTGAATTTGCAAAAGAATTTTTGGATGGATATATGTCTGGTGATGGATGTTATATTGATAATTATAAGATATACACCGCTACAACAATTAGTAAAAGACTGGCCTTTTCTTTGGCTTTATTAGTACAAAAAATTTTAAATGTAAATACTTCTATTACCTACAATACTCCACAACCTAAAAGAATAATTGAGGGAAGAGAAGTAAATCAAAAACCACAATATATTATTACATATAGAGATAAGACAAGAAAGCAAACACATGCAATTGTTGATAATAAAGATAAAAAGATATGGGTTCCTTACAAAGATAAGAAATATGTTGGAAAGACTATTGTATATAATTTATCAGTATTAGAAGATGAAAGTTATATTGCAAATAATTTAGTGGTTCATAATTGTACTCATTGGTCAATAGCCCAGAAGAATAATAGAGAAACCAAACCAGAAGGATTAGGATGGGAACTGTTTGAAAATTATCTTATTGCAAAAGAGAAATTCAATCCAGACTTCTTTTTATATGAAAACAATAAATCAATGAGTAATGACATACGACAACAAATTGATTATGAATTTATGAGTTATTATTTAAATAATGATGAATGGGAGATGATTAATGATTGATTTTGCAAAATGAAGTAGAGATCAAAATTGGATGTAGGAATTTTAAACATTATAAAGAACTTGGCTATAATAATATCAAAATAGGAGACGTAATAAAAGTTCCATTAAATGAAATTATGAGAAATACAAGTATTAAAGTATTATGTAAGTGCGAAGATTGTGGTTTGGAAAGAAATATTTCTTATGATTCTTTAGTCAATAGAAAGAATAGCTCGTTTAACATTAATGGAGAAACATTGTGTTCTAAATGTGCTAATAAAAGAATGTCTGGTGTCAATAATGCCAAATTTAAACATGGTTCATCTAGGTATTGTGAATATAGAAATAATGCAAAAAGAAGAAATATAGAATTTCAAATAACTTCTGATGAGTTTAAATATTTAATCAGTCAAGAATGCTATTACTGCGGTGGTTACTCAATAGAATATAACAAAGATAGCAGAGGAAACGGAATAGACAGAAAAGATAATAATAGGGGTTATATTTTTGATAATTGTGTTCCATGTTCTTGGGTTTGTAATTGCATGAAATCTAAAATGGATGAAGATAATTTTTTAAATCATATAAGCAAAATCTATAAGATGAGAGTGGAAAATTATGAAATTTCGCAATAAAATAACAGGTGAAGTTGTTGAAATAAAAAGACATTTGGTAAATTCTGCGCTTGTTTCAGCACAAAATAGACAACGATATTACTGGACTAATATTCCAGGAGTAGAACAACCTGAAGATAAAGGAATTATATTGATAGATATTTTGGAGAGTGGTACAACATGGTTGGAGAAATCTTATGCACTTACCACAAGATGTTCAGGAGCAATTATTTCAAATACATTAAAACGTCACAGACATACAATGGTCGCGGAACCGGTGAGAATTGGTGATATTGATAGTAGTTTTGGTAAATCGGTAACAATAAATGCTGGAGGTGGCGGCCAGGGTGGTAAGACAGGTTTATATATAGCTCCTGTATTTCCATTTGGTGTAGATGATGATGATAAAGCTCATTGTATTGATGCAAATTATTTGAAAGGTTCTAACCCCAAACAAACATTAAATAAGCACCGTAGAACAATGGTTGCTGAATTGACTGATTTCAATTTAGACGATTATGAAAATGTAATTATTCATGATAGTGGAAATATCGAGATTGATGGGAAACTTATATATTGCATTAAGGATGGATATATATGGTGTAAAGAAAATAAGTATGAAATTGATCTGCCAGACGGATATTATACAATTCGCAAATTAACACCTATCGAGTGTGAAAGATCACAAACACTTCCAGATAATTATACTGAGGGGATTTCAAATGCACAGCGTTATAAGTGTATTGGAAATGGCTGGACA
>JAMPAW010000289.1 GCA_023666975.1 Clostridium sp.
CAATCAAGAGATAATAAAGGGGTGGCTGCAATATAATATCATTATATATTTACAAAAACGCAATCCCAGTGTTCCGGGAATTGCAGATAAATTATATCCACCACAAGAACGGAAGTTAGAGAAAGTTAAAAAATATTGGAAGCTGTTATTGGGAATTTGGCCAATTCATGAAATATACGGGCATATGCAGTTGTCGGAGAGAGATATTTCAATTGACCATTTTGTACCATGGTCTTATGTGGCTCATGATGAATTTTGGAATTTGCATCCTACAACGCAAAGCATTAATAGCAGCAAGAACAATAATTTACCGGATTGGAATATTTATTTTCCGCAACTTGCAAAGTTAGAATTTGTTTCTTATGAGATGATGTGGAAATATGACGTTTTGCATGACGAATTTGAAAAATGTGCAAAGGAGCATTTGAATGATAATACAGTGAGAATGAAACTCTATAAAAAAGGGCAGGATTTTATAGAGTTTTCCCACGCATTGGAAGAAGTTTTGCAGCCAGTATATCAGTCTGCAAAGAATTGTGGATTTAAGGATTGGATTTATAAGGATGTGAAAGATAGTAATGAGCCAAACGGTATCTTATTATGATAAAAATGCGGAAGAGTTTTGTCGTGTAACAAAAGACGCTGATATGAATTTCTGCAGGGATAAATTTTTACGCCGTTTGAATCAGAAAGAATCTATTAGGATAAGGGCATTGTGTATGGAGCTACAGAAAACTTTATAACAATACAGATAGAAGGAGAGACGAAATGAAGTACACATGGATGATTATCTGATGAAAAAAACGGGTGTTACCAAAGATTTGAAAGAAGGGTGGAAGTGGATACACTATATGGTAGGAGGGAAAATGTTTGCTGCTATATGTTTAGGTGAGGCAAATGAGGATAAGCCTTTCTATATTACTTTGGAACTAAATCCGCTGGATAAATCCTACGCATTAGTGCTTCACAGCTTCAGAGAAAAGCGGCGACAAGAGATTTTGTTGACTACATATTGTGGTCTGTAAGGTGGTTAAGAGTTTCCTGGAAAAGAAATAGAAGGGTGTTGGAATACCATGCATGAAATGATTGCAAAGTCAATATTAAGTCCCCAAAACGGAATGAATCTTTACAGAGGATGTCTTCACGGATGCATCTATTGTGATGCTCGAAGTACATGTTATCAGATGAATCATGCATTTGAGGATATTGCAGTTAAGGTGAATGCAGCGGAGCTTCTGGAAGACGCCCTGCGCAGAAAAAGAAAGCGTTGCATGATTGGAACCGGTGTCATGAGCGATCCGTATCTGCCGATTGAAAAGGAGTTGGGACTTACAAGGAGATGTCTGGAACTTATCGATAGATATGAGTTCGGGCTTGCGATTCAAACGAAATCAGATTTGATACTTCGTGATTTGGACCTGTTAAAGAGTATTAACAGAAATACAAAATGCGTAGTACAAATAACCATGACTACCTATGATGAAGAGCTGTGTAGGCTTCTTGAACCTGGGGTGTGTACTACAAAGAGGAGATTTGAAATTTTGGAAATTATGCGAGATGAGGGAATCCCCACTATATGCTGGATGACACCTATATTGCCATTTATAAATGATACGGAAGAGAATATTCGCGGACTTCTGGATTATTGCAGTGAGGCAAAAGTGTATGGAATTATGTTGTTTGATATAGGAGTTACCTTGCGAGCAGGAGACAGAGAATACTTTTATAAGCAGTTGGATAACTATTTCCCAGGGATGAAAGAGCAATATATCAGAACCTACGGGAATGCTTATGAGATTCCTTCTCTTAATAACAAAAAACTTATGAAGATTGTTAGAGATGAGTGCAGGCGTAACGGAATTGTTTGTGACAGCACGAGGCTTTTTTCCTACATGCGAGAGTTTGAGGATAAAGCTGCCGAAAAACAGATTACATTAGAGGATTATTTCAATGAATAAATAATAGAGGGAGACGTATCGGAGCTGCCAAATGGAGTATATCAGAGTAAAGAAAGAGAATATTGATGAGGAGCATGTCTGCTGTGCAATTTCGAATAATAAGGATGTTCAGGGGGCTGTCCCACTAAGCAATTAGTGTAGAGTGCAGCTCCTTTTTGAAATTTTGTAACAAGGAAAAAGCTGCAAAAGTTGAAAATGGCGAATACTACTTGTAGTACTATTTATTTTGCAGGGATTATGTTTTATAATACAAGCAGGATGATTCTTGTTAGAAGGAAATAGATAATGAATAGAGGAAGAAAGACAATTATTGCAGGGAATAAAATATCTGAGATATATGACTGGTCACTGGGCGGCTATCATCAAAAAGTACTGATGAAGGGAGGGAAGCTACGCTTCCGATAGTTATTACATTGCATGGTGGCCCGGCACCCCTATTCCGTTTTCGGTTGGGTGTCGCGGCCTTTTCCCGGAATTTACAGACAATTTTATTATGAATTTACGTGGAAGGACAGATACGCAGAATGCATTTCTGTGGAAGAAAGGCTTCATAGGATGAAAAGGCAAATCTTTTAACGAAAAGAGACTTAAAAATGAACAGGGTAAAAACTATAAAGCAGGATGGAGGAGGTATTTTATGAAAAGGAAATCAATAGGGACCAATTATTCGATGTGTGTACAACCGACATTTATAATAGGAACTTATAATGAAGACAATAGTCCTAATTTTGCTCCTATCACTTGGGTCAGCGCAACTTGTGAAGGTAAGGATTATATGATAGTGGTCAGTATGTTTGGAACGAAAAAAACCAAGCAAAATGTAATGAGGACAAAATCACTCTCCATCAATTTAGCAAGTACGGACATGTTGCATCTGGTTGATTATTTTGGGAGTTCCCTGAAAAATATAAACAAAGCGGAGTATTCCTGTGAAAAGAGCCAATATGTATTTGCTCCTGTTTTGGACGCAAGCCGCTGGGTATATGAATGTGAGGTGGCTACATCTGTAAAGACAGGCGCTTCTGATACCTTTTTTTGTAAAATAAAAAATGTCCAGATAGATGAAAGGATAGAAATCGGAGATACTTTTGATATTGATTTGACAAAGTTTGACCCTATCATTTATTCAGGCAGATATCATTCTCTGGGGAGACATCTTGGTAAAATCGGAGATTTTTTGGAAGACAAATCGGACTAAGGCAGGTTTGATCGAAAAACAGCCCGGAAAAGAGGGGAAACACAAAAATGAATCGGTATTGTGGAGGTGAAGCGGGGACATGGAAACTTATGCGCAGCATTCAATAAAACATTGTCTGGATATGTTGGCCCCCTTTGAACCGTCAACGCGGGAAGAAGAGGAGGGGCAATTACAATTTTATCGGTTTATGGTTTCGCTTTATCGGGAAATGTATCAGAGACCGGAAGAGTATCTGGTGTTTCCGAAGCCTTATGAAGAATATATGACAAAATGGAAACAACAGGAAGCGCAGAAGAAAGAGAAGGAGCATGTCAGGAATCCCAGAGAAAGTACGCTGAGAAATACTTTTCAGCAGGCCATACAGTTTTACGCAATGTACTTTTATAATATAGGTTTGAGGAGTAAAGGTATTGAGGAGCAGTCCGGTTCGTTAATGATACGAAAGGAAGATTATTCTGATGTTTTGAACCGGATGAATCGCATTCATGAATCGAAATATAATGCCGAGAGATATGAAAGATTATTAAAGCTTGGTATTCAGGTATATGAAAACGGTGATACGGTTC
>JAMPAW010000028.1 GCA_023666975.1 Clostridium sp.
TGTTTGGTAGTTGTAATCCAAAGTGTAAATGTATTAAACATCTGACAAAATGGTGGTTCATTTGATGTAAATAAAGAATGATTAAAGTATTCAATAATTTGAACATTTTAGTAATTCTTTATTATTTTTTAGATAAATATATTATGGAAAATAAGTATGAAAACATTATTATTGCAATAAAGAGGTTTTATATTTAAGAATTCGTAAAAAATGGGGTACAGACTAAAATCTGTACCCTAAAGTATTTTTAATAAAAATTAGATATTTATTGTGCGTTGCATATACAGCGTATTGACATATTTTTTTGAATATTATAATATTGTAAAGGAAGGAGTTGATATTATGGCAACAACCAATATAACAATGAGAATGGATGAGGAATTAAAATCTCAGCTGCAGGAACTTGTATCTAATCTGGGAATGGATATGACAACTTTTTTTACAATATCGGCAAGACAGGCGGTAAGAGAGCAAAGGATTCCATTTGCAATTTCTATGGATATACCAAATGCAGATACAATCAGAGCTATTGATGATGTAAGACATGGAAGAAATTTAAGTCGTTCTTTTTCTTCTGTAGAAGAATTGATGGAGGACTTAAATGCTGACGATTAGATATCATATATCTTTCAAGAAAGATTATAAAAAGGTTATTAAAAGAGGGTAGGTATGTTCCTATACGCTTTTATACTGTTCAGTTCCTATAACAATCATTCGATTAACGGCGTATTTGACAAAGTGTCAGGCATTTTTCGTACAGAAAGAAAACAATTCCATTTCCTGTGTTGCGGCTAGGAAACTGGGATAAGGAAAAGAGAGCGTTGCAATATATGAAGTAGTGAACAGATATTTTAATATGTATAGAAGAAAATATTGATTAAATCGTACGATTTGCATATAATAATAGTACGAGGAAGGATGTGATTATAATGTCAATAACAGCAACAGAATTAAAAAACAATCTTGGAAAATATCTATTATTATCAGCTACTGAAGATATTTATATCACAAAGAACGGAAAAGTAATTGCGAAACTTACGAATCCAAATCAGGACCGAGTTGATATTGCCACCTCTTTATTTGGAATTTTACCAAGGGATGCCGACTTTGAAGAAGCAAAGGCTGAAAGATTGGAGAGAGTATAATTGAGAGTGTTAATCGATACGAATGTTATTGTAGATACATTAACTTCAAGAGAACCATGGAATAAAAGTGCTGAACAGATATTTTTAATGGCGGCTCATAACAGTGCTAATATGTATATAAGTGCGAGTATGGCAACCGATATATATTATTTGGTAAGAAAATATTGTCATAATACTGAGCTGGCAATACAGACTATGGAGAAATTATATAATTTATTTGGAATATTAGATGTAACAAAGGAAGATTGTATTCAGGCATTGGCTTCTTCTATTAATGATTATGAAGATGCTGTTGTATGTGAGGTGGCAAGGCGTTCGGGAATGCAATATATTGTTACACGTAATACCAAGGACTATGCGAACAGTTATGTTAAAGCTATATTACCAGATGAATTTATTGAATTGATGTCAGATTGATTGCAAAAATATATAAATATTTTAACGAAAAATGATTATAATAAACATATAGGAATGATATAGTCTAACCGGCAAAAGGAAAAAGGGAGTTATCCAAAGAGAATAGCTTCCTTTTTTGTGTGGGAAGACCGGCATATAATTAAGACAGCGCATTGCCTTCCGGTGTGGAGGAACACGCTGTCTTTATTTGCGTTTTTTGGGTTTGCGCTCGGAATCAAGACCTAAAATATAATCGGAACTGACATTGTATAATTTGCAAAGCGATAACAAATGCCGGATAGGAAGCTCATTTGCACCCCGTTCATAACGCGCATACATGGTTTGGGAAATGCCTAAATAATATGCAACATATTTTTGAGTATAATCAGCGTCCTGCCTTAAATTCCGTATCTGTTTAATATAATTATAATTCATGGAAAGCACATCCTAAAGATCGGTATATATATATTATACCTAGAAGAAGTACGCATATAGACATTTTTATGGAAAATGGATATAATATGAGTAATTAGCAAAAGCATGGCTCCACTGTGTGCAGGCATTATGTCAACCACTGTAAAAGGAATCGTGAGAGGAAATGCAATTGTTGAAACAGCAAACCGGATTTTAGGAGATAAAGTTTATGAAGGATATAGTTACACCAATATTATATGCGCTTTTGGCAGCTTTGTTTTATGCAGTAAACACGCCCTTGTCAAAGCTGCTGCTTGTCCGTGTTCCGTCAACTTTTATGGCGGCGTTTTTATACATGGGTGCTGGAGTGGGTGTAGGTATTATGTATGTTTTTCACTGGAAAAAGGAAGAGAAGACGGAACGGCTTGGCAGAGAGGATTACCCGTATACGATAGGGATGATTGTACTTGATATTCTTGCACCTATTTTTCTGATGCTGGGAATAAAATATGGAACAGCGGCCAATGCTTCGCTTCTCGGTAATTTTGAAATCGTTGCAACAACACTGATTGCATTTGTAATATTCAGGGAAACGGTCAGCAAACGGTTATGGACAGCTATTGCATTCATTACAATTTCAAGCATTATTCTCTCCTCTGACGGAGCCGGCAGCTTCCGGTTTTCTTATGGTTCTTTGTTTGTCCTTCTTGCTACGGTCTGCTGGGGACTGGAGAATAACTGTACAAGAAGCATTTCAGACAAAAGTACATATGAGATTGTTGTGCTAAAAGGAATCTTCTCTGGTGGAGGAGCTTTTGTGATCGCCCTGCTCGTTGGAGAAAGACTGCCTGCACTCAGGTATATAGTCCTTACTATGCTACTCGGATTTACGGCTTACGGACTGAGTATCTTTCTGTACATTCGTGCACAAAAAAGTCTTGGAGCGGCGAAAACCAGTGCTTATTATGCAGTGGCACCTTTTGTTGGCACTTTTCTGTCATTTGTTCTGCTTGGTGAAAAATTGACGTGGAGTTTTTTGGCGGCTCTTCTTATGATGGTGGCCGGAACAGTATTTGTAGTGCTGGATACGACGGTCAGGCATCACGAACATCAGCATACGCATACCTTTGTACATACGCATAATGGTATTACGCATAACCATACCGTTGTCCATTCACATGCGCATAATCATTACACACTGAATGACAGGCATGGGCATCATCATTCACGGAGGGAACTTGAAGCTGCAATAGGGCATTTTCAGACCGATTCCAGGCAGATTTAATTTGAGATAAATACCAGATTGTGTTAAAATACCTCATAGTAAAAAGTGGATAGAATCTGAGTAATCCTAGTGTATATAAAAATTCAAATGACGGAGGTTTATGGTGATGAGCATTACAACAAAACAGTTTTCTTTTGTGTCCAAATATGATGATGTGCCAATTCATGGAATCTGTCTGGTTCCGGAAAATCCCGTTGGGATTTTTCAAATGGTGCACGGAATGTCTGAACATAAGGGAAGGTATATGTTCTTTATGAGATGGATGGCAGAACATGGAATGATAACGCTCATGCATGATAATCGGGGACATGGAATGAGCGTGAAAGATGAAGAGGATACCGGATACTGCTATGATTCCATGGATAAAGGATTTGTGGAGGACATTTACCGGGTGACAAAGAATATACGGAAGGAATATCCGGATCTTCCGCTGATTTTGTATGGCCATAGCATGGGTTCTCTTGCCGTGCGTGCATATTTGCGGGAGCATGACGATGCCATTGATGCACTGGTGGTATCCGGCTGTCCGGCATATAATACAGGCGTTCCTGCCGGGAAACTGGTTGTCAAAGCAACGATGGCGGCTTTAGGCGGACATTACCGATCAAAAACGATGCAGAATTTAGTGATAGGCGATTTTGAAAGGCGGTTTGCTGATGAACACAGAAAAGATGCGTGGCTGGTGGCCAAGCAGGCACAGGAGATAGAAGCGGAGTTTGGAGATAATCCGATATGTGATTTTATTTATACGCTGAATGGGATTATGACGCTGCTGAATCTGGAGAGCCAGACCTATACCGTACCGAAGCATCAGGCGAAAAATGCGCAATTACCGATATATTTTGTGTCGGGAGCAGATGACCCCTGCTATATAAATAATGAAAAATGGGGGCATGCTATTGACAGACTGAAAAATATGGGATATCAGCGGGTATCCTCCAAGCTGTTTGCCGGGATGAGGCATGAGATTCACAACGAAGAGGATTACGAGAGTGTATATAATGATATTTTGCATTTTTGCAAGTCGGTGATATAATGATGAACAGGTGTCCGGCAATCGTCGGACAGGCAGCATCGGTAGAGAGGAGACGTAAATGAAAACACTTTATCTTCATATTGGAACACCCAAAACCGCAACGACCGCAATTCAGACCTTCTGCTGGGACAATCGGGAGGTGCTGGAAAAGAAGGGGTACTGTTATCCTTTGTTTGAGCACCAGTTTACCAATGTCCAAAAGTACCGCAATGCCCATTTTCTGGTCGGACGAATCAAAGATGGCAACGGAAAAAGGCAGTATGATGAAGAGCAGGCGGTAGTAAAGGAAGAGTGGGGACAGGTTCTCCGGCTTTTTGAACAGTATGATAATGTGATTCTCTCTGACGAAGGCATATGGAACCGGGGCTTTTTTGATGACACAAACTACTGGGAGAGGCTGGCACAGGGGCTGCCAAAGGACAGTGACATTGTCGTGAAGGTGATCGTTTATCTGCGGAGGCAGGATGATTTTTTGTTTTCATGGTGGAACCAGCAGGTGAAAGAGGGAATGCTGTCCTCCTCTGTGATGAGCTGGGAAGAGGTTGTCGAGAAAATGCCATACATCAAGCTGGATTACTATGACATTCTGACAAGAATTTCAACGTACATTGGTAAAGAGAATATCACGGTCAGGATTTTTGACAAAAAGAACTTTGTCGGTGGCTCGATACAGGCGGATTTTTTGGAGGCGGTTAATCTGAGCTTCACCGATGAATATAAGATGATGGCGCCGATGCAAAACCCAAGCCTTACTAAGAACAATGTTGAGATAAAAAGGGTATTGAATACCTTGCCGGATTTGGATAAACAACAAAACAGTTATTTCCGAAAAGTGCTTACCGAGGCATCTGCCGACGGGGAAGAGGGCAGAAGAAATATGTTTTCGCAGGAGGAGGAACAGGCGTTTCTGGACAAATACCGGGAGGGGAATGCTCAGATTGCGCAGGAATACCTTGGAAAAGACGGCGATTTATTTGATGATATTTACCGGGCTGAGGGCAAATGGACTCCGGATAATGAGCAGATGATCAGAGATATTATCCATTTCTTTGGGACGACGACACTACAGTTAATGAATGAAAACAAGGCGTTAAAAGAGGAATTGGAGGTTCAAAAGCGGCATATCAGCAATATCCGGTACAAAATGAGGCATCCGGTGAAGGCTGTTTCGCAAAAAATGCGGAGAGCAGGCAAAGAATAGGATAGAATTTCATTTTTTGGTAATAATTGTTTCACTTTTTAAGAACTTTATATTGACAATTCCCTTTGGTTAGTGATATTTTAATAAGGTGGGATAACTATAATAATATGTAATATATAACGTAGGAGGAGCCATGGATAAGCAACAGATTTTAATTGTTGATGACGGAGAAGTTAACAGAGCGATTTTGAGAGAGATGTTTCGGGGCGAAGAAGAGGTGTATGACCTGATTGAAGCGGAAAACGGTCAGGAGGCGATTTCCCTGATTGAGAGCAAGGAGAACATCGCATTGATTCTATTGGACATTATCATGCCGGTTATGGATGGTTTTCAGGTATTGGAGTATATGCACAAAAATGAATTACTGGAAAAGATACCGGTTATTTTGGTTACCAGCGAGGCTGCGTTGGATAGCGAGGAAAAGGCATATTCTTACGGAGTCGCGGACGTAATACATAAACCTTTCTATCCACATATTGTTAAAAAGAGAAGTAAAAATATTATTGCGCTGTATCAGAGCAAGCAGGATATGCAGAAGCGCCTGAAAGAACAGGAAGAAGAACTGATTGAGCAACATAAGAAAATCCGCAGAAATAATGAATTTATGATTGATGCGTTAAGCTCGGTTGTAGAGTTCCGTTCCGCAGAAACCGGGGAACACACGAGACGGATTAAGTATTTTACCAGAATTATGCTGAAATATCTGATGCAGTATTTCCCCAAATATGGAGTGACCGAGAAGCAGGTCGATGAGATTGCGAGAGCGGCAGCAATGCACGATATCGGTAAAATTGCGATTCCGGATGCCATTTTGTTGAAACCGGGGCGCTTGACAACAGATGAATTTGAAGTGATGAAAACACATACAACGCTTGGATGTGATATATTAGAGAAGGCATACAGAGATAAGACCAGTACATTCTATCAGTACTGCTATGAAATATGCCGTCATCACCATGAAAGATGGGACGGTAACGGTTATCCGGACCATTTAGTAGGTGATGAAATACCGTTGAGTGCACAGATTGTTGCGGTTGCCGATGTGTATGATGCGCTGGTAAGCCCAAGAGTTTATAAGAGTGCATACGCAAATAATCAGGCTTATGATATGATTATGAACGGTGAGTGCGGACAATTTGCGCCGGATGTTCTGGAATGTTTTGCACTTGCAAAGGTAGATTTTTTTAATATTGTTGAAGTGATTAAGATGTTTGATTACGGTGAGCAATAGAAAAACAGCAAGCGATAGCACGGGCTGTGGACAGCAGTCCATG
Source organism: Clostridium sp. (assembly GCA_023666975.1). The sequence continues at coordinate 6,752 of JAMPAW010000028.1, forward strand.
TGCCTTACTTTGGGAGGAACATTATGGAACAGAGCAACGATTGCTTTTTTTCACTGGAAGAAGCATTGGAAATGATTCTTATGTTTGATAAAAAAGGCGAGATTCTCTATGCAAATGCTGCGGCGCAGAAGAAGCTGGAATATGATGACTTGTGTGGCACAAACATCAGTGACATATTTCCGAATACGTTTAAAGCGGCGGACGATGGCTTTGAAACGGATTATCCGTTCGGAGAGGAATTGCAGAATCTTGTCATATATCGAAAGAATCTGACCTGTTTTCCTGTGGAAACCAGAATTATTGTAAACAAACAGGATTCTGATAAGTACATATGCATGGCCAATGATATATTGGAGAAGAAGTTCTTAAACCGTGAGATTGAACAGGTGAGACAGGAGGCAGAGGAGGCACTTAAAGTAAAGTCCGAATTTGTTGCCAACGTGACACATGAACTGCGGACACCGGTAAACGGTATACTCGGTAATGTCAGAGAATTGTTAGATCGTGCCACCGAGCTTGAGGTGAAACGGCCGCTGCGAATGATTGAACGCTGTTGCGGCGATATGAATAAGATTATCAACAATATTCTGGACTTCTCGAAATTGGAAGCGGGTAAGTTTACGCTGGAGTCTCGGACATTCCATTTCCGGAATATGTTGGATTATGTGAAGTCTAATCATATCAACAAAATTACAGAAAAGGGTTTGGACTTTTTTATGACGGTATCTCCACAGGTGCCGGAGTATATTATCGGTGACGAGCTGCGGATTGTACAGATTCTCAATAATCTTTTGTCGAATGCGCAGAAGTTCACTTCCGTGGGAAAGATTTCTCTTGAAGTCGTGAAAACGGCTCAGGTAAATAATAAAGTAGAACTGTTTTTCATTGTGAAGGATTCCGGTATCGGAATCGATAAGGAAGATATGAATCGGTTGTTCCAGAGTTTTTCGCAGGTTGATGCATCCATTTCCAGAAAGTTTGGAGGCACTGGCCTTGGACTGTATATTTCCAGGGAATTAGTGGAGCTTATGGGCGGAAGAATCGAGGTAGAGAGCGAGAAAAACAGAGGAAGCACATTCTCTTTCTCTATCTGGGTAGGTCTTACGGAAGAAGATGCCAAAAACGTATCACAGACAGAGCCGGCCAATCTGTTTACCACCTCATATTCATCGATGGCTTCTGCCGAAGAGGACGACCTGCAGACGGTGAGACAATACGGTACACAGGAGAATCTGGATACACTTAAGCGCAATCTGTCTAAGTTGATTCTCTGTGTGGAGATGGAGAATTGGGAAAAGGCTGAAATGTTTATGGAGACAATCCGGCAATTGGCAGAAGGGGCTCCGCAGGAGGTCAGCCGATTGATATTGCGTTTGAAAATGGCAGTTCAAAAGGAAAATTATGATAAAATAACCGCTGGTTTCGAGGAATTAATGAAAACCTTGGAATCATAGGGGGTGTAATATGATGAATAATGAGTTCAATAAAAGCGGTAAAACCGTTCTTATTGTAGATGATGTAGAGGTAAACAGAATAGTATTAGAGGAGATTATTGTAGGCATGGGTTGTCATCCTGTTCTGGCTGAGAGCGGGGAGCAGGCCTTAGAACTGTTAAAGGAATTTTTACCGCAGTTGATTCTCACGGATATTTCCATGCCGGAAATGGATGGTTATGAGTTGTGCAGTATACTCAAGAAGAGTAAAAGAACAGAAAATATTCCGGTCGTGTTTATCTCCGCCTATAACGAATCCCAGGATATTGTAGAGGGATTTTCAAAAGGCGGCGCAGATTATATTACCAAGCCTTTTATTTCGGAAGAGGTGCAGGCAAGAGTGGGCGTTCATCTTAAACTCTATGAAATGGCACAGGAGCTTAGGGAAATGAACCGGCGTCTTCAGGTCTCTGTCGGCGAACAGTTAAAGCAGATGGAGCAGGAGAAGAAGAATATTTTGTATGCACTTGCCGGTATTGCGGCGCAGGATTCTTCTTATGAGAAGGCATATATGGAACGGCTGGGAAAAAACTGCCGGACATTAGCGCAGGGGCTGCAGCTTTCGCCTCTGTTTGATGAGAAAGTTTCCGATTCATATATTGATACAATAGAATTGGCAGCACCTCTCTGTAATATCGGAAATATCGGAATTTCAAAGGAAATTCTGCAAAAGAAGACAGAGTTGACTGCCGAAGAAGAAGTTGAATTGCAAAGCCATACAGCTATAGGCGCTAAACTGCTTATGGATTTGCATGGTAGTAGTGATTATAATGATTTTATCAAGATTTCAACTGATATCGCACATTATCATCATGAAAATTGGGACGGAAGTGGGTATCCCAACAGGCTTTTGAAAAACGAGATTCCTCTTGCAGCGCAGATTGTTTCCGTGATGGACCGGTTCTGCACACTGACAGAGAATTCTGCCCACAGCAAAGAGGAAGCTCTTGAGATGATGAAGGAAGAAGCCGGAACGAAATTTAATCCTGATATTTTTGAGATATGTTGCAAGATATCACGTCAGTTTACTTGAGTAAAGTCATTACATAAATTATGGCGAAGGGGATGAGATTTTGCTGACAGATGAGGAATTTTTAAGGATTGCCGATTATATGAAGGACCGCTACGGCATAGAATTACACCAGAAGAAGGTTATTGTAAACGGGCGGTTAGAGAATTATATCAAGCGTGGAGGATGGAGAAATTTCGCTGAATTCATGAATGCAGTAGAGAATGACAAATCCGGTACACAGGAAGCTATGCTGGTTAATTTCCTCACAACAAACCACACATATTTTATGAGGGAATTTGAGCATTTTGAGTACTTTAAAGGAGTGGTACTCCCATGGCTGAAAAAGAAGGAAAACGCAAAGAAGGACCTGCGGATTTGGTGCGGTGCCGCATCATCTGGTGAGGAACCCTATATGATTGCCATGGTGCTGGCAGACTTTTTTGGTCTGGACCGCAAACAGTGGGACACAAAGGTCCTGGCTACCGATATTTCGACAAAGGTATTGAAACAGGCGATGGCAGGTGTTTATAGCGCAGATCAATTGAAAAAAATGCCTGAGCAATGGAAAAGGCATTTCTTCAAACCGCTGGCAGGCGGCACACAGTATCAGGTGACGGATGAGTTGAAGCAGGAAGTTATATTCCGTCAGTTTAACCTAATGGACCCGTTTCCTTTTAAGAAGAGAATGCATACTGTATTTTTACGTAATGTGATGATATATTTTGACGATGCAACCAAAAAGCAATTAATCCAAAAGGTATATGATGCTTTGGAACCAGGAGGATATCTGTTTATCGGAACAACGGAGACGCTTGACAGAGGAAGTACACCGTTTCAGATTATCCAGCCGTCGATATTTAGGAAGAGAGAAGGGTGATAGTGGATGAAACCAATCAGAGTTTTGATTGTCGAAGACTCAATGGTGTTTAGACAACTGTTGGTTCAGAATTTAAACAAAGACCCTGCCGTGGAGGTTGTAGGAACTGCTAACGACCCGTTTGAGGCAAGGGATGCAATTTTGAAATATAAACCGGATGTGATGACGTTAGATGTGGAACTTCCGAGGATGAATGGAATTGAGTTTCTACGCAAACTCATGCCGCAGTATCCGCTGCCGGTTGTGGTAATCAGTTCATTGAGCGATAAGGTATTTGATGCGATGCATGCAGGCGCAGTCGATTTTGTCGCAAAACCGGCTGTATCGAACCGGGCGCAGTTGGAGGATTTTATTCGGAATGAACTTCTGGTAAAGATTAAGATTGCTTCGACGGCCAAGATTAGCAACATCAAAAAGAAAGTGATGGAAAATACGGAACAGCAGCATTTGGCACCCAATAAGAATAATCTGATTGTGGCTATTGGTGCTTCGACGGGAGGAACGGAAGCCATATATGATGTGGTAAAGAATTTTGGGACGGATATCCCCGGTGTCGTCGTCGTACAGCATATGCCGCCGGGATTTACAAAAATGTATGCCAAGAGGTTGAATGACCAGTGCCGCATTCAGGTAAAGGAAGCGGAAACAGGAGACAGAGTACTTCCGGGCCATATGTTAATTGCCCCTGGTGGGGATAGGCATATGAGGCTGGTGAAGATAAATGGAGTTTACCAGGTGGAAGTCAAGGCCGGTCCCAGAGTAAACGGGCATTGCCCGTCAGTGGAGGTTCTCTTTGAGTCTGTCGCCAAGGTGGCGGGAGCGGATGCCGTGGGAATTATTCTGACAGGAATGGGAGGCGACGGTGGTAAAGGGCTGCTTGCTATGCGCAAGGCGGGTGCCAGAACTATCGGACAAGATGAGTCAACTTGTGTTGTCTATGGAATGCCTAAGGTTGCTTATGACTTAGGTGCAGTGGAATATCAGGAAAAGTTAGGTGATATTGCAAGAAGGACATACTCGTTATTAAATAAAATGTAAAGGAGAGAGGCTATGAAAATTCTACTGGCAGAAGATGATTTTGTAACAAGAAAATTTATGACAAGTTTCCTGTCAAAGTATGGTGAATGTGATGTCACTGTTGACGGAATGGAAGCCGTGGATGCGTTTATGATGGCGTTAGAAGACGAAGAACCTTATGATCTGGTTTGTCTCGATATTATGATGCCGGTCATGGATGGATATCAGGCACTTGTGGGTATCCGTAATCTGGAAAAGGAGAGGAATATCCCGGAAAAAGATGCCGTTAAAGTGATTATGACCACTGCTTTGAATGAGGAGAGAAATGTCAAAATGGCATTTGAACTAGGATGTACAATATATTCCGGTAAACCAATCGATCAGGAGAGGTTTGAACAGGCGATGAAGAAGCTTGACCTGATTTGATGAAAGAATAGTATTAGAACACGCAGGAAAGGAGTAGAAAATGGCTGAAGGATTTAATACGGATGACATGCTTGACATGTATCTGTTTGAGAACACCCAGCTGCTGGAGCAGCTTCAGGAAACCGTTCTTGAACAGAAGGATGCAGACTGCTTTGACGAAGACAGCATAAATGAGATATTTAGAACCATGCATACCATTAAAGGTTCATCGGGTATCATGATGTTTGAAGATATAACGGCTGTTTCACATAAGCTTGAGGATGTTTTCTATTTTCTGAGGGAATCTCATCCTGATAACGTTCCGCATCTTGAATTAGTGGAGCATGTTTTGGAGGTGGAGGATTTCATCTCAAACGAAATGGAAAAGATTCGTAACGGCGATCCGGTTGACGGTGATGCCAGTGATATTATTGCGAATCTTGACAAATTCTTGAATAAAATTAAGAATGGCGCAGTGGAGGACGGGCAGGAACTACCTAAGGAAAATGTCCATGAGGAACCGAAACAGTTCTATATTGCTCCGGTTGCCACAAGTGCCAGCCGGTTTTATAAGATTTATATTACATTTTTCCCGGAAACGGAAATGTCAAATGTCCATGCTTATAAGGCCGTATACGCATTAAAGGAGATTGCAGAAGACTTATTGTATTCTCCGGAGGATATCATTACCGACGAGAGCAGTGCACAAGACATCATTGAGAATGGTTTTAAAATTCTCTTACAGGCGCAATGTACAGAGGAAGAGATACGTAAGATTATCGGTGTCGGTTATGATATTGAAAAGGTTGATATCTACGAGTGTAAGGCAGATGAATTCCTGTTAGGCTTTGATTTTGGCGATCAGGACGATGCACAGGCAATGGCGATTGACTTGGAGTCGAGCGTGGAGGAAATCGAGACAAAAGCAGAGGCTGCACAGCAGGAACAGGAGGAGCCCAAAGAAGCTCCTAAACCACCGAAGCCACAAATTGCACCCGGTGATTTCGTTATCAAGTCGAAGGAACCCGGCAAGCCGAAGAAATTGGCAAAGGATAGAAGTAAGGCGGAAAAGGCTTCCTTTATCAGCGTTAATGTGAAGAAGATGGACCAGCTGATGGATTTGATTGGAGAATTGGTTATTTCGGAATCCGTGGTATTGCAGAATCCGGATTTGAAGGTGCCGGGGCTGAATCTTGACCGTTTCAATAAGGCAGCCTCACAGTTGTCCAAGATTTCGACAGATTTACAGGATGTTATCATGTCGATGAGGATGGTTCCGCTGGCGAATACTTTCCAAAAAATGAACCGAATTGTCTTCGACGTTTCCAGAAAACTCGGAAAAGACATCGAGTTTGAAATGGTGGGTGAACAGACAGAGGTAGATAAGAATATTATTGAACATATATCCGACCCGTTGATGCATTTAGTTAGAAATGCAGTAGACCATGGTATTGAGACAAACGAGGAGCGGGTTGACAGTGGTAAGCCGGATAAAGGTAAAGTGACTTTGTCGGCGAAGACAGAGGCCGGTAAGGTTTGGATCAGCGTAGAGGATAACGGCGCAGGTCTTGACCGCAAAAAGATTCTTGCAAAAGCAAAGAAGCAGGGGTTGTTAGATGAGAACAAACCAGATGAGGCTTACACAGATAAGGAAGTATATCAGTTTATTACGCTTCCGGGATTCTCCACGAATGAACAGGTAACAGAGTATTCAGGACGTGGCGTAGGAATGGATGTCGTTGTTCAGAATCTTCAGTCCATTGGCGGTATGCTGGATATAGAGAGTACCCCAGGAATGGGAAGTGTGATGAGCTTGAAAATCCCGTTGACGCTGGCTATTGTTGACGGAATTGTCATAGAGACAGGAACCTCTGCATTTGTACTGGAGACCGGTGTGATTAAAGAATTTGTCCGGGTAAAAGAGGACATGATGATTTATGAGCCGAACGGAGATGAGTACATTATGATAAGAGGGGAGTGTTATCCGGTACTCCGTCTCGGTCGCTGGTATGGTTTAGATCAGTATCGGGAATCCGTGGAGGATGGAGTAATGTTAATCCTGGAGGTGGAAAATCAAAGAGTCTGTCTCTTGGTCGACAAGCTGATTGGCGAACAGGAGATCGTGGTCAAGCCGATTCCGTCTTATATCAAGAAAGTTAAGGGAATATCCGGATGTACACAGCTTGGCGACGGAAGTATTGCTTTGATATTGGATGCCGCCGGGTTAATGGAATAAAATTATAGAAAGGAACGGTAATCATATGGATGAAACAAGCGAATTGAAGAAGCAGGCAGCAGGTGTTCAGCTTATTTCAAGTGATGAGAACAATGAGAAGGGCAAGTATATGACCTTCAAATCCGGAAACGAGTATTTCGGGCTGGCCATTCAATATGTGAATGAGATTATCCAGATGCAGGAAATCACAGCGATTCCCGAAACAGAGGATTATATTAAAGGTCTTATCAATTTGAGAGGAAAGGTTGTTCCCGTTATTGATGTCCGGCTGCGCTTCAAACAACAGCCAGTAGAGTACAACGACAGAACGTGTATCATTGTCATTAACGTGAAGTCGACGGTAGTCGGGCTGATTGTGGAGAAGATTGCGGAGGTGGTTGAGATTAATGAGGACAATATATTACCGCCGCCTAAGATTGGACACACGGATAAAGCGCAGAATAAGTATGTTTACGGCATCGGTAAAGTAGGAAATGCCGTTAAGCTGTTACTGGACCCTGATAAACTGCTGAATGATGAAGATTTATCATTAGCAGAGCAGGTAAATGATATAAATAGTGTTGAAGAAGGAGATGTATGATTATGAAAGACATTAAGATGAAAACAAGAATGATTTTAGGTTTTGCTATTCTCATCATACTGATGATAGTCAATGTAGTGTATAGTGATATGGCATTAAAGAAAATTGTAGAAGTAGACGGTGCACAGGAACAATCCTATGTAAAAACTGCAAATGCAGTTTCAGTTGGACTGTTGTGTGTAGCGATAGTCGTTACAGTATTAATTGCGCTTTCCCTGATTAAGACGCTTAGCCGGTCGATTACACAGTTATCCGGAGCGGCAAAGGATATTGCGCTGGGACGTACCAACATTGAATTAGTGAAGCACGCTAATGATGAATTTGGTGAGTTGGTAGATGATTATATCAAAGTAGTTGAGAATATCAAAGATCAGGCTAAAATTGCCGAGGAAGTTTCCCATGGTAATCTGACGGTACAGGTTGTTCCGAAATCGGATGAGGATTTGTTAAGTATTGCGCTGAAGAAGCTGGTAGAAGATAATCTTCATACATTGTCCAATATCAGCGATGCAGGTTCACAGGTGACAGTAAGCTCTTCTCAGGTGGCAAGTGCAAGCCAGGCACTGGCACAGGGTTCTACGGAGCAGGCAAGTGCAATTGAGCAGATTACTGCTTCTATTGATGAAATTGCAGAAAAGACAAAAGCGAATGCAGAGGAAGCTAACTCTGCTGCTAGTCTGGTAGCCCGTGCTATTGCAGATGTAAAACAGGGAAATGAGCAGATGCAGGATATGATGACGGCAATGCAGGATATTAATAAATCTTCAGAGAGCATTTCTAAGATTATTAAGACGATAGATGATATTGCATTCCAGACCAATATTTTAGCATTGAATGCAGCGGTTGAGGCAGCAAGAGCTGGTGAAGCAGGAAAAGGTTTTGCCGTTGTGGCAGAAGAGGTTAGAAGCCTGGCAGCAAAGAGTGCAGCAGCATCCGGTGAAACCGCAGAGCTGATTGAAGAGTCTATTGACAGAGTAAGTGCAGGTTCCAAAATTGCAGATGATACAGCAAAGGCAATGGAGGAGATTACAAAGGTTGTACAGGAAAGTGAGAAAATCATTAACGGTATTGCAGAATCCTCTAATTATCAGGCAACAGCAGTAGCTCAGATTGAGCAGGCAATTACACAGGTTTCTCAGGTGGTACAGACAAACTCTGCTACGAGTGAGCAGTGTGCGGCTGCCAGTGAGGAATTGTCTAATCAGGCATCCAGAATGCGTGAAATGCTTTCTATCTACAACTTAGGAAGCGGTATGGATATGGGTACTTCTTCCTTTGGAAGCAGTTCATCTTATTCGTCATCTTCATCAGCAAGTAATAATGAGCAGTTAATCTCATTAGGCGATGATTTTGGAAAGTATTAAGATAGAATGGCTTGCGCCACAGAAGTGCCAAAACTTCTGTGGCGCTTTTCGCTTAACAGTTAATAAAATAGGAGAGGTGATTTGATGAGTTTATTTGATGAATTAAGAGAGTTAGGCGTGGATATTGATGACGGGTTGAAACGTCTTGGCGGCAATGAAAGTCTTTATACACGGTTGCTTGGTTCTTTCGTAAAAACGATGAAGGAACAGATTGTAGAGCCGGATTTTGACTGTACGGAATATACGGGAACAACTGAGCGGGCGCATACAATCAAGGGGATTTCGGGAAATTTGTCGATAACTCCTGTATATAAAGCTTATACCGATATTGTGGATTTGCTAAGAGGCGGAAAACCGGAGGAAGCAAAAGAAATACTGGTGAATATTATTCCGGTCCAGGAAGAGATTCTGCAGTGTATAGAAAAGCATATGGAATAATAGAAGAGAGCTACCGTAAAGGTCCTGAAATATGTATATATTTTGGGACTTTTATTATTTATAGTATAGACAATTGTACAACGAATACCTTGAAAAAGTTGAGTTTGGCAATTACCAAATATGTTTATATATGGGGAGAGTACATGTTGATGAAAATAAAGGCATATATTTTTGATTTTGATTATACATTAGGAGATTGTACACAGGGAATTATAGCGAGTGTCAATTATGCTTTAAACCAGATGGGGCATCAGGCAGCCGGACAGGAGGATATCCGAAAAACAATCGGCCTGACCTTGGAGGAGACCTACCGGGTACTGACATTGGATAACACAGGAAAGAAAGCACGGGAATTTGCACAATACTTCATTGAGAAGGCTGATGAGGTAATGGTGGAATCAGCAGTATTTTTACCCGGTGTGTTGGATACTTTAACGTGGCTTCACAACAATGGCTGCAGGATTGGAATTGTGACGACAAAGTTTCACTATCGGGTCGAACAGATATTTGAAAAGTATGGTGTGAGATATTTGCTGGATTATGTTATCGGTCAGGAGGACGTGGTGGAGAAGAAGCCTAATCCGGAGGGGCTGAATAAAATCATTGCCCTTATGGGGATGAATAAGGAGGACGTACTTTATATTGGTGACTCTTTGGTCGACGCAAAAACGGCTGCTGCTGCAGAGGTCAAATTTGTAGCGGTAACTACCGGTACTACCACAGAGGAGGAATTTCAAAATTATCCGGCGGTCGACATGATTGGAAAGCTGGATGAACTTTTAAATCTATATTGAAGGCACGGCTTTTCTTAGCCATTTCTTTTTCTCAATACATCTCGTCGGGAAAATTCCGGTTTTTGTCGGAAAAAAGGCAAAACAGGAGAGGGGTGTGGTATGCTGATTTGTGTATCATGGATGCAATAAACATCCAACGATTAGCGTATATGTGAGGAGGCGTACTATGAAAGGAAAAAGAAAGTATTTGGCAGCCGTTTTGCTTGTGTTGTTGTCTGTTATGGTTCTGTGGCCGGCAAAGGTAAATGCAGAGACGGTCTTTGAAGAGGTTCCCGTGTATGTGACAGGGGATATGCGGGATTATGACCAGGTGATTGGGTTGTCGTGGAACCTGCAATGGAACCTGAACCGGGATGCGGGAGTGTCGGAGCAGTGCCGTTATGGAAAGTTTACTCTGGAGAAGGATTCCTTTGTGCGGATTAAAATGTCAACGGTGGACAGCTCGGCGTTTGCTTCGGACGAATATTTTCGATTGTACGGAAATGAAAGCATGGCAGTTCCGATTACGGATAACACGGTCAGCTTAGGTTCCGGTGATGATTATTTACTGCTGAAGGCGGGTACCTATTATATGCAGTGCGGCAGCAAATTAAATCTGAGCAGCGTTTCCAGTCATTCTACTAAGATTATGATTGGGGCAGTGGCAGAGGCCGAAGGCGTTGTGGTGGAACAGACCGTGAGTGCAGACCGGAAGAGCGTGGCATTGACCGTGACACAGAAATTTGCCACGAAGCTTGGAAAGGCAAAATGGTGTGAGGGTAAGGTCACCGGCATGGTATATCAGGGAGAGGAGATGGATACGGTCAATCCTTCGTTTACGGTTACGAAGAATGGATGGTATACGGTATACCTTAAATCCGAGAGTTCGGTAGCATTTAATGAGGATGTAGAATACTATGCGTATATTCAGGTAACCGGCATTGGTGAGGGTGCTAAGAAGGGTGTCACCTACAAGTCCGGCAATTTAAAATATAAGCTAGTGAAGGAAGGGTTTGACGGAACGGGAACCGTGATGGTGACTGGAATGGTCAAGCAAAAGACATCGGTAACCATTCCGGAAACGGTTTCACTGGCAGGACAGAGCTATCAGGTTGTCAAGATCAACAGCAAAGCGTTCTACAAAAAGAGCAAGGTGAAGAAGGTTACGATTCAATCAAAGCTCATTACTTCCATTGGCAAAAATGCGTTTAAGGGGATTCATAAAAAGGCGGTCTTCAAGGTGCCGAAGGCTCAATACAAGGCGTATAAAAAACTTCTTACTGCCAAGACCGGATTTGTAAAGAAGACGATGAAGGTGAAAAAGTAGGTGTTACCAATTTTATGGGGAAAATCCCATTGAAAAATACACAATGGTTTATTGCAGGGGGCTGCCGCATCCAAGTACCCGCTTATGGGTTGGAAGCGGCGCCTCCTTTTGCATGTATATATAGCAATGAACAAAACTTAAGTTTTCGCAACTGTCCGTTGTGCAATATAGACAAATCACAGCCGGGCACGCTTGCGCTATGTGTCGCTCGCAACGGTGCTAAGCTCGAAAACACCAGCTAAAGCATACCTTTCTACTAAGCTCAGCAAAGCTTCGCTAAGTATTCAGGCATCGCTAAGCACCGGCGGCTCCCCAATGCCCTGCTTGCGATATTGTCTATATTGCACAACTGGGTTTTGGAAATAGTGAGTACATGGCTGTGTATGTATGTTCAGCAGGCAAATGCGAAACGTAAGTTTTTCAAGACGTCCCGTTGTACAAAATAGAGTATTTTGCAATTGCCTGAAGAAAAAATATAGAAAAAGGAAGCTATATTTGTTATGATAAGGCAGGAAGCGTAGTTGCAGGCATTTTGAACCGCCGGGAAAGGCAGATTAGAAAATTGGAGAGTTACAGGAAATGATACGGGAAGAGTTGCCACAGCAGTTTACAATCTATATATGTGAGGATATTAAAGAGCACAGCGAAAAAATGCTTGAGGCATGTTCGCTGCTGGCAAAAGAATATTCCTTAAAGATAACGGTTTTCCAGTCTGCGATGGAACTGCTGCAAAAGCTTCATCATTTAAGGCAGGAAAACGCAGAGTTTCCGAACCTGATTTTATTGGATATTGAGATGCCGGAAATGGACGGCATTACGCTGGGAAAGCAGATTCGGGAAATGAATGCGGAGGTATTCTTAGTTTTTGTCACCTCCTATATCGAGTATGCCGTAAAGGGCTATGAGGCAGATGCGTTCCGGTATCTGTTAAAGCCGTTATCGCAGGAGGCGGTGCGCAGCCTGCTTGTCGATATACAGCGGGAATGTGCCAAAAAGAAGAAAATATCGGTGAGGGCGATGAATGGGGAAATCCTGCTGCCCTTAAATGAGATTATCTATATCAGCGCAGAGGATAAGTGTACGGTATTATACACAAAATCACAGCATTATATCAGCGATGACAGCCTGAAAAAATATGAGGAACAGCTGCGGGATTGTGGATTTTTTCGGATTCACCGGAAATATCTGGTTAATCTGTACCATCACAGAGGAACGCAGACAGGGAAAATCCTGCTGTCCTCCGGCTTAAGCCTGCCAATTACGAGGAAACGGGTGCCGGAGTACAGGAGCAGCCTGTTTCATTTTCTGGGAGAGGATTTGATATGACAGATTATGTAATGGAGATCACATCAATTTTTATCAATACATTTGCCATGCTGGATTTATGGTTAATCTTAAGCCTGCTGTTTGGCTGCGATATGCGGGTGACATCCCGGAATTTAGCCATAGCATCGGGCATATTTATTTTGGTCTATCTGCTCAGTATGTTTATTTGTAAGACGGATACAGCCGTAACCGCAGTCATGTTTGCGTATAATGTGCTGGTGACATTGATTTTAACGAATAAAAGGCGTATCAAGACAATGCTGCTGGAAATCCCCGCTGTATTTGTATATGTGGAGTTTGGAGTATTCATGGATCTGCTTGAACGGTTTTTCGGGCTTAGCCAGTATCATATTGGAGCAGAAGGACTGACACCGTCCGATATGGTATCGGATGCCCTGCTGTTTGTCCTGCTGCTGTGCCTTAGCCGGACAAAAGTGGCAAAAGCCAAATCCATCCAATTGACGATTGGGGAGGGAGTGGTTCTCACCCTGTTTTGTGCATTCAGTCCGGCTATCGTCATGGGACTGGAGTGGTTTGAGGGCATGGTCAATGCTCCTCTTTATAAGGGCATATGGATACTCTTCATGATGATCTTGAATATTGCAGTGGTTTACGCCATTGTCCACAGAAAAATGGCGGCTTATTACCGGCAGCTTTCCGAGAATTACAAGAAGGAGTTTGAAACGGAATATTCCTTTTTCAGGGATTACCGGGAACAGCAGAAGGATACCGTAAAATTCCGCCATGACTGGAAAAACCATATGCTGTTATTGCAGGAAATGCTGGAAAAGGGAGAGTATGGAAAGGCGGAGGGCTATTTCCGGGATTTGACCGCTGACACGTCAAAATCGGTTTATCAGGCAGCAACCGGAAATGAGCTGGTGGATATGATTTTAAGCACAAAGATGGCGGCACTGGAAGAGAATGGAATTACCCTGCAATGCAGGGGCGCGTTTTCGGAATTTAATTTTATGAATTATGTGGACGGCTGTATTCTGCTTACGAACCTGATTGATAATGCAGTGGAGGCAAATGAAAAGGTAAAAGGAAAGCGTTACATCCTGCTGACAGCAAAGAAAACAGAGGGTGTGTTTTATCTGGAAATCAGAAATCCAATGGAAGGCGCACTGCGGCAGGCGGAAGGAAAGATTTTGACGACAAAGGCGGTGGAGGAAAATCATGGCATCGGTTTGCAGAATGTATATGATATTATAGGAAAATATAATGGGGAATATCATATTCTGACACAGAACCGGGAGTACGTCATTCAGATGGTGTTCACGATATGATTTCATTTTTGTAATGGTATGTCCTTTTCGTGTGCGATATCGCAAAAAATGATAAAGCAGGAACTGCTAATTGACATTTATGTGTATTTTGATATAATATACTTAACAAGGCAGCCGGAGGGTGAGTGCGCATCACCCGACCCGGCGAAAACTAAATTATGTTATAAAAAGTAGTCGTTATTCTCGCCAAAGAACAGGACGGCTACTTTTTATTTTCTCTATTCAGAAGTTCGATAATTACCAATACCGCAGTAAGTATAATCACAAATACAAGAATTTTCAATTATTTAAGGATTTTTTAATAATTTATCCCTTATAATGACAGCAGAAACAAAAAGAAGGGAGAAAGGCATGAATCTGAAAATACTAAAAAAGGATTTGCAGCGCAAAAAATCCATGAATCTGATTCTGTTGATTTTTATTTTTCTCGCCACTACATTTATTGTGGGGAGCCTGAATAATTTAATTGTGGTGATGGGCGGAACGGATTATTTTATGGAGAAAGCCGAAATTTCCGACTATATTTTCACCACCGTGGGCGGAAGTAAGGAAGATTTATCGGACAGTATCAAAGAGGCGGAGAAATTTTTACAAGAAACAGAGTGCGTAACCGGTTATTCCGCAGATGATGCGCTTTATCTGACAGAGAAGCAGATAAAAAAGGAAAATAACGGAAAAATGGAAATGAATAATATGACGATGGTAAACAGCGTGCATATTGCGCAGCAGAAATTTTTTGATGCGGAGGATAAACTGATTACCGATATGGAGGACGGCACTATTTATATCAGCCGAGGTCTGATGAATAGGAATGGCTTAGAGGCGGGAGATACCCTATATCTTCACGCGGACAACGGATATGAGAAAACATTCAAAATCAAGGGAAGCTATAAGGATGTTTTTCTGGGTTCGGACAGGATGGGACTGAACCGTTATCTGATTAGTGACAGGGATTTTCAGGAGCTGTTTGAAAAAAGTGATTTCGCTTACGGAAGGCTTTATTCGGTGCATACCGATAATCTGGAGAAATTTGAACAGGACTACAATGATGCCGGACTCACCGTAATATTTGGCGCAGATCAGGCGTTAATCAAGGCAGCTTACATAATGGATATGGTTGTGGCGGCGGTTTTACTGGTCGTTAGCCTTTGTCTGGTACTGATTTCCGTGTTCATGCTCCGGTTTACGATTATCTTTACGATCAATGAGGATTACCGGGAAATCGGCATCATGAAAGCGATTGGCGTAAGGGACACGGCAATCCGCCGTCTCTATCTGTCAAAATATTTTGCGATTGCAATCTGCGGCGGAGCGCTCGGCTTTGCCGCCGGCATGCCCTTTAGCCGGTTTCTGCTTTCGGGCGTATCCGAAAGTATCGTGATGAAAACAGAGGGAGGCGGGGCAGGGCTTCCGCTTTTCGTAAGCACATTCGTTGTCGTGGTTGTGGCAGCATTTGGCTATCTGAGCACGGGAAAAATAAAGAAGATGACGCCAATGGATGCGATCCGCAGCGGCAATAACGGGGAGCGTTTCCAGAAAAAGGGGCTGCTGCGGCTTTCCCGGTCAAAGATGAAGCCGGTCTCTTTTCTGGCGGGAAATGATGTGTTAAGCGAGCTTAAGAAGTATCTGGTCTTACTGGTGACAAGCGCAGTAGGGGTGTGGCTGGTGATCATGCCGGTCAACTCAATCAATACCCTTTGCTCCAAGCAGATTTCGGCATGGTTTTCCATGGCAGACAGTGATTTTACTATCGATGAAGCGGATAGAATGTCGGAACTGGTTCTGTCTGGTGACCGGGAGCAGTATTATGCGTATCTGGACGAAAAAAAGCAAAGCCTGATGGATGCGGGGATGGAGATTGACAGGGTGATGATGGAGGTAATGTTTCGCTTTAAGATACGGAAAGGGGAAAAGAGTTATAATTCTACTACCCTTCAGGGTCTGGGTACGGATACAGACATGTATTTTTATGATGAGGGGGAACCGCCGGTATATGAAAATGAGGTGGCGGTTACGCATATCGTGGCGGAAAAAATCGATGCGCATATCGGGGATACCGTTTACATTACGAATGGGGATCAGGAAAAGCCGTATGTCATTACGGCGATTTACCAGTCAATGACGAATATGGGGGAAGGAATACGCTTTCCGGAGGTGGCAGAGATTGATTACCGGCGGGCAGTGGCCATATCTTGTGCGCAGGTGTTGCTAAAGGAGCGGCCGGATGATGAACAGCTTGCCGAGATCATCGGGAAGGCAAAAAAACGGATGCCGGAGGCAAGGGTAGAGACGGTAACTGAGTTCATCGGCAGACAGATTGGGGGGATATCGGACCAAATCCGGCCGTTAAAGACCATGATTCTGGCAGTGGTCATTGTCATCAATATTTTGGTGGTGATGCTGATGCAGAAAATGTTTTTAATCCGGGAACAGGGGGAAATGGGCATGCTAAAGGCAATCGGTTTTTCCAATTGGGATATTATAAGCTGGCAGACCAAGCGGATTATGCTGGTGCTGTTTGTGGGAATTTTACTTGGAACGCTGACGGGAACGCCGTTTTCCGAGATTACAGCAGGGCAGGTATTTAAAATTATGGGTGCAAGTAAAATCACTTTTGAAATCAATCCATTAGAGGTGTATGTATTCTATCCGGTTATGCTGTTTGTGGCGATTGTCACCGCCTGCGTGTTGACGATGCTGAAGGTGAGAAAGATTTCGCCGCAGGAAATGAATAATATAGAGTAGACGGTTTTCGGGATTTCCGTTGTACAATATAGACAAATCAACGCAGGCACGTTTGCACTGCTTGTCGCTCGCAACAGTGCTAAGCAGTGTAACACTTTGCACACTAAGTTCGATAGAATCTCACTAAGTGTGCAAGTGTACTTTCGTACTAGGCTCGAACAATACCTCGCCAAGTACTCAATGCAAGCACTGGCGGCTCCAAAGCACCTTGCTTATGATATTGTCTATATTGCACAACTAGGTTTTTCAGATATATAGTTCCAAAATGAATGGAACAATAGTAGAATGAGAGGAGAAAAATTATGGCAGAGGCATTAAGGGTAACAGATTTGTGTAAAACGTATATCACGAATAAAAGGCAGAACAATGTATTGAAAAATATCAGTTTTACGGTGAAAAAGGGAGAGATGGCCGCCGTGATGGGACCGTCTGGCTCTGGCAAGTCCACGCTGCTTTACAGTGTGTCCGGCATGGACCGTCCGACGGCAGGCGAGGTGGTGCTGGCAAAGCAGGAGATTACGAAACTGAATGAAAAGGAGCTTGCCCTCGTGCGCTTAAACCATATGGGCTTTATTTTCCAGCAGATGCATATGCTAAAAAATCTGTCTGTGATGGATAACATCCTGCTTCCGGCATACCAGTCGGATAAGGGCGGGCGCACCAGACAGGAAATCAATGAATACTGCCGGGAGCTGATGCGGAAATTGGAAATCAGTGAGATTGCGGATAATGACATTACCGAGGTGTCCGGCGGGCAGCTTCAGCGGGCTTGCATCTGTAGAAGCCTGATGAACCAGCCGGAGGTCATTTTTGCAGATGAACCTACCGGCGCATTAAACCGGAGCGCTTCCGAAGAGGTCATGAATATTCTCAATAAACTGAATGAAGAGGGGACGACAATCCTGCTGGTTACCCATGATATGAAAGTGGCAGCAAAATGCAGTAGAATTTTATATATTGTTGATGGTAATATAAAGGGAGAATTAGAATTAGGAGCAGTTGGAGAGGCTTTGGAACACGCAAACCTGCGTGACAGGGAGCGGAAGGTCAACAACTGGCTTACCGATATGGGGTGGTAGGAGTTCCATAGTTCTTGATATTACCGCTAAGATTATGATAAAATGTCACCAACCGGAGCAGAGCGGAGGTTGATGACTTGCGCGAGCATTAGCGAGCTTCATTATGATATAATAAAATCAGGGATGAGAACCGGAATAATATTTGATAGAAAACTGGAGGTGAAATTGTGAGAGAGGATGAATTGAAACAATCCAGAGACATAATGAAAAAGATTGATATAACGGATGTTGCAATCAGTAAAGTTCCCTATATAGAATATAGAGGATTTTCAGAGAAACAGAATATCATTATGCGGAGACTGACACAAGAGGTACTCATTCTGTCAAAGGAAGAAAACCACAGCAATGAAGTGGCAATTACGTTTGATATATTATCTGACAATCCACTTGAAAACTATGGAATTAGTTATGGAGATGAGCATAGTGTAACGATAGCAGCTGATACTTTTTCTAATCATTTGCTGGTATCGCAGGATAGTATTGCGGTTGTTGTTTTGCATAATCATCCGTCAATACAGACATTTTCCCTGACAGATATTTCGTTTTTCCTGCAATATGATAATGTAAGAATAATGTCAGTGGTTTCCAATTATGGCAAAGTGCATTATTTATATAAGGATAAAAAATTTGACTTAGACGAAGCAGTTCTTCTTTGGAAGAAGTGTACCGCAGAACTTGATGGAAAATCGACCATAAAAGAATTGTATTATGCAGCACTTTCCTTTTTGGCAGTATGCAGTGAAGTTGGGATATATTATAGTTAGGAGGGCTGGTTATGTCAGCAGATATTATTTTAGATGATTGGGCATTGCCTGCATCGATTGATGTTCTCAGAAATCATCAAACAGAGTATGATATTGATAAAAAAGAATTAGACAGAGATATTCAACAGAATCGAGAAATTGTAAAACGCATACGGAACAATAAGAAGTATGAAAAAATTTTGCAGGAAGTGTAAAGAGCGCATTACGCAATCGCTCAGATATATCTGTTAAGAAAGGAAAGAACATTATGGCAGATATCATCATCGTCGAGGATAATGAAGAAATCGGAGGCCTGCTGGCAGATTTTCTGGAAGCGGAAGGGTATGACACTTATCTTGCCCTGTCCGGGGAAGAGGCATTGGAACTCTACGCAGAGGAACAGGCAAAGCTGGTTATTCTCGATATCATGCTGCCGGGAATGGACGGCTTTGCCGTGTGCAGTAAAATTCGGGAAAATGCCAATACGCCGATTATCATTGTAAGTGCAAAAGAGGGAAAAGAAGATAAATTAAATGGTCTTTTGCTCGGCGCGGACGATTATATCGAAAAACCCTATGACATTGATATCCTGCTGGCAAAGGTAAACGGTATTTTCAAACGGAGATATTCCATGCAGGAGATTGTGGAAGGGAATATCCGTCTCGACAAGGTGGGAAGACATTTGTATGTGGAGGGGCAGGAAATCGCCGTTACCGCAAAGGAGCTGGATTTAATGATATATCTGATGGAGAACAAGGGCAAGGTGCTGTCCAAAGAGGAGCTGTTCCATAAAATCTGGGGCTTTGACAGCGACAGCGAGCCACAGACATTGACGGTACATATCAAATGGCTCAGGGAAAAGCTGGAAAAGGAACCGAAAAAACCGCAGCATATCCAGACGGTATGGGGTGTCGGATACCGGTTTGACTGACCGCTCACTATACTTGACTGACCGTTTACCATATTTTTAACCTATATTCCATCATCTATGTTATACTAAGCATAACAGGCTTGTTACTGGAAACACAGAAAAATGAGGTTGTATGCGAAAGGAGTGGCGCAAATGAGAAAATGGGTTTGTGTGATGTTAACAGTGGTGCTTATGCTGTCAACTTTTGGCTGCGGGAAGAAACAGGAGGAAGTAGAAGAGGATACTTCCGGCATGGTATATGAGGGAAATGCGCTTGCGGTGGATGACATAGAGGGAGAACCGGAGCTTTATTATGTAAAAGACGGAATGCTCTACCTTTTAAGTGCGGAATGGAACGAGGAGGAGACCCTGTCTGATGAAGAACAAGGCACAGAGGTCCCCAAAAGTACGGAAGTAAAGTATTATTTTTATAAACTCGGAATAGATGGGGGCAGTCTGGAGGAGATGCCGCTGGAACTGTCGGAAAAGGAAAGCATAAAGGCATTTTATGTGGAAGATGGAGGCAGTATTGTCCATATGATTTCCGGCGCGGAGGGAATCTGGCTGTTAAGGCAGGATGAAAGCGGCAAGGAACTGTTGCGGGAAAATCTCACCAGTTCACTGGGGCTTTCGGAGGAGGCTTTCGTGAGCCGTGTTGTGGCAGATAACAGTGGAAATGTATTTGTGGCATCGAACCAGGCAATTTATATTTTAAGTGAAAACTTTCAACTGACCGGTGAGGTGGAGCTTCGGGAAGACCAGTCGCTTTGCGATATGGCAAGGACAAAGGATGGTCAGATTGTCTATGCGCAAAATGCAAACCGCAGTAACGGATATACAACAGTGGAGGTCTGTATTCTGGATACAGAACGGAAAAAGGCGGGAAATGCGCTTAAGGGGATTTTGAACTGCTCTTCAGAGGGGAACTGTCTTCTGGATGGCGCCGAATATGATTTTTATATGAAGAACCGTTTCGGTATCTATGGCTACAATATGGAAGAGAAAAAGGAAAAGAAGCTGTTAGATGCAGCGAGTTCTTATCTGACCTCAGCGGATGTCAAAGGTTTTGTTTATGCGGGGGATAACCGGTTTGTCGGTGCATTGTATGATAATGAATATGGGGAAGAAACCTTCAGCATGGAGCTTTATACATGGCTCGAGCCGGAGGTGGTCAGGGCAAAGCAGACGATTACCTATGCGGATTATGCAGTTTCTGATTCGCTGATTAAGGCAGCAAGGGAATTTAACCGGGAAAATAAGGATTATAAGATTGAATTTAAGATTTATGAGATTGGGGATATTGATGGTGAGGATTACCACCAGGGGATTTATCTGGATATTGTCACCGGAAATGTTCCGGATATCATCTGTATATCTGCCCTGCCGATTTCGGTAGAACAGTGTGTTTCCAAAGGACTGCTGGCGGATTTGACGCCGTATTATGAGAAGGATGATAAAGTGAATACAGACGCATTTATTCCTTCTGTATTGGAGGGGATGAAGATTGACGGAAAGCTGTATTATCTTACCCCGTATTTTTCAATCAATACAGTGGCGGGCAGAGCGAGTGATGTCGGCAGCGAAAGCGGGTGGACCTTTGATGAGATGAAGGCTGTTTTGGAAAAAAAGGGGGATGATGTGCTACCGTTTTATAACGAAGAGAAAGAGATGATGCTTAGTGATTTTTTATTTAGCGGACTCACGGATTTTGTGGATTGGCAGACGGGAGAATGTAACTTTGACAGTGAAGCGTTTCGGGATATTTTATTGCTCTGCAACCGCGGCTTGAAAGAAATGGAGTATACAGATGAGGAACTTTCAGAATATATTGACGACTTGAACCTGCTGTTTACTAATGGGAAGGTTCTGCTTGAGGCAGAACAGGGTGTTTCCCTGACGGATGTGCAAAATATTCACCAGCGCTTTGGGGAAGATATTACCTTTATTGGCTTTCCCAATAAGGAAAGGGAGGGTTCCTATTTCCAATTTGATTTGGCGACCGGTATCTATTCCCAGTCGAAAGTAAAGGATAAGGCATGGGAGTTTATCCGCCTGCTCGGGGAAAAGGAATACCAATATGAAATTTACCGGAAATACCCTCAGTATTATGGAATGCCGACAAGGCAGGACTGTTTTGATATGCGAATCCGGGCAGTGACAACACAGGAGCGTTATATTGACGAATTTGGGGACGAGGTTGTGCCGATTGAAAAGGAATCCTTTACCTTTGGCAGCAATGAGGTAAAGGTGGGGCCGGTATCCCAGGAGGATGTGGAGCTCTATCTGGATTTGATTAACCGGACAAAGAAAAGTATGGCTTATGACGGAGATATACTGGATATTGTATGGGAGGAAGCCCAGGCATATTTTGCAGGGGATAAAGAGCTGGATAAAACGGTGCAGGTTATTCAGAAACGTGTAGAGACCTATGTGAATGAAAGCAAGTGATAAAGGCAAAATGGCTGTCAACAGGTCCGCAGATATGGAGTAGACAATGAAGAAGATAAACAGGCTGGTGTTTCTGGTTGTGCTGTCTTTTATCCTGCTGATGGGTGTGGTAAATATTTATCTTTCAAGGAAAAGTTTTGGACAGGAGGAGCAGGCATACAGGGTATCCATGAACCGCATAGAGAAAGAGGCCGTCTTATTTGAACGGGAAAAGCAGAGGGCGCCGGAAAATCTTGGGGAGCTTATGCAGTATGCGGGTGTGGAAGAATATCCGCAGATCACCGGTCTGTATGCGATGGCGCAGGATAGTGATACGGAAGAAGTGGCACGCTTTTTAGAGGAGAAAGCAGCGTATTATGCCGTGTTTGCCACGGAAAACTACTATTACAAGGTCACATATGTACTGGAAGGGCAAAGCAGGGTGCAAATGCTTGTACTTGTCAACGGAATCGGTTTTGTCATGCTGGCGGTTGTCCTGGCAGTCCTCCTCTATATCAGGCAGAAGATTTTACTGCCATTTTACCAGCTTTCCGAAATTCCGTTTGAGCTTGCCAAAGGGAATCTGACGATACCGCTTTTGGAAAACAAAAATCGTTTTTTTGGCAGGTTTGTCTGGGGACTTAATCTGCTGCGGGAGAATTTAGAGGAGTCGAAGATGCGGGAACTGGAGCTGCAAAACGAGAAAAAGGTGTTGCTGTTATCCTTATCCCATGACATCAAAACCCCATTAAGCGGGATTAAGCTGTATGCGAAGGCACTCAGTAAAAACCTTTATAAAGACGAGAGCAGAAAGAAAGAGATTGCGGAAAATATTAGTGACAAGGCAGATGAAATTGAGGGGTATATTTCGGAAATCGTCAAGGCATCGAATGAAGATTTTCTGCATTTTGAGGTGAACAACGGGGAAGTCTATATTGCGGAAGTATTGGAAGCGGTTCGGGAATATTATGAAGATAAAATGGCGTTAAACCAGATTGAATTTGCGGTAGGGGATTACCAAAACTGTCTGGTTTACGGCGATAAGGAACGTCTGATCGAGGTTTTGCAGAACATTATTGAAAATGCGATCAAATATGGAGACGGAAAGAAGGTCTGGCTGGAAATTGAGCGGGAAGAGGAAGAATATAAGATTTTGGTGTATAATACAGGCTGCCTGCTGCCGGATAGAGAGGTCTGCCATATTTTTGACAGCTTTTTCAGAGGCAGCAATGTGGGGAACAAACCGGGGAGTGGTCTTGGGCTTTACATCTGCAGGCAGCTTATGCATTTGATGGAGGGAGAGGTGACTGCCGCACTGCGCGCGGAGGAAGCGGTGATGGTGGTTTCCGTGGTTGTGCATACGGTGTAAGCGGAGATAGTGGTTGTGTATATGGTGTAGTGATAAAGGTTTTGACTCCTGCGAGCAATGAACCAAATAGCTGGGCATGTATGGATATCTGGTGAATGCTGCGTTTTTTTGACTGAAAAACTGTTAAATGCGGCGCAAACAGAAACGGCAGGCAGAAGAATTTTAATCGAATGGGGGATAATATGACGAATCAGGAAATATTCGATATTGCGTTAGAACAATCGGCGTATGACTGTAATTGTACTCCGGAGGATTTTTTAAAAGACACCAATGTGATAACGCTTTCGCAGAAGAATGAAAGGGCAAGAAAATACATACCCTTGCCGCTGGAATGTGATTTGGTTTCATACGGCAATAATATTGTGGCGCAGGTTAGTGAGCGTTTGCGAGCGGAAGTGGAGGCGTATATAAACCGATACTCAGCGGAACATTGTTTTGAAACGCCGAACATGCATATTTTAGATGAAGCCTTAAAAAAGTATGATTTGAAAATATGCTTTATGGCAGAATATTTTCTGCCGGATATAAGTGTTTTAACGGCAATTCCCTGCCAATATGAATTGCGGATACTGCAGCCTTCTGATTTTGAGGACCTGTATACTGCGGAGTGGGGAAATGCGCTCACTGAAGATGACAGGCAGCGGGATATGTTGGCAGTGGGTGCATATGACAAAGGGAGGTTAGCCGGTCTGGCCGGCTGTTCGGCGGACTGCGACAAGATGTATCAGATCGGTGTTGATGTACTGCCCGAGTATAGAAGGCAGGGGATTGCCTCGGCACTTACCAGCCGGCTGGCGCTGGAGATTCTGGCATTGGGGAAGGTACCTTTCTACTGCGCGGCATGGTCAAACATTAAATCCGTACGCAATGCAATAAAAAGTGGTTTTCGCCCGGCATGGGTAGAGCTTACCGGAAGAAGCACCAGATTTGTGGATAAAATGAATGGTAAACAGTGAAGCGGAGGGTAATCATAAGGGAAGGAGAAAATAGGCTTACCGACTTTAAAGGTATCATATCAAGGTTGGGGCTTATTTTTTTTTGCGTTTTTTAGAGGTGCGAAAATAAGAAATTTTGTAGTGTTTTTTAGAAAAGTAGAAATAGGAAATTTGCTGAAGATTTTTTTGGGTTTGGCGCGTTTTATATAATATACGGACATAGCCTGTCTAGTACAGCGAATATTAAGTAATTGGCAGTTTGACTTGCCTGATTGTTCATCTGCTGCGTTGTCGTCAATCGACGTAGCCACCGCTACGCCTCATTCCTCC
>JAMPAW010000290.1 GCA_023666975.1 Clostridium sp.
GGCTGCGGCTGCGGCGCTGGCTGCGGCTGCGGCGCTGGCTGCGGTTTCACCTGTGGCGTTGGCTGCGGCGCCGGTTGCGGTTTCACTTGTGGCGTCGGCTGTGGCTGTGGCGCTGGCTGCGGTTTCACCTGCTGTGTCGGCTGCGGCTGTGGCGCCGGCTGCGGTTTCACCTGCTGTGTCGGCTGCGGCTGTGGCGCCGGCTGCGGTTTTACCTGCTGTGCAGTCTGAGTGGTCGTGCTTTGCACTGCCTGAGGATTACGTTTCACCCGGTTTGTCCCTGGCTTGCTCTCCTTAACATTCAATGACGTTTTGTCAGATGATGAACTGCCTGCCGATGTTTTCTTTTTACCTGTGCCGCCGTTATATGCACCTCCGGTCTGTTTACTAAAACGCCCTCCACCGTTTGCAGCATCGGCAAAAGGATCCATATTCAGTGTTCCCCGGTCAAAAGCAGGCTCCTGGCTAGTCCGTTCTCTTCCTTCGTCAAATGAACCTGACCCGACATATCCGCCACCACCGGATAAGCCGCCAAGACCACCCTCACTGCCAAGACCTCCGCCGGAAAAGCTGCCAAAACCGCCAAAACCACCTTCATAACTCTGGCTTGGCTCAAATCCCGGACCCAAATCGATGTCAATCATCTCTCCGTCCATAATTTTTAATTGTGCATCTAAAACTTTGGTAAACTGCTCTTTAAATGTTGCATGCTGTTTTTGAAGACGATAGATTTCATCTTTTGTCTCCTGTAACTCGGCTTTGGCATCCGCTAACATCATTTCTGCTTTTTTCTCAGCCTCATTGTTAATCTGGCGAGCCTTGTCATTAGCAGCGATAACCGTCTCCTCTGCTGTCTTTTCGGATAGCGTCAATGCTTTCTGCATAGATTCCTCAATCGACTTATAATGCTGAATGCTTTCATCTAAAGTAGCAACCTTATCCTTTAATTCTACATTGGAACGATATAGTTCGCCATAATCGGAAGCCAGCTCGCTCATAAAGGATTCAACATCCTTTTTATCATATCCAATACCGCCTTTAAATACTTTGTTTTGTACGTCTACAGGTGTTAACATCCGATCCCTCCCAATACTTTAATCCCTACAAGTTAGAAAGCACTTAACAATTCCGGTGACAATGTAGTCTCATTTAAGATTTCATCTCGCAAATCACCTGACACTTCAATGTTGTCCGGAGCAGCAATAAAGATATTTGCAGAAATAGCCTGCAATGAACCGTCTAAAGCATAACAGGCACCTCCGATAAAATCAATGATTCTCTGGGCCGCATGTACCTCAATCCCTTCCATATTGATAATAATCGTTCTGCCTTCCTTCAAATAATCGGTTACTCGCTGTGCCTCATTAAATTCCTGCGGTTTAATTACAATCACTTGATTACTACTCCTGTTATTGTTACGACTGTTAATAGATACTAATTTACTCGGACTCGCCGCTTTTACCGGCCGCGCTTTCGGTTTCCTCGGCGCATAATCTTCTTCGTCATCATAATCATCATAATAAGCTCTGCCCGGTTTGTCCTTTATCTTTTTCTTAGGCGGCTCGTAATAATCATCATCTTCATCATCGTCAAATAAATCATCTTCAAAATCATCCTCCGGTTCCGACAGCTTCAGAAAATCCATAAATTTGTTTACTCCGCTTTTTGCCATGTTTACTCTCCTTTATACTGTATAGTTACGAGTTCCGAAAATAGCTGTGCCAACCCGTACCATGGTTGCTCCTTCCTCAATTGCAACTTTGTAATCATTTGTCATGCCCATAGACAAGACATTCATATCAATATTATCAATGTTTTTCGATATTATGTCAAGTGATAATTGCTTTAAAGTACGGAAATACTTTCTATTTTCCTCTGGATTTTCGACAAAAGGCGCAATTGTCATTAAACCGTTGACGTGAATATTCGGTAAAGCAGCAATTTCCTCTATAAAAGGAATCACCTCCTGCGTGTGTAAACCAAATTTACTTTCCTCCTCAGCTGCATTGACTTCAACTAAAATCTGTGCCGTCAATTGTTTTTTCTCGGCCTGGCGCTGTATTTCCTGCGCCAGCTTTAACGAATCCACGGAATGAATCAAAACGGCTTTGTCGATTACCTGTTTGACTTTGTTGGTCTGCAGATGTCCGATTTGGTGAAAACGTACAGGTGTGGATACTCTCTCATACTTATCACAAAGCTCCTGCACTTTGTTCTCGCCAAAATCCTTTACGCCTATGGAAATAAGCTCTTCAATATCCTCCAGCGGCTTGGTTTTACTGACGGCAATCAGTGTAACCTCCTCCGGCTGCCGCCCGCAATTTCGCGCAGTATCATCCACCTGCTGACGGATATCTCTGTAATTTTGTGCTACCACTGTGAAAACCACCTCACTATTTAATAATTTGATTCTCTGTTACCAGAGATTGGTTAAGGACAATCCTGTCATACCATGCGATACTGTAGTTGACATCCGCATTAACAATCGTATATTCATCGTCCTGATACAATATATCAATATAGCGGAAATCCGCAACTCCCTGATTTACACAAAATACCCCGTTAAGCTCCTCTCTGGCCACCTGTGTCAGTGAAAGTGTTTCGTTATTCTCCGTGTTAACCAGGACATCTTCATTGGAAAAATCATTGGGGTCCGCATAGCAGAACTGTTCATCGGTTATATACAACGTAGGTTCAATCTGTTTAATGGTCACCTCGCCATTTTTATCCAATTTCTTGATATTGAGAAATTGCTCTTTATCCGTGTCTGAACCCTTTGACAAATAATCTACTGGTATTTTATATACCTCTTTGCTGGTAATCGATGTGTTGGGAATTTTCAATCCGTTATTCTGGTCCATGATGATGACAATATCAATATATCGGTTATTAATATAATTTACCATCTGCTGGTTAAGGGAGATAATGACAAATTTCCTGTCGTCTACACTGGTCAACCGGAAATTACAGGTAATATTTTTGGAGCTGTTATGAATATTAACCTTAATCGTCTCCTTATCCGTTAATTCATTCGCCTCTGCGGTAGTAAGCGGTGCTACCAAATACCAGTTTTCAGATGTCACCAGCTTGTACACGGGGTCCCCCGCATTGATAATCTCTCCGGTTTTGAGCGTTGTCTTCTTATAACTGCTCTTATCGATATCGGCAGCCTTAAATTCATTAATGTTAAAATTCTCATAGCCATCTTTGTAATAAGTAACAATTCCGGCATCCTTTGTCGTCACCTTTTTGTAGGTCGATACATCAGCAGAATCCATCGATGTCATCTGTTCAATCAAGGCCTCGTTTGTCAACTCCAAAACAGCATTTTCAATGTCATAGCGAAAATTATATAATTCCGAAAAATTGGAATAATCAAAATAATTCTCAAAGGTAGAAATACGGGTTCTGATTTCGGTCAATGCATCATCGGACATCGTGAGCGCTTCCGTATCCGAATCCTTAATTTTGTCATAGACGCTTCCTGTCTCATCAATCGTGTAAATCGTTTTGTTTTTGCCTATTTTCTCTCCATCCCGGACATAATAGCTGACATAACCCGAGCTCTCCGCATTAATCAGTTTCTCCTCCCGGACAATGAGCGCCGTTGTATTGATATTGGTGTCTATGTAACTGTTCTGAACCTCATAAATGGAAAGCGCTTCCTTCTGCAAAGACATGACGACACGAATCACAATATATAATAAAATAATAATAAATATAAC
>JAMPAW010000291.1 GCA_023666975.1 Clostridium sp.
ATTTATATGTTTTTTCGATATGAAAATGAACTGATCAGTATCGCTACAATTTGTATTGTTTTTCTAATCGGATTGCAGATTAAGAAGCATAAAAAATGGGTCCGTTGGATTCAAAATATGCCCACTGGCTATTTTTTTATTGGCTTTCTCTTCGCATTTTCCGCCGGTGGTATCTCAGTTTATACATCTTACAGCAGCAATTTACTGAACAGGGAAGTGCAGGTACTTATGCAAATCTTACAGCTAATTCTTTCTTTTTTTCTGTATTCTTTTGGAATTGCTATTGCATTTATTGACTTATTGAAAGAAAACTACAGACGGGAAAGTATTTTAAAAGACGAATATCTGAAAAATTCCAAAGAACACTATCAGAACCTGAAAAACCATATTTCGGAAGTTCAAAAAATCAGGCATGATATGAAAAATCATCTTCAGCTTCTGGAAATATATATCAAACAAAAGGATTGGGAAAAGGCACACAATTATTTGAAAGAAATAGAAAACCATCAGCAATGGAACTATAAGCCTTTGATAAATATAGGAAATGACCTTGTAAATGCTGTGTTAAACAGCGGATTGGAAAATATTGACCCGGAAATAGCATTTAAAGTGGAAGGTGTACTCCCTCCCACATTGGAAATACAGGAATTTGATTTATGTACCATTTTCTCTAATTTACTGTCAAACAGCATAGAGGCCTGTGGCAAACTGAAAGAACAGGAAAAGATTATTTTACTATCCATTCGTACTTTCCAAAATCAGATGGTCCTCTCTTTTAAAAATCCCATTGAGGAGGATATTAAAACAGAGAATCTTGGAAAATTCTCTACGAAAAAGGACAGGCTTCATCACGGCTATGGAATATTAAATATCATGGATGCCGTAGAGAAATATGGCGGCACTGTAGATTTTCTGGTAGAAGACAACTGGTTTGAAGCTAAAATCTGCTTATATCTGACCGCTTATTCCTAAAATTTACCGTTTGTTCCTATTCTCTTGAAATTCCTTATTCTATGCCGTATCTTAGTTGTAGAAAATATACATACAGCGCTTTAACAATATGAAAATAATACAGGAGGATCGGTCAAATGAAAACAATATTTACACGGATACTAATGGCAGCTTTTCTTTTTTTCTATATGATACTATCGGGAATAACTTCATTTTTCCTGGATTTTCAGGAAAGCCAGAATCATGTTGTTACAGATAACAACAATGCAATCGTCAACTCTTATGGGCTATATGATCTTGAAGGTAAACTTTACCATAATACTGATAATCCTGTTTCTATCACAGACGGAACTTTTTCCGCCACATGTTCCTTTGGACAAGAAGACTATTCTGGCATTAGAAATTATGTTTTAATCATTATGGTAGATTTCAAACAGACAGAATTTGAAGTAGATGGGAAATCCTACAGAAATTACCGTTTTTCCTTAGAGGATGAAAGCAAATGTGAAATAGAATTTAAGTTATACAATCTGCCTGGGGATGCATATGAAATGGAATATCTTGTCTTTGATGAGCCGGACTGCATGGAATTTTCTTTTAGCGATGTAATTTTGGGTAATTTATTTTATATAAACACTGCCTATATTGAACGATTTCGCTTTTCCTCTTCCGAAAAGCCTTCGGGCAGTCTAAAATACATAGAAGGCACACAAGTTCCCCTGGAAGAAGGCCAAAGTTTTGATGGGGTTTCTTTATTCAAAAAAGACATTGCTACTGATGTTACAGAAGCAGAGAGTGGAACAAAAATATGTCTTTCTATAGGAAACCGTTATGAAGAAGATGCGGATTTTGCAACAGTGGCATTTTGTAATTGGGAGCAGGTGGATATATTGCCGGGTGAAGAAGTTTTTTATGCAAAACTGCCTCCTGACACACCATATTATTATGAAATTGACCTGCCAAAAGTCAAAGAGAATTCATCCTATCAAGTTGTAACTTTTGACCTGCCTTTTGGAGATGACGTGTACCCTAGCAGTTCTACATCTTGCAGGATGATTATAAAGGGAGATTGACGAAGACGAAGAATATGAAACAGAATAACATTTATTTAGGACTGTCATTATGACAGTCCTGCTTTTTTCTAATCACGATTATTATTATCCTAAATGAACCGCTCCGGTATCTCTGATCTTCATAGGGTACACATTTTCTTTTCC
The DNA here is from genome assembly GCA_023666975.1 of Clostridium sp. The sequence continues at coordinate 2,169 of JAMPAW010000291.1, forward strand.
CACATACCCGGACATATATTCCACATACTCATCCGTACATCCTTTTGGAATCACCCCTAAGATCACTCCTGCAAAACCACCTCCATGGACTCTACAGCAGCCATCCTTTTTCTCTTTTAAAAACAGCTCTGTCAATGCAAGAGAAAGGGTAACTTTCTGCTCTTTGAAGTTTGCCAGAGAATAGCAGTTCTGCAAAAACTCCCAGGATGACCTTCCGGATTCTGAGACAATATCTAAGATAATATCCCCCTTCTTATCTTTTATAGCGGAAATAATATTCTCAACTCTCCTGTTTTCCTGATAAAAGTGAATTGCACGAAGGATTGCTCTATCGTTATTGACTGTTTTTTCGATTTCAGGAATATTTTTAATCAGCTGATCCATATTCCCCTCACGAAGCAGAGAACATCCAAGGCTCTTTGCCACCGCTCTCATCTCCTGGGGAACCTGGCTGTACTCGTCACTTAAATCCGCATGGCCTTTTCCAGTGTTTACGATTACCATGTCATAGCCAAAGTCTTCAAAGCTGAAATCGATTTTTTCATAAACCTTTTCTGTTGCAAAATCCAGAACGATTGCCCCTCCTGCTGCACAGGCAAGCTGATCCATAAGCCCGGAAGCTTTGTCCCAATATTTATTCTCCCCATACTGGCCAATCCTGGCACAGTCGAGGCAGCTCATCTTATTGTCATTAAAGAAATAATTTGCTATAGCACAAAACAGCATCTCAAAGGAAGCAGATGAACTTACCCCTGCGGAACTGATGACTTCTGTGGAGACATATGCCTGGAAACCAGATATCTTATAGCCAAACTCTTTGATGGCTTTTACCATGCCTGCCACTAAAGAAAGCGTGCCCTTGTTTTTTGGAACAGCATCCACATCTGTGATATCCACCAGGATCTTATCCCTGTACCCCTCACTGACAATCTCGATGACATTGGAATTGTTGGGGTAAGCTGCAGCGATGGTATCCATATTAATACTTGCGGCCAAAACCTTTCCACCATTGTGGTCTGTATGATTTCCGATGATCTCTGTCCTGCCTGGAGAGGAAAAGAATTCTGCCTCTTCTCCGCCGAAGCACTTTTTAAAATTTTCTGCTAAGGATTTAAACCTCTTTCCACTGATCTCTGTTTCCCCATATACGCTCTGTAATATTTTTGTTTCTGGCAATTTCATTTAACCTTCTCCTTTTTCTTATATTTGTTATTTCTTATTATACATGGAATATATAAAAAAACAAACTAAATATTCAGTCTACAAAAGCTCCTGATAAACCTCTCTTTTGGTTACTCCCCTGTCTTTTGCCACCGCTTTCATGGCATCTTTTTTTGTCATGCCTTTTTCTTCGTAGATGGCCATATGCTCTTCAAGGCTCATATCTTTCCAGGACTCCCTCTCCCGCTTTTTGATTTCCTCCCGATTCTTTCCCTCAATCACAAGAACAAATTCACCCCGGGGTTTATTCTTTTCGTAGTAATTTACCGCTTCTGAAAGTGTCATTAGGAGTTTTTCTTCATGTGCTTTTGTCAGCTCTCTG
>JAMPAW010000292.1 GCA_023666975.1 Clostridium sp.
CCATCTCATGCAACCGTTCCAAGTCCCGTATCCCCATTTTATTTTTCAGGACGTTAGAGCCTGGATAGCAGTATAACTCATCCGGCATACGCTACTTTGTACCTCCCAAAATCTCCTGACGCAAAGCATCCCCCGAAACGTCCCCGTTCTTATAAGCATACAGCATCCGAACATCATCTTCCGTCAAATCCATGTCCTCAAATGCCATTGTCGCCCTCACTTCGTTTACCGCTTCTTCCGCTGAATAAATGGGACGGCCCATCTTTACCTCAAACGGAATCCCTTCCGTGATAATGATCTGCTTGATAAGCATATTTACAACCGCCGACAGGTTTGTTCCCAGCTTTTCCAGTATCGCGGATGCTTTCTCCTTATCCTCTGCTGAAGTCCGTACCTGCAGTAATGATGTATTTGCCATAATCATCCCTCCTGCAACCATTATATAACATTGTCATTACATTGTAAAGTGAAAACTCCAAATTCCTATTGTTAAAATTTGCACACAAACTTATGTTTGGATGCATTGTATCAAATAAAAAATTGCCCTATGTACCCTGTTCAATCTGTTTTTTGGAATGGACGTATTCGGATGGGGATATCCCGACAATCCTCTGGAAAGCCTTGTCAAAATGGCTCTGGTCATAAAATCCCATTTCCGCAGCAATCGGGCTGATTGTCTTTTCTTCATCCAGCAGCCTTTGTGATTTTCGTATGCGGTTCTGGATACAGAACTGGTGCGGCGTCATTCCGATACTATTTTTGAATTTCCTTATGAGATAATATTTGCTGACAAAAATATCTGCCGCCAGTGTCTCTATGGGCAGTTCCTCTTCCGGATGGCTGGTAATCTTATCAGCCAGATTTTTTATGCCTGCGTCCATCTCTTTCCGCTCATTATCCCGGATGCGGTAAACTGTCCGCACGGAAGCCAGCAACTTTTCCATCTGCTCCCTTCCAAAAAATCCTGATTCATTGCACTCCTTAACAACTCCCGGATAATCCCCTCTGCCTTCTCTATTTCAGTCTCTTTTATAAAAGCAGTTCCTATACACATGGATAACAGACGCGCATCCTTTCCTTGTCGCACGGAATGCACCACATAAGGCGGAATGATAAACACATCCCCTCTGCGGCACTCCACTTCCCTGTTTTCCAAATAAACCGTGACCACTCCCCGCATGACCATTGATAGTATCGCATATTTCTTTCACTCCATATATGCAGCAATTTCATTCATCAGCTTTGTCAGATGCTCCCTAAACTGCAAAACCATCCGTTCTTTCTCTGCTCTTTTTTCGTCAACACCGTTGATAGGAGGAAGATATACAAACTTATCATACCCATTTGGATGAGGATATAATGTAACACTTAAATTCCCATTATAAGAATCCAACCAATCCATAAATTCATAAATTTTTGAATACAAAACATCATTATTTCTTTCAATATAATTATCAAGAAGAGTTTCCAATTCAATTTTACATGCATCGAGAGCAGGCGGAATATTCATATTAAGTCCTTCTATCAGTGGATCTATGCGTAAAAAGGCAGCTATCTCATACCGCTTAACAATTTCTAAAAACTTATCCTTAAATGCATTCACTTGTTGTAATGAACTGTAATACTTTTGATAAACAGCAGGATTATTTTCAATTAGATTACATATGCTTTCCCATGGCAAATACTCTAAATCAAAAGGAAAACTATGAGCATTTCGTATTTTAATTATATAATCTACAATTTTCGTATCACTAAGCGCAGCCGTCGCTATAATTAACTTGCTAAATGGGTTAATGCTGTAATAAGTACACTTATTGAGTAGTTCATCAATATGTGAAACGGAAATCGTTTCATAATTTTTGCATTGAATACACCAAAGTTGTGATTTCATCTGTACAGTAATATCTATACCATGTTGCTTTTGTCCCCGCCTTCCATACTCATCAACCTGTGATTCGGGGTATAATGCTCTATAACAATCTGCTACTAAATGTTCAAATTGTTTTTCATCTGTAAGTCTTGGAAAAATAAAATGACTCATATTCTTTCCTCCCTAATTTTTGTTTCAATAAATATCATCAAAAATCTATTCTCTAAATTAACCAAACAGATTTTCTTTGAGAGCCTCATAATTATTTCTTACATTGGATAGTATAGCATGGAAAGGCTTTTTCATCAATCATCTAACTGTACCCTAACTTTTATAAATCCATACCACCTAAAGAAAAAGTTTCTACGTTTTATGTGGGGCTTTTATTTTATGAGAACTTAATTTATATGACCAGATCATCATATCAAGTAAATCTTGCTGTGGAATGGATGCTCCGGCTCCACCATCAAATGCTGTTGTTCCGTCTCCTAAGATTGGTACGCATACATCTTGTCCAGAATAGTAATTCTCTAATTCCTTCCACAGTAAATCCAAGCACTTGAGATATTCGTCCCGAGAAAAGAATCGACCTTTACCTCTTTCATCTAATTTGGCAAATGCCATCAATAAGTCATCACCATTCGGAACTATCGTTCCCGAATCATATCGAATTCTATGCTGATACTTTGATTTACTTCGTGCTGGCGATATTTGAGCAGCTTCAATTAACTGTTACACATTCATATTTTCCAAAAAACGTCTCTGGCACAAAAGTAAATATACCTGTGACGATACCAAATGCCAGTGCTACACTCTTTAGGACGAAATCAATCAAAATCCAAGTGCCCCCTTTATGTATGAATAATCTCCAACTTTCTTCCCACTATCATCAAATTTCCAGAATGGCCTTGCAATATCTTCGTATCCGTTCATATATGAAGGAAGCCAGCTTAATTCCTTACGTGTAGAATTATATACGATAATGATTGTCTTTTTCTTCTTTTTTGCTTGTTCAAATTCATGGCGAAGTTATGAACAATTATTTATGTCTCCATAATCATCATTCTCGCCGGGTGTTGAGACACTCCAAATTTTGCACTCTTTAATACCTTTAGCATTTTGTTTATATGGTGTACAATAGCATTGCCATTGTTCTTTAGACATACGGTCGCATCCACTGCCTGCTGTGCGAGAACCAGTCTGATTACCCACAACAAAAATCACGGCCGACGAAGCATTAATTTGTCTATTAAATTCCGCTTTTAAATCACAGATTCGGCAATCATCGCTGTTCGCCACAGTACCAGATGAAACTTTCGACATGTCAATGAAATCGACTTTATGGAGATTATCCTCTCCCCATTTGTTTAATTCTTCAACAACATTACGATCACCATTAAGCAGATCATAGTCAGCACTAATATAGACTTGTTTACTCATATCGTTCTTTTCTCCCTACATAAATAATAATTGCTCTTGTTAGCACTCGTAGTAATCAAGTACCAGCAAGAGCATGTCACAAAATCTTCTATATTACAAGTACCCATTGCAAAATTTTACACAATATTACATCTTAATTTAACAAGAAAACGCAGCTCCTCAAAAGTGACCACGGGTGTTCATTTTTTGACCACGAGGTTCAATATGACCATAGATGGTACACTTCACTCTGACCACGGGGTTCAAATGCCCTTTGGGGAGTGTTCAAAAATGAACACCCCCTCTGCCAACTGTCGCAGATTTTCAAACCGGTCAAAAATCAAACAAGGGATTCCAGCAACAGCCAATGTGCCGGAATCCCTTGTTTTCAGCGGT
>JAMPAW010000293.1 GCA_023666975.1 Clostridium sp.
GCCCTTTGTTTTTCTGTTATGCGCCATTATAGCTGCTTCATCCACAGATACACTTTTCCTTGTTTTATTATGACTGGTGCGAATAACAGCATTTGCATCTGGCGGAACCTCTTCAACAATTTTCATTTCCGATGCAGTGGCCGCATAAGCAATTTTAACATTATTTTTCTCGTCGGGCTCCACCATTTCATTTAATTTACCATTATCAAACAAGTCACACCACTTTGTACTGGAAAATATACCTATTACCGGTACGTCGTCATGCTCTTTAAAATAAATATACCAATAATCGCCTTTACGAAACGGAGCCATCTGTTCCCGCTTAAAATAAATTGTCATTTCTTCTTTATCTGGTTTAGAAAACTTACATGGAATTCTCAGGGTGCCGGAATGATATATTTTGCCCTTTTCACATACTCTGAATTCAATACACTGGTTATCACCAGAACCCGCTTCCGGAATATGATCACGTCCCAAATGATTCACTAAAAGATTTCTGATTATTGATTTGACGTTAAAAGTTCCTTTACGAATTTCCACTTCCGTAAATGAAGTATAAGCGCCCTCTATTGCTTCAAAATATTTTAGCATTTCTTTTGAAAAACTACCTGTTGTCACCTCAACACCTCCTATTTTACAACTTTGCTTCTACAACATCCTTTGTCTCTAAATAGTTCTTTTCAAGTTCACATTCTTTCTATTCTCCAAGATTAAACCATTCATTTTTTGGGCAAATTTTCCATCTCTGCAACAATATTTCCAGCTATCGCCCTTACAACCGGAACGGCAACGGAATTCCCAAATTGCTTGTATGCTCTTGTATCAGAAACAGGAATTATAAACCCCTCTGGGAATCCTTGCAAACGAGCACATTCTCTGGGAGTCAGCTTTCTTGGCAATTTATCTTCTCCCTGATCTATTAATATTTCACTACCATCTTTATAATAACGGGCACTAAGTGTATTGGTATATTCAGACTCTGCATTAAACATTGAAAATCCAAATCCATTTCCTTTTTTCTTATGTTCTTCTTTCCGTCTTTTATGTCCCTCGTATAATCGTTGGCTAATCGTATATTTAGGATCAACATTGTCCTCTAATATATCTCCCAATCTGGTAGGCGTTTTAGGCGGAACCGGAAATTTGAACTCATAATTTTCCGGAATGTCAAAATATTCTCTGTCAAATCCTACTACATAAAATCGTTCTCTGTTTTGAGGAACCCCAAAATCCCCTGCACGCAATACCATTGCATTTACGGAATAATTTAATTCTTTCAGATGCTCCTCTATAATTTTATACGTTCTGCCCTTATCATGCCCTTTCAACTGCTTAACATTTTCCAGCAGAAAAGCCTTTGGACCTTTTTCCTTGATAATTCTTTCAATATCAAAAAAAAGTGTTCCACGGGTATCAGAAAATCCCTTATGCAACCCTGCCTGCGAAAACGGCTGACACGGAAAACCTCCCAGTAGAATATCAAAATCAGGAATATCTTTTTCATTCACCTGTGTAATATCTCCATAAATATAACCGCCAAAATTTATCCTGTATGTTTTCTGTGCAAAAGCATCCCACTCAGAAGTAAATACACATTCTCCACCCAGTTCCTGAAAAGGTATCCTAATTCCTCCTATGCCGGCAAACAGATCTATATAACGAAATTTTGGTTTTACTGTTTTCTTCATATAAGGTGTTACTGTCGCAAAGGACATAATTTTGTTATACTGTATATCACTCGGAACCGAAAGACCTTTTTCCCATAATCTAAATTCCTTGTCGCCATCTTTTCCCATACCTATGGCATCAGATAATTCTTTAATAGTTAATCCTAATTCTTCCCTCTTAATCCGTATTGCTTCCGATTTTTGCATCAGTAATCTCCTGTTCTTTCTCTATTTCTTTCATGAGATATCTCAGCTGTTCCGGATTCATAGGCGGATCCACTCTGTGAAGCATGGCATGACAGTTGGGGCATATCGGTATCAAATCTGTTGTTGGATCAAGATAATACTGATTTTCATGTGTTGATACCTTTTCAATATGATGAACATGTATAAAGTACTGTCCCAGTTTGCCATAAACTTTTTCAAAATCAAAACCACAAATTTGGCACAAATATCCGTTAGATGCCAGACACAATTCTCTGTTTGCAGGGTCTCTTTCATATCTGTTTACAAGTGCTTTTTGTACACCACCTTCAAGAAACCCTTTTTTTTCTTCATTAAATGATTCAATATTTAAAAGTGCCAGCATCATTCCAACTGTTATTCCTGCCCATTCAACGACCGAAAATTTGATGTTATTATCTTCCGTTTCACCTAACATTATCCGAGTTGCCCGTATCTTGAATGTTTTCCAGTCCCCTCCCCACGAGGCCTGCTCGTACATGTTTCTGGACTGCTGATTAATATAAACCTCTACTTTTAAATTTTTCTCTAGAAATAAATCAAGATATTTCAAAAATACCTCTCGTTTTTCCACTTCGGCATGTTGTATGTCCTTAAGCATACCCGCCGCATATTTTTGCGGTTGTACTTCAATAATCAATCTAATATTCTGCCTAAAAATGAGTCTGACTTCAAATAACTCTTCCAGTTCATTCTCTGGCGCAATTATATATACCGGATCATTATATTCCTTTCTGTAGTCTACCCAAAAAGGAAGATCATATTTTTGTTCCAGATTCTTCTTTATATCTACACAATCTGCATTCATACTTATTCATCATCCCCATCCTCTTCTGGATCTGGTAAATCTGCAACTAATGTTTTAAGGATTCTTGAAACAGCTATTCGCATTTCCTCGTACTGTTCTTTGATTTGCTCATTATATGTTTTATGTTCAGCCTCTGCCAGTGCCCATAACAAAGCATCCATTCCAGTTACCAGAACATTCTGTGCCAAAATTGGTGAATACACTTTCTGATAATACGGGTGGCTCTGGTTTATTTGCACAGCATGTTTCCCATCTGCTATACACGGTTCCCATAATTGTCCATATTCCAGAGTCGGTTTCGGGATTACCCGCACTTGTCCGGGTTTAGGATTGGAAATAATGGTAATTTTATGTGTAAATGTCCCGTTCTGATTCTCTATAGTAGCCTCATCGGATTTTGTAACCGTAATTTTAGCACCCTCAACGCTACGTGCTTTCTCATCTATATTGCGATTAGACTCTGCATGTGCATCTCTCTTTTCTGCCGTTTTACTAACCTGCTGTGCTGTTCCGTGGCGATACCGATCAGCTGCAGCCCTTCTGGGTGCCGGTATAAACGAATTTTTAATATACTCAAGTATCTCTTCTGCTGGAAGAATTCTGGATTTCTTTATATCAACATTAAAAGCATCATCCAATAAATGATCAAAAGAAAATTCCACCCTTAACAAAGCACCATGAGGCTCTTTTGTAAACAAATCTAACCAATCCCCATAATGAATCAGGCGATTTTCCCTATACACATAAAAGCCCTGCATATCGTTCCCTACACGAGCATCTTTTGCTGCTTTAGGTGTAGAAAAACTATCCTTATTGGGAATCATATAAGCTTTTAGTGTAAAACTAGGACTAGACCCATCAGGCATGTCTACGACAATTTCTTCATCAGCTAATTTTTCTGTCAGTGGTTCTGAAACCACAAAGGGATCCCACGCTTCGATTGTCGTTCCATTTATCGTAATT
>JAMPAW010000294.1 GCA_023666975.1 Clostridium sp.
TATTTGCAGGAAGATAATACAATGAATGTCCATATAAGCAATCTTCGCAAAAAAATAGCAAAGCATACGGATAAAAAGTATATTGAAACCGTATATGGCATGGGATACCGGCTTGTCAAATAGAAAAAACGCATCTTTATATTTTCTTTAGGTTTTATGAAGAATCCTCTTAATATTGCCCTGTATGATTGTATTTGGAGGTGACAAAAAAATGGAAAATACAATATTGCAGACAAAAAGCATTGTGAAACGCTACCGTCATTTTAAGGCTTTGGACAATGTTTCCATTACCTTGAAAACAGGGCATATTTATGGATTTATTGGTGAGAATGGTGCGGGAAAAACAACCCTCATGCGTATCCTTACCGGGCTTTCTTTTCCGACAGACGGAACTTATACCCTTTTCGGCAAAGAAAACCAGAGTCAAATGCAGGATATCAGGCGGCGGATAGGAAGCATTATAGAAGAGCCAGCCTTGTATCCTGAATTTTCAGCTTACCGCAATCTGGAATTACAGAGGGTATTGCTTGGAAATCCCGACAAGTCAGTATGTGATGAGCTGTTGAAGCTGTTGGATTTATATGATGTGCGGGATAAGAAGGTAAAGAAGTTTTCTATGGGCATGAAGCAGCGGTTAGGTATTGCGCTTACGCTTGTGGGAAAACCGGAGCTTCTGATTCTTGATGAACCTATCAATGGGCTTGACCCAAAAAATATTTCTACACTCCGAATGCTTTTGAAAAAACTGAATGAGGAGCGTGGAATTACCATGCTCATTTCCAGCCATATTTTAACGGAACTGTATCTTTTGGCAACAGATTATATCATTATCCACAAAGGAAAGATTATAGAGACACTTTCCCATGAGGAACTGGAAGCGAAATGTGAGAATTATGTTAAGGTTTGTACGGATGAACTGCCGCAGTGCGTGACCGTGCTTGAAAAGGAATTAAACATCCTTGATTATAAAGTGGTTGATGATAACACCCTGCGCATATATGCATTTACGGACGAGCCACAGATGATTTCACAGGCTTTGATGCGAAATGGAATTGCGGTCGGGGAATTGTCTGTGTGCAGGCAGAGCCTTGAGGAATACTTTTTCTCTGTCACAGGAGGTGGGCGTGATGTTTAATTTGCTAAAAGTAGAGTTTTATAAGTTGAAGAAATTTCAGATTGGATATATTGCTGTGCTTTTCATGGCAGTGCTTGGATTTTCTTATGGTAAAATCATTATGGGCGGTTCTGCGTTTGAAACGGGGGACAATGCGGCAATCATTTTTTCCTATGTGGTCAGCGATACCTCACTTGTATTTCTGTTATCAATTGTTGCTGCATTGTTTATGGGTAAGGATTTTTCTGACCGTACCATTGGTAATGAAATAAAATTAGGATACAGCCGTTTCCATATTCTGCTTTCTAAAACAGTTATGGTGTACATTTTGGCTATCCTGCTCCATGTCATCTATATTGTATCCACCATATTGGGATTTTGGGTAATGAGGGGATTTGATACCAGTCTGTTTCGCACTCAAAACGCTTTATGGCTGTTGACAGTATTGATACAATCAGCGGCGGTTATGAGCGGCGTGGTTCTAATTTCCTTTATAGCCCAAAAAGCTTCCGAAGCGATTGTGCTGTCCACTTTATATACTGCCATTTGCTGTAATATACTGCGGAACTACGTAAGCGCTAAAATTTTTACGACTTCCTGCTTTTATTTCGCGCAGGACAGCAACCCGGAAACTTTGGTCTCTGCCGTAATCAGTGCATTATTTACTATGATGGTATTTCTGGTGACAGCGGCAGTTATCTTTCATAAAGCGGACGTGAAATAGGAGGTGGACAGCGGTGGAATACTTGATTATTTTCATACTTTTTGCCGCTGTCGTGTTTTTTGCGGGAAGATATTACGGGTTGAAGAAACAGTTAAAAGCGATTTCCATGCAGCTAAGGGATGAACAAAACCAGCTTGTTACAGTTGCGTTTATAGACAGCGACCTTGAAGCGATTGCATTAGAGATTAACGGGATGCTTGAACGGATACGCCAGGCGATCATTAAAAGCGAGGCAGCTTCTACGGCATTAAAATCTTCCATAACAGACATATCCCACGATATGAAAACACCGCTGACATCAGTCATCGGTTATTTGCAGTTGGCACAAAAAGAATGTAATGACGAAAAAACAAAAGACCTCATAAAGATATGCCTGGAGCGGGCGCATTATTGCAATTCACTAATCAATGATTTTTTTGAATTATCGCTGCTCGAATCGCAGGGCTGTATTCCAAAGCCAGAAAATGTAGATGTGGCAGGAATGATTTGTGAGCAGATACTTGCAAATTCTCCTATCTTTGAGGAGAGAGGCATAACTCCGCATTTTGAAGATTCAGATAAGCCGGTGATGGCTTATGCTGATGCCAATTTACTAGGCAGGGTAATCCAAAACCTGATTTCAAATGGCGTAAAGTATACAAACGGAGATATCTGTTTTCACCTGTTTCAGAAAAATGAGCAGGTAGCCATAGTTGTATCCAATCCCATAAACACCGATGTTGATGTAACACATATATTTGACAGATTTTATACACAGGACAAGTCAAGAAGCAAAGGGAGCGGCATTGGGCTTTATATATGCAGACAATTTATAGAAGCTATGGGCGGAAGTATTGATGCAGAAGTAAACGAAAAAATTTTGTCTATAAAAGTGACACTTAATTCTATATAAGAGGTGCTATATGGCAATATAAGGAACAATGCCAGTACGAAAAATATTGTTAGGCAGCTTTTTTCAGCAGTTTGTGAAAGGAAGGCATTTCTATGAGTGAGAAATATAATGAATCTTGTATGAAATTTAGCAATCAGGAGCTAAAAAGATATTTAATTGATAATATAAAAAGTGTAAAATCGAATCTTGATATTCGGCTGATATCGGAAGACGGGGAGGAGGTTGCTGTTCATTCACATAAGAAAATAGAAACAATCGTATTTGACGGCAAAGATGAAAATTTGTTTATTAATTTTTTTGGCGTACATACATCTATATTTATTTTTGATCATGAAATTATGTTTATTGATGAAAATTCTAAGGGGACATATACTTCCAGCGATGTTTATCACAATGTTGTATATGAGGGAAACATGAGGGAAATGACTCACGCTCAAATGTTACAAATGTTTGCTGAAATCATTCTGTGTCTTGTGGATGCCACAGATGTATGTGTGGTTCAATCGGATGTACCAGAGAACAATCATTATAAAAAGTATAATTATTACGAACCGCATATGTTTACCATTGATGTTAAAAATAATCATGCAATAGAAAAAGTGAATATATATGAGAATATAACGATAAAATATTGATTGATACCAGATAAGGAGGAAAAATCTAATTATAAAATAATTGGCTGAAATGCATGGTGTTCTGATAAAGGCAAAGCAACAAACGTGTGCAAAGAAATTGTGGAATAAGCAAAGGGCGGCAGAGAGAAATCTCTGCCGTTCTTTGTGTTGCGGGCTTAGAAATCCTTTTTGACCAGTTGTGTCTGGAAATCAACCAACTATCGCAAATTCATTGAAACGATTGCCTGCCTTACTTATAATGGCATTGTAAAGGAATAGAAGGACAATATGAAGTGACCCCACATTTGTAGCAACGTGGATTTACCTGTAT
>JAMPAW010000295.1 GCA_023666975.1 Clostridium sp.
TGGCAAATGGCAATACAATCCCAGGAAAAGTAAGCAAAAAAATATATAAAGACAATCCTATCAGGCGAGGGGATATTGTAAAAGTAGAACACCAATATAAGAAACCAAAAGTGAAAATGGTTGATGGTGAATGGATTGAAACAGATGAAAAAGAGTGGTGGATATCAGAGTATAAAATTTGCTAAAGGGAGTGGTTATACATAATTAGTTGTTACAAATATACAGATAAAGAAATTGACGAACTGGTGTCATCTATGATTATTCTGGTTGACACCAGAGAAAAGGTGAATGATCACATTATATCAAGTTTTGATAAGAATGGAATTACTTATAAAAAGAAAGCATTAGAGTATGGAGATTATAGTTTTGCCTTGCCAAAGAATGATGCGTTATCAATACCAAGAGATATGTATTTTGATAAGAAAGTTTGTATTGAGAGAAAAGCAAGTTTGGAAGAGATTAGCGGAAATCTGACAAAAGAAAGAGATCGGTTTGAGAAAGAACTGAGTCTTGCTCCAAAAGAAAAGGTATTGTTGATAGAAAACGCAAATTATTCTGATGTTGCTAATGGTAACTACAACACTCAATATAATAAAAAGTCGTTTTTAGCATCATTACATAGTTTTTGGTTTAAGTACAATATTCCAGTGTTTTTCATGCCAGACAATAAGTATTCAGCTTTATTCATAAAGAAATATTTTGAGTATTACTTGAAAAATTATTTGAGATAAGGAGAAGTATATATTGAGAAACGAGAAATCTAAAATTTTTGATTCGTTATTAGATACATTTGAAAATGAAGATATTAAGAATTTTGCAAATGAGTGTATTGAAACAATCCCAAATTATTTTTGGGACGTAGGAGCATCAAGCACAGGGAAGTATCACCCACAATATGCACTTGGCGATTTAGGTCTTGCTAGACATACATGCGCATTAGTGAGATTTTTAAATCATATTTTAAACATTGATTGTTATAAGAATGAGTTTACATCAAGGGAAAGAGATTTGCTTCGTGTTGCTGGTATCATGCACGACTCAAGAAAAAGCGGAGATGATGAAGACTATTCACGAAATAAATTCACAAGGTTTGAACATCCGATTTTAGCAGCTAATGAAATTCGTACTATTATTGGTTTTATTCCAGAGGATGAGGTTGAACTTGTGGCAAGTACAATTGAGAGTCATATGGGACAATGGAATATGGATAAGAGAAGTAAAACAGTTCTTCCATTACCTGAAAATAAGTACCAGAAAATTCTTCATCTTGCAGATTATTTGGCAAGTAGAAAAGATATCGAAGTGTTGTTTGATGGGTATGAAGCACAGAAGAAAGAAATCCCTAAATTAGAGGAATATATATTTAATTTTGGAAAGCATAGTGGTGAAAAGCTGATTGATGTTGCCCAGACTGATCCCGGCTATATCTCATGGGCAAAGGAGAATATGACAAGGGAACCGGTAAGGACATTATTGTGTCAGTTATAGGAGGATGTGTTGTGAAGATAATATGTAAGTCTGGAGATGTCCTTCCAGTAGATGATAGTACAGTAGATTATGAAAATTCATTTATTCCATGCGTAGACACTGTAACGATGATATCTGACACTGTATATTTAGAAGAAATTTGGATTGCAACTTGTCAGCGAGATCCTAGTAAACGTGGTGTATGGAAAGAATATAAAGAAAATGGTCTTGAATTTGTAGCTGAGGAGATTTTCGATCATGAACCATCTAAAGAAGAATTAATTCATTTCATGTGTAAAAACGGTTGTACTTTATATGATATTGTTCAGGTTGAAAAGGCATATAGGCTTGAAAATGAATATGACTGAATAAAGGTGAAGGGTATGAAATTGATTACAAGATTATTAACTAAGAATCTACAAAGAGTACCGTTACTAAGAATTGATTTTAATATGAAGAAGTTCAAAGAGGATGGTGCTAAAAATTCATGTATGTGTGTTATCCATCCTGTTTTAAAGGATGATGACCACATTATTGAAACTCTGAATGGATTATGTGACTACATAAGAGAGAAGTATGATATGGAGAAAGTAATTTAGTTGTTATGTGACAAGAGGTATGAAATGGAAGATTATATGGATAAATTAAAACAGGATGGCCCAAATGCAATGATGACTCCGCAGCAGTATTTTGATTCCATGAAAGAAAAGAAGAATACTGTAACTTCTGGTGATTTGCTGAAGATTTATGACAATTGCTTAGAACTTGCAAATAAGTATAGAATTACTGGACAAATCCGTGGATTGAGAAAAATTCTATTCTGTATGGAATCTATAGAAAAAGAACAAAAACTTGTAGATATGGGTATAACTACTTTTATTTACAAAGATGATATTGACTTTTATATAGACAGTGTTGCTAATAGCAGAAATAGAAATGAGAAACCAATTAAAATAATTGAATTGGAGAGATATGAAAGAGAAATTCCTGATGAAATCGTAGAAGTAATTGACAAGACTAAGGAATTGTTTGACCAAATGTATATTGTATATACGGATTACACAGGAAAAGAAGAGCGTAAAATCGAAGCAGAACGCAAGCAGAAAGACCCTATTCTTTTTGGAACTTTCCAGAATAGAGAAAAGAAAGTGTGTATTGATAGATTTTATTATCTGGGTGATTGGGTTGATGAATTTTGCGACTTAACTCTTGATAAAATGGTAAACAAAACTGAAAAGTTGGGTAGAAATATTGTAAGAACGATTAAAACGCCAAAAGATATTGCTGAGTTAAGAGAATATATTGATGCACACTATGAAGTAGAAAAAGATAGTATTTCAAAAATTGTCAGAAAAGCAGATGTAGATTTAAAAGATAAGAAAAACTTCTTTTCAAAAGTTAGAACTGTGTTTACTAAAAGGAAATAAAATAATATGATACATGATTTGACTGCTAATCAAGATTTTCAAAAACAAAGAAATTGGAATATTATATTACGAAGTCCAAAAGAAGATGAAATAACCTCGCCATTCGAGGAAGTTGTATTAACTGGAACATCTTCTGATCGTGACCACAAACGATATATTCTTGATTATGAAAGCGAACAAAAGAATATGTGTGATTGCTGTGGCGCACCAATTAGGATAAGACCATGGGATTTTGAAGAAAGCAAAACCTTATGCCCTGATTGTGATAAGTGGTTAGAAACAGAGCATAATAGAAAACAAAGTGGAGAATTATTAAAAGAAATTATTGATGATAGTTTTACTGTTAGGGCGGTTAAACCTTGGGATATAGATAGTTTGGAAAGAGAAAATGCAGTTGACAATGTGCTTTTATGGGATTAACCGCCCGATAAAATAGGACTTT
Source organism: Clostridium sp. (assembly GCA_023666975.1). The sequence goes on from JAMPAW010000295.1 coordinate 3,337, forward strand.
CATTTTATGTATCCATTTATTTCTAATAAAGAATAGAATTTTAATCCATATTTTGATATTTGATATTTTTGAGAATAGTTTGATGTTTTCCTTGGCGGATCAATTAAATTAAATCCCATAAAGTATGGGCAGATATGTTCACATATAAAATTATATTCAATATGATTTTGTGGTGCAAAAGTAAAAGATTCCACACCAGTGCAAAAAAGTTCATAATAGTATATAAAAGTATTCAACGCTGTATCAGTAGTAATATCTAAGGTTTCGATAACTATTTGATAAGGAATTGTTTTGCTTTTAAATAATTCAACTAAATCAGAAAAAGTATAAGTTCCTAC
>JAMPAW010000296.1 GCA_023666975.1 Clostridium sp.
ATACCATTACAGATATTCCCAACAGTATGACCAGCAAAAGACATGCTATCATGATCCTTATGTTCTTCAATATATAAGCACATGCCGTGCTTTTCTGTTGTACCTTTTTGTCCCTCACAAGAATCCTGACTATACTGCGGTTTATCCGCCCCATTTCCGTTGATGTTTATTGATCCTTTAGTAATATAATCGTTGACTGGCCAGTTGCGCCTATAGATAATCCGCACTATCTTTTTTTCGTTATTATTTTTAAAATGGCCTAAATTGGCATCTGTTTTTTCCCTTTTCCGTTTATTTTCTTTCAGTTTTTGAGTATAACCTGAAATCTTGATGCCGAAAATCAATATACTCACTTGGATACCAAAAGAAACGAATGCCGCAATCACCCAATGTAGCACAACATTCAATCCGGAAAATGTTGTCATAAAGGAGGCCATGCTAAGAAAAATAATTGCATAATTACTTAATATAGACAAGGTTTTTTTGTTTAATCTTCCAAATAAAAGACTTTCCACAACCTTCAGAAAGCCTGTGAGGCTCCCTAATGCATTAATAATATCCGAAGTAGTATCCAGAAGAGTTTGTATTATTTTACGAACCACATTTCCAAGGCTGTTCATACTGGTCTTCTTCGGCACATCATATAATCCGTATATTCCCACAGCAGACAAGCCGATAACAATCCATACCAAAGGATTTTGAAATATTGTCTGCTGATTATCTTTGAGCAGATCCAGTAGTTCTTCCCATGCATTTGCCAAATAATCAGCCATACCTAGCCCCCTTATCTTTATCCACTCATGTAATACCATTATTATACCTCGTCTTACCAAACGTTACAAGTATATCGCTTTCCTATTTGAAAAATTTTACCACTAAAAAGAAGCAGGATAATGCCTCATGACAAGTTACTCCTGCTTCTGAAATTTTAAGTCCCGCAGATATTTTTAAGTATTGCAAATTATCGGTATTGTTGCCAAAATGGACGCAGATATGCATTCGGAGTACACAAAATAAGGATGCTGTTTTTAAAGGCTCCAACAAGGTATCGGCGTGTAAGATATGATAATCTCGTTTTAAAGAAACTTTTATGGTCGATGACTGCATATAAAGTTTAATCAGCAGATACTAATTCAAATAATATTATTGATCCCTTTAACAATACTGTTCCCACTCTCACCTGCATCCGCCTTTTCTGTAAAAACGGTTCCGTTGTAGCCTTGACCCCATTTTACAATTTTACACGATCTATAATTAATAATGACATCTCAAATGCTCATTGCTTATAGAGTTCTACCTCTGCTTTGGATATTTATATTGTTGCATCTTATTGATTTACTATCGTATCATGTTATTATGCGGAACGCAAAACATACTTTCTAAATCTTCTTGCCACGATCCTCCAAAAAATTGCGTTCTTATATCGATTACTCTTTATTTTTTGGAGATATTTATGTCGCTTTGCTGAGTCAATTTTTTTTAGCCAACTTACTCCTTTCAAAAAATCGTTCATAGCAGATATCACATAATATTCAGATATCCAATCTTTCATTGCATGATATTTGGATATTGTAATTTTCCATTCCGCAAAAATGAACTCTGGAGATGCTCCTGTCCCATGGATTTGATTTACAAACAACGGATTGCGAGTATCGTAGTAAAGCATTAAGGGAGATATCCGTTTTTCATAAGTTTCATGCCACACATGAACTCCCTCAATGATTATCGGTGACTTTCCACATCTCAGGCCATACTCTACATCATCGCAGTGAAGAAAGAAAGGCATAATATCATTACTTTCTGTAAAACTCATCGGATAACAGCAGAACCACCATCCCCCGTAATCCGCGCCAGAATCTCTTTCAACTTTTCCTCTTTCAAACGGGAAAACAGACAGATCCCGCATATGTTCAATATGCTTTATTTTGCCCCCATTCCATATTTCCGCAGCTGTATATTGAATATTTGGTTTATCCATGCAAAGCATTCTCCCTGCAACAGGTCTGTCCCAATCAGAAACGGCGATCTGCAGCAGATAATCATACAAAATATAAAAGGATTCTGTTTCAAATCGAACATCATCATCCATAAATATCACATGCGTAAATTTAACGTCAGACCTTCGGACTTCCTCCAAACCACGCTGGAAGCCGCCGGATCCGCCTGTATTTTTTGAATTACGCACAATATACAAATAAGGACCGTTTTGGGGTTCAAAATCGAAACCGTTATCAACAACGTAAATATAAAGGCGGCTGAAATATTTTTTATCCTCATGATCAAAAAAGTTTGACGCGAGTAACTGTGCAATGTTTGCGTCCACAAATTCTTTTCGATGATATGTACAAATTATTAACGCAATACGAACATCATTCATAACCATATCCTTTTATGTAGACCGGAAAGCTTCGACACAGCCATCGAAGTACTTATATATCATAGTTCCCGTTCACATAGTTTGAGTGCAGCTGCTATCACCGCGTCCATATCATAATATTTATATTCCCCTAGCCGCCCTCCAAAGATGACCTTTTCTTCTTTTTCAGCCAGCTTTTTATATGCGGCATACCGTTTACTGTTTTTTTCGTCATTTACAGGATAATAAGGCTCATCTCCCGGCTGCCACTCGGAACTATATTCACGGCTTATAATGGTTTTTGATAGATCTTTGCCAGATTCATCCTTGCCGAATTCAAACCATTTGTGCTCAATAATACGTGTCCATGGTATCTCTCGATCTGTATAATTCACCACTGCATTTCCCTGAAAGTTTGGAATATCCAGAATCTCATTCTCAAATCTGACAGAACGATATTCTAGGCATCCAAGAGAATAATCAAAGTATGCATCAATAGCGCCTGTATAAATAACCTTATCTGCCATTGCATCATATACACATTTTTTTCCAAGATAATCTTCATTCAATCGAACTTCAATTCCTTCAAGAAGTTTTTCTACCATTTTGGTATATCCGCCGATCGGGATTCCCTGGTGAAGAGCATTAAAATAATTATTATCAAATGTCAGTCTTACCGGGAGGCGTTTGATAATAAACGCGGGAAGTTCTCGGCAGCTGCGCCCCCACTGCTTTTCTGTATAGCCTTTAACAAGTTTTTCATAGATGTCTCTGCCAACAAGCGAAATTGCCTGCTCTTCAAGATTCTGCGGAACTCCGATGACCTCTGCCCTTTGCTCTTCGATCTTAGCTACGGCTTCTTCAGGAGTCACAACTCCCCACATCTTATTGAACGTATACATATTGAAAGGCAATGAATAAAGCTCTCCCTTATAATTTGCGACCGGGGAATTGGTAAAACGATTAAACACGGCGAACCGGGTAATATAATTCCATACCTTTGTATCGTTCGTATGAAAAATATGCGCTCCATATTTATGAAGATCGATGCCTTCAATTTTTTCCGTATAAATATTCCCTGCAATATTCGGGCGTTTATCTATTACAAGTACATTTTTTCCAGCGGCTTTCGCTTCATGAGCAAATACTGCTCCGTATAGGCCGGAACCTACTACTAAATAATCATACATTCTATTTTCTCCCTTTCGGTAAAGGATATTTCTGTGAAACTATAAAGTTAATCGTAAACGTCAAATCCTGCGCCTTAATTAACTGAAAGTTTTGTACCATACTTTAAAAAATCCCCAAAATCTTAG
>JAMPAW010000297.1 GCA_023666975.1 Clostridium sp.
GTTTTGATCATTTTTGTTTTGATGCTTTCAAAGCGGATCGGGCTGACGGTCAGCAAGAAAATGTTTTATATGATCGGATCGGTGTATGTTCTGCTGAATATTTGTCTTGTTTTTGCCCTGAGCCTTTATCCCGGGGGTGATCAATACTATATAACATGGATTGCATCGGACATGATGGAAGGGATTTATTCCCAGTTTGAACCTTTCGGATATATGAACCTGTACCCGTTTCAGTATAGCTTTGTGAGATATGTAAAGTTGATTTTTACCTTCTTTGGGGTCAATAATTATTATGCCCTTCAGATACTGAATGTATTGTATTTATGGCTTATTATATATTTTGTTGTCAAAAACACAAGATTTATGTTTGGCCGGGAGCAATATCATATCGGGGTCATTTTGATGCTCTTTTTCCCACTTTCCCTTTATGTGACTTATATTTACGGAAGCCTGGTGTCGCTTGCTCTATCCTTTGCCTCCGCTTATTTTTTACTTCGGTTTCTGACAAAAGAAGGACGCCTGTGGCTCAATTTCCTGTTTGTAGTAGTTTTAAACGTTTTTTCTATTTTGATGAAGAACAATGCGATTATTTTTACCATAGCGGAACTGTGCATTATCCTTCTTTATTCGGTGAAGCAGGCCCAAAAACAAGTTGTTTTTCGGAACGTCCTGCTGACGGTTGGTATATTGGCTGTATATGCATTGTCAATGACAGCGGCAAACAGAAGCCTTGCAAAGTATACGGGGACCGATAAAGTAGGCGCACCCAAAACAGCGTGGATCGCCGTGGGACTTCAGACAGGAGGAGCTGCAGAGGGATGGAATAATTTCTTTTGCCGGGATGTGTATTGGGACAATGGCTGTGATGCAGAGGCGACAGATGCGTTATCCAAGGCGGCGATAAAAGAGTCAATTTACGGTTTCCTGAAAGATCCGAAATATTGTGTGAAGTTTTTTTATAAGAAGATATGTTCGGAATGGATGAATCCATCCTTTGATGCGATTGGTGTGGTTGAGAAAAGCTTGAAAAATAATCCGAATACAGAGATTCGGTATTCCGCCCCTGTCAGGCGTTTTTTGTCCAATGATCCGGGGAAATCGCTGGATGCATCCCATTCCGTGTTGAATGAATACCTTAGGATTTATGAGCTTGCCATTTATGCGGGGGCGGTTCTTTATTTGATCATCAGGCGACTACGAGTCACTGATTGTCTTTTTATGGTAGTTTTTATCGGGGGCTTTCTGTTTCATATCTTCTGGGAAGCGGCAAATCAATATATGCTGCCATATTTTGTGGTGCTCATCCCATATGGGGTAACGGGACTTACGGATTTCAGGGACATTGCCGCGGTAAAGCTGAAACGGTTAGGGCAAAAACGGTAATTGTCAGATCGGTATGGGGATACCGCTTTTTTCCATTGACAGTATTACGAATTTGGGATACGCTAACAATAAGTAAATTATCATGTTACAAAACGAGAGGGCCAAACCTATGCTGTATAACTATCTGAAAGAAAATTATGAACCGGGAGAACCAATCTTTGCCGGGGATATTGTCCTTCCTGGATTATCGGAAGAAAATCTTCGGTATCACTTGAAGCGGCTTACTGACGATGGCATCTTGTGTAGATTTGAAGCCGGAATCTATTACTTCCCTAAAACAGATTTTCTGGGGGGAAGGATGGTCTTGACGGCAGATACGGTAGCATTCCATAAATATGTCAGGCGCAGGGGAAAAAGAATAGGGTATTATTCAGGATATACTTTGGCGAACCGCATGGGGCTGTCTACACAGGTGCCTCTTATGGAGGAGATCACCAGTAATTATGCACCGGCGCCGGTTCGGGAGCTTACAATAAAGAACCGCAAGTATATTTTGAGACGTCCTGTGGTGGAGGTGACGGATGAAAATGTGACTGTTCTGCAGCTTTTGGACTGCCTGAAAGATTTGGAAAAGTGTGCAGAGGAGGAACCGGAGGTCTGCGGGCGGATTCTTACCGGTTATATAAGAGAGCATGCTCTTACAAAAACAGTAGTTGACAGATTCCTTACAAATTATCCGTTGAAGATATATAAGGCAATTTATGAAACAGGAGTTACATTTGGTTTTCAGTCGCAAATTTGTGCCTGTGACCCAAATTCGTAGGTTGCGGAAGGGCATGGTTATTAATATGTATTTACACAGGGATCGGGAAACATTCAGGAACATGATTGAGCAGGCGGCTGACAGCAGTGGGAGGATTCCGTCTGTAGTGGAAAAGGATTATTATGTGACACTGATTTTAAAATTGCTTTCGGAGCAGTTAAAGAACTGTGTGTTCAAAGGGGGTACGTCCCTGTCGAAAGGCTTTCAAGTGATAGATCGTTTTTCCGAGGATATTGATATTACCTTCAATGAATATATCGGGGAGCATAGGAGGAAGAAATTAAAAAATGTTGTTCTGAAAGGGATCAGTGAGGAGTTGGGGATGCCGGTTGCTAACTGGGAGGAAGCGCAGAGCGACAGGGATTATAATGCATATCTGTTTTCCTATAGGTCGGTATTTGGTATTCAGGACGACAGGCTGCCACAGTATGTAAAGCTGGAAACAGCTTTGGGATCCTATTCTTTCCCTACGCAGGCCGTAGAAATTCGCAATTATATCGGGGATTATCTGGAAGGAAGGGGAAGGACAGACTTGACAGAGCAGTTTTCTTTAAATAAGTTTACCATGAACTTACAGTCTCTGGAGCGGACTTATATAGATAAGGTTTTTGCCCTGTGTGACTATTATCTTCAGGGAAAGTCAAGGCGCTGCTCCCGACATTTGTATGATGTTTACAAGTTGACTCCCCTGATAAAATTTGACGATGGATTTGCCGCCCTGATAAAGGATGTGAGAGAGCAGCGCTCTAAAATGCAGACATGCCCGTCGGCACAGGATGCGGTTAATGTACCTGCAGTTATTCTGGAATTTTGCGATAATTCTTTTTACAGAGAGGACTATCAGGCGATCACAAATTATTTTGCGGCAGATACTGTGCCATACGAGAAAGTGATAGGACAAATGCGGGAGCTTGCTGCTGCTGATTTGTTTGTAAGATAGATGTTTGGCATGTATACGGTTGTTTGATCTATCGGTGCATCTTGGCTGTTATTGACAGTGCTGTCCTTCCTTCTTTTTGCGAGATATTATTTTACTCAGTACAATACGGCGGCAGCAGCTGATTTCCGTGACGGTGTGCAGGAATGTGTCGCATTCATTCGGCAGAACGGTATGCAGGATGTCAATGTTACAGACAGCGTTTACTATCCGCAGATTCTTTATTTTTCTGGTACTCCGCAGCAGGCTTATCTGGATACGGTGGAATATTCCAATTATCCCAGCGCCTTTTTGAATGTAATATGCTTTGATATTTATACGATAGGTGTTGATTATGACAACCTTGGCGGGCATCAGGCGTATCTTGTTGAAAAGGAGCAGTCGCAGAAGTTGGCAGACTGCGGTTATCAGATAGAAATATTCGGTCAATACTGTGTTGCATGGCGACCGTGAGTTTATGGCATGATTCGCAGAAAAAAATCTTGTCATAAGGGAGATTTCATGCTATACTTACATCCTGTCGAGAAAATGAATGGAATTATCTGCTCACTTGTATCGTCGCACAAAGGAAGACAC
>JAMPAW010000298.1 GCA_023666975.1 Clostridium sp.
TTCCGGCAGAAAATGCGTGGGTTCCTATTATTGCGGAAAACTATATGTATATAGATTGCTTCTGGGTAGCAGGTTCATTCAAAGGACATGGATACTCAAATGATTTACTGAATGCGTGTATTAACGATTCTAAAGAAAAAGGGAAATCAGGACTTTGTATTCTTTCTTCCGCAAAGAAGAAACCATTTTTATCCGATCCAAAGCACTTATTGCATAAAGGATTTAAAGTTGCTGATGTATCAGACGTGGGCATCAATCTAATGTATTTTCCTTTTGACGAAAAGGCGGTGATTCCACAATTTACGGAAGCTGCAAGACACCCTCATATTGAAGAAAATGGATATGTTCTTTACTATACAAGCCAATGCCCTTTTAATGCGAAATATGTACCTATTGTTGAACAGACTGCTTTAGAGAATCATATTCCATTTAAGGCGATTCATATTCAAAGCAAAGAACAGGCACAGACAGCGCCAAGTCCATGCACATCTTATGCAATGTTTTATAATGGAGAATTTCTTACAAATGAACAATTGAATGATAGGAAGTTCTTGAAAATGGTACAATCAAAATAGGTAAATTCCAGTTTCATCAGATTGCAGGCGCATTTCCAATCAACGGGTTCTTTTGGAACTTCAAGAAATCCAATCAAACATTTATTGCGTGGATAATACAATTATTAGAGTTTATGTGGGGGTCTCACTAAGTAATTAGGGGGCAGCTCCTTTTGCCTGGAAAAACAGAAGTCATAAATGAAAGATTTACGCTTGTATTTATGAAAAAGGCGGGAGAGAAAGACTTATCATTTTATAGGAGGCATAATGGAATCAAAGAAAAGATTAAATACCAAACTTAAATTTGCAAATGCATTAGAATCTTTGCTTAAAAGAAAAAACATGGATGAGATTCAAGTCAATGAAATCATAAATTTGACAGGAATATCCAGAAAAACTTTTTATCGGCATTTTACGGACAAATATGATTTAGTAGAGTGGTATTTTAAACAATTTTTTGATAATAGCTTTGGAATGATTATTCAAGGTCAGGATTGGGATAGTGCTATGATAAATTATCTTGATTTTTGTGCTTCAAAATCCGATGTGCTTTGCCATGCCTACAGCAGCAATGATGTCAACGGATTAAGGGAATGCGATATTTCAATCACCCAAAAGACCTATGAAAAATATTTACAAGAACAAGGTGCCTGCATTTCAGAGCCAGAAATGCAGTTCGCCATAGAAATAGCGGCAAGAGGCGGAACAGATATGGTAATCAAGTGGCTTTTGGATGGAATGAAAGAAGATAAAAAGCAGTTGATGAAAATGATTAAGAAAACTTTGCCAACAGATATTTTAAAATATCTGCAAAATGACACATAAGTAACATTTTGTGACTTTCTTTTTATGAATTGTCCTGCTATACTCTATTTCATAGTGATAATGGATAAAGCGATGAAGGAAACAAGTAGAATGGATAAATTTTTCAGAGAATATCCGGTTGGTGTGAGGATATAAATAGGTCTGTTTGAATACATTCCCGAGCTGCTTCCTGAACAGAAATCAGTAGGGATAGACGGGTACGCCCGATACAGCGTTAATGTGTGTTTGCACATGATGAGGGGTATTTTGCGAGGAATGCCCGAACAGAGGTGGTACCACGAAGAACCTTCGTCCTCTGGCCGTCCAAAAGACGGTCAGGGGATTTTTTGATTGGAGGAAAAGAAAGATGCAGATTTATGAAGAATTACAGGCAAGAGGCTTAATCGCCCAGGTTACAGATGAGGCGCAGATTAAGGAATTGATAAATAATGGAGGGGCAAAATTCTATATTGGCTTTGACCCGACTGCGGATTCCCTTCATGTAGGGCATTTTATGGCACTTTGCTTAATGAAGCGTTTACAAATGGCAGGAAATAAACCGGTTGTGCTGCTTGGTGGCGGCACAGGTTTCATCGGTGACCCATCAGGAAGAACGGATATGCGTTCTATGATGAATGAAAAAACAATTCAGCATAATTGCGACTGCTTTCAGAAACAAATGGAGCGGTTTATTGATTTTGGTGAAAATAAAGCAATCGCTGTAAATAACGCTAACTGGTTACTGGATTTAAAATATGTGGAATTACTCCGCGACGTAGGTGCATGTTTTTCTGTTAATAACATGCTTCGTGCAGAATGCTATAAACAGCGGATGGAAAGAGGGCTTAGTTTCTTTGAATTTAATTATATGATTATGCAGGCATACGATTTTTTGTATCTGCACAACCAATATGGCTGTAATATGCAGTTTGGCGGCGATGACCAATGGAGCAATATGTTAGCCGGAACAGACCTTATTCGCAGAAAGACAGGCGAAGATGCATTTGCAATGACTATTACTCTGCTTATGAACAGCGAAGGAAATAAGATGGGTAAAACCGCAAAAGGAGCAGTATGGCTCGATCCGGATAAAACTTCGCCTTTTGAGTTTTTTCAATATTGGAGAAATATTGGCGACCAAGATGTGATGAAATGCATGAAAATGCTTACTTTTCTGCCACTAGACGAAATAGAAGAAATGGAACATTGGGATGAAAATAAAATCAATGAAAAGAAAGAAATTTTGGCATATGAATTGACTGCACTTGTGCATGGACATGAGGAAGCTGAAAAAGCCAAAAAAGTTTCTCATTCTCTTTTTGTCGGAAATGGTTTTGATATGGATATGCCGTCTACAAAAATCAACATGACAGATACAGAGCTGTCTGTTATAGATATACTGACGACCTGTAAGCTTGCAAAAAGCAAAGGAGATGCAAGAAGATTGATTGAACAGGGTGGCGTTTCCATAGATAATGAAAAAATTTCTTCTATAGACTTAAAGATTTCAAGGACAAACTTACAATATGGGATTGTAATTAAAAAAGGCAAGAAAACATTTCATAAAGCAATATTAGAATAACCAAAATGGGAATAGCGATGTATTGAAGCACATTGTAAAATATTGGCTTTGGAGGCAAGGAAACTTCTCTTTACACAGAAACAATATATAATACAAAATTGACAATGCCCGTCCAAGATTAGAATTGACGGGCATTGCCGATATAAGGAATACTTTCTATGAATTTCAAAGGCGGTTTTTCTCGCCCCATTCACACATTTGATCCAGAATAGGGATTAACGATTTACCACGCTCTGTCAGGCTGTATTCAACTTTGGGTGGAATTTGGGGATATTCCTCACGATGAACGAGATTATCTGCCTCTAATTCCTTTAGGGTGGAACTCAATGTCTTGTATGAAATCGTTTTGATATATTTCTGCAGCTCATTGAAACGCACAACCTCAAATCCCATTAGCGCATACAGAATAAACATCTTATATTTGCCTTGAATCAGGGACATGGTATAACTAAATCCTGTTTCTGCTAAATTAGCATCTTTGATGCACTCTATATTCATATCGCACTCTCCTTTAGGTAAGTATATAACCTTGATGTAAGTACCACACTTAAAGGTGCGTACTTGTTTTTTTGACAATTCTTGCTATGATTATAATATCACAAGCGGAAAAAGTCAATTCCGCAGATTTTGAAAAGGAGAGATTGCCATGAAAAAAGATTTAGGAGTAAAACCGTATCTGTTTCCTATGCCGACTTATATGATAGGAA
>JAMPAW010000299.1 GCA_023666975.1 Clostridium sp.
CCCTGATTTTTATGTGCGCCGTTGCGCACAGATAGGAGCACAATGAATATAGATAAAGAAAAAATAATAAAAATGGGATTAACGCTGCTGGGCATATTGCTGTTTGTCATTGCCTTTCGCTTCTTTACCCAGAGGAATTCCCTGAGCCTGTCTGAATATGCCGCTCAAAACCCGGAACTCAATAAGCCGCTGGATACACAGCTTCAGGAGCTTCCTCCGGAGGGTAATGATTCGGAGGCGGATACTATTCCAATAAATCCGGAGAACGACGGCGGACCGGAAGAAGATTTTTCAGAGGGGACTATCTCGGATGAAACGATAGACGCCGACAAAACGACGGAAAACTTGCAGCCTTCGGACGGCGAAACCGAGGCTTCCGGGCTTATCGGCGCCTCCTTAAACGGCGCAAGCCAGGAGGAAAACCGCGTTACCTGTCAGCCCTCCTTTTACTATGAGCCCCTTTCTGACAATTTAAGACGATATATTACAGGTGTTTCTTATCCGAATACCGGTGAGGCCGCCGAAGAACCGGTGATTTCCCTTGATGAGCTTTCTTATGTGCATATTCTGCATTATGATTTTGAAGGAAATCCGGCAGAAGGAGAGCTTATCTGCAATCGAGCCATTGCACAGGATTTAACAGAAATTTTTTACGAGCTGTATGCAAACGAATATCAGTTGGAAAAGGTACGGCTGATTGACGAATATGACGGGGATGACACCGCCTCCATGGAGGACAACAACACCTCCTGCTTTAACTACCGCAATGTGGATAACAGCACCCGCCTCTCCAAACATGCCTATGGACTGGCCATTGACATCAATCCCTTCTATAACCCTTATGTAACCTATGAAGCGGACGGAAGCGAAAAAATATCCCCCGTAGCGGCTATCAACTATGCCGACCGCTCCGCCTCCTTTCCCTATAAAATTGACGAAAATGACCTGTGCTATAAGCTGTTTAAGGAACATGGGTTTACTTGGGGCGGTAACTGGAACTCCTCTAAAGACTACCAACATTTTCAAAAAGCTCTTACGAATTGATTCTGGAGGAAACCAAACAATGTATTCCGGTTCCCCTTAATTTTCTCGACTGGTAAAACAGCTTGCCGAAAGAGAATGCATAACTGAAAAACTCAAAGTGGAAAATCCAATTAAATGGATAGGGAGGATGAATCGTATCCAAAGCAGAGCAAATGAAATCATAAATGGTGAGTTAATTTTTGCATAGAACCAGCGGCGGCAGGGAGAATAGTTCTCGTTTCCTCCTGACAGTTACATCAACTTCAATAGTTCTGATACAATATCGTCAAATTCAATATCTTTTGCATAGGAAAATTGCCGGCGATATTTATTCCACATATCATGAAGTTCTTTGCTTTCGGATATATTTTTGATAATGTTACTTACATCCGCTATTTGCGCTTCTGTTCCTCTGTGTTTTGCTGTTGCAGCTATTGCTTCAAGAAATAGTTTTTTAGCAAATTTCTGAGTTGTCGCAAGAATATAGACATCATAAAAATCTCTTGGACGGGTATTAAATACGCTACGGCGAAGAATTGTCTCAACTTTTTCCGCCATAACAGTTTCAATATTATAGGCCCATAAATCAAAAGATTTTGTGCTGTCGAAAATCTCACTAAATATAAACTTAACCGGATTGGGCGTAATAGCATCTCCTGTAGAAATATCAATGGACAGCGGTGTGACAATCGTATCGTATCTGGCATTTAGCATTACACGGTATCCACCATAAATATCATCTTCACGGATAGGTACTATGGAAATATACGAAAACTCAACATCATCTTCACCATCGACAGCGATAATCTTCCGTAAGACGTCTTCAATAGCTTCGGGTGTAAGGGGCAAATTTTTCAAGGTAGCATCTAAATCCATAGTCGCGCGGTTATCAAGCCCAACGATTGCAGCGACAAGCATCCCGCCTTTTAAAACAAATTTATTTTTATATTCAGACCTTGAAAGTCGGATGAGAAGTCGCTCAAACATATAATTTTGAAGTATAACTTGAGCAGGGATATTTTTATCTTTGGCAATATTGCGTATCTTAGCTTTTAGACTCATTGCATTGTTCATAAAAGCACCTCCATATATTTCCTGACTATACCTGCGATTTTCATTTCTTTTGCATAGCTGTTTAGCTTATTAAGATCTTTTCTTGAATCAGCCGCATACATTTTCAGTGCGGCAAGAAAAGTTTCACTTCCGACTTTATTACGGCTGCGAATCACATCACAAATTGTTCGTTCTAAATCGTAACCGGTTACTTCATTTCCAAATTGTGTAGTAAGTTTAATTTTTCCAAGTTCAAATAATTCGGGTTTGATATAATAAATTTTACAATCCTGTTGAATTACTTTTGACGGCACTTTATCGGAAGGAGCTGTTACGGAATGTTCAAACGGTATTCGATCAGAAATTCCGTGAAGAAAAAGTGACGTTTCATGCGAAAAGATTAGTTGATTAGAGCGAAGTTCTATCGACAAAAGTTCATCCTGTATATCATCAGCAAAAATATACTGACCTCGCATTAGGCGCTGTATTTTGTTTTCTTTACACAATTTTGAAAGCATAGCACGAGAAATACCTGCTGAAGCTGCACTTTTATTATCAATAATGCCACCGTTTTCTTTGGCAATTTTTCTCATTTCGTGTATATAATCCATTACAGCACCTCCTTTACATTTCGCAAAATATCATACTTGATATTTTTATTTTTGTCAACACGCTAAAGACATTTGTCTAAGTATTATATAAGCCATTTATGATAATGTCTCAGTAGACCACAAATGAAAATGTCCCAAAGTGTGGTAAAATATTCTCCTGAGAAGGGAGGCGATATTATCAGAAAGGTGAATCTTACAATGGATGAACAGAGAAAATATGAGGTAATCAAACGACTGGTGGATGAAAACGGCAACAAGGACAGAGCAGCACTGACTCTTGGCATCACCAAAAGACACGTGAACCGTCTAATCAGAAAATATAAGGAAAACGGCAGGGAAGCGTTCCGCCAAAAAGGTTTGTACATATCGGCATTACGGACTGCTTTCAGTCCGAACAAAGGCAAAAGAGCTTACATTGCGCCGTAACTTGTTAGGATGCAGAAAGTACCTGCCCTTCCTGTGGAGGCCGCCTTGTGGCATCCACCCATAAATATCCTTCAAATAGGAGAACTTACAACACATCTGACAACGGGATTTAAACAACAATACACGAAAATATAATGGAAATAAGGAGGGGATTCCTTTTTCAGGGTAATGCAGATTTTGGTGAAAAATATCCAGTTATGCGGGTTTGGTACAGTACACAAATAATATATAGCCGTCAAAGGTAGTAATGTCAATGCAGTTATGGTACATATTATAACTTGCGGAAATAACATTCATATCATCAGCTTCTTGTATTCTAAATTTAAGCATATCTTTCAGTTCCATTAGCTTTTCATTATTTGTTACTAGATATTATAGTTTTTTCCTTTCCCTCATTTTTCCCTTATTAGCACTTGTAATCACAGGGGAAACAATATAAAATGAAATTATGAACAAAACAAAGTTGACTTTCATAAATTTTTTTCAAGGGTTGACGGTAATTTTTATGATAGTTTATAACAATTATTAAA